>CBFGTN010000046.1:0-15438 GCA_965652075.1 uncultured bacterium
AAGTACGTCAGTGACCGCGACCTGCGGATCGAGGGCGAGGCGCAGGGCGAGATCGAGTGCCAGGGAACGCTGATCATCAGCCCGCAGGCACGCGTCCGCAGCGCCATCAAGGCCCACAACGTGATCGTCAACGGCGACTACGAGGGCGACGTCGACTGCGGCGGACGGTTCGAGATCGGTTCGACCGGTCGCGTCAAGGGCAGCATCAAGACGCAGGTCCTGGTCGTGAAGGAGGGCGCCCACTGGGAGGGCGGCGTCACGATGACCCGCGAGCCGGGAGCCCGGCCCGTCGCCCCCGCTCCGGGTGCCCCGCAGCAGCCCGCGCGCGCGAGTGGCAACGCGGGCGGTGGCGGCAGCATCTTCAGCAAGGGCGACCGCCAGCAGGAGCAGCCCGCCGAGCAGCGCGAGGGCCAGCCGGCCGGACAGAGCACCGGCGGCTAACCGCGGACCATCCTGGCCCCGGTGCCCACCACGGGCCGATCGCCACGGCGGTCGGCCGCCGCGCCGCCTGCGCTGGTGGAGGTCACCCGTGGAGGGCGAGTCGAGTCGGTCCATCGAGGGTCAATCGCGGTCGTCGCACCCGACGGCAAGCTCCTCGCGTCCGCCGGTGACCCCGAGCAGTTCGCCTTCGCCCGGTCGACCGCCAAGCCCTTCCAGCTCGCTCCGTTCGTCGCCTCCGGACGGTTCGACGAGTACGGGCTCGGGACCGATGCGCTGGCGATCATGGCCGCCAGCCACTCCGGCGAGGACCGCCACGTCCGCCTCGTCCAGGAGATCCTGCGCCGCGCGGGCCTGACCAGCTCGGTCCTCCAGAACGAGGTTCACGCTCCCTACGACACCGAGACGGCGCACCGGCTGCTGCGCGACGGGGAGAAGCCGACCGTCCTGCGGGGCAACTGCTCCGGCAAGCACGCCGGCATGGTCCTCTTCGCCAAGGCCTCCGGGTGGCCGCTCGACACGTACTGGCATCCCGACCACCCGGTGCAGCGCCTCGCGCTCGAGACGATGTCCGCCCTGTCCGACGTGCCGATCGAGGAGATCGCGACTGCGACCGATGGCTGCGGCGTCGTGTGCTTCGGGATGCCGCTCCGGGGGCTGGCGACGGCCTACGCCCGTCTGGCGGACCCGTCGTCGGTGGCGGACCCGCCGCTGCGCTCGGCGCTGACCCGCATCCGCGACGCGATGATGGAGCACCCCGAGCTCGTCGGAGGCGAGCGCCGGCGGCTCGACACCGCGCTCATGCGCGCATTCCCGAAGCGGATCGTGTCGAAGGGCGGCGCCGAGGGCGTGCTTGCGATGGCCCTCCCGCCTGGAACGCTGCCGAGCGGCGCGCCGTTCGGGGACGGACCAATGGGGATCGCCGGCAAGGTCGAGGACGGCAACCAGGCGCGGCGTGCCGGGGATGCGGCCAGCATCGCGGTCCTGCGCCAGCTGGGCCTCGCCACGGACCCGCTGGCGGACTCCCTCCTCGACTACGAGGATCCGGCGATCGTCGACCCGCGTGGCGATCTCGTCGGAGACGTGCGCGCGGTCTTCCGCCTGACCTGACGCCCGGCGTCAGCCAAGGACGCCCCGGATCGCGTCGCCGACGCGGAGGAACAGGGGAGCGAGCACGAGCGCCGGCAGGAAGCTCGCGACGCGCACCTCGCGCAGCTCGAGCAGCCGGAGGCCGACGCCGAGAAGCAGGATGCCGCCCGCCGCGCTCACGACGAGGATCGTGCGCTCGTCCATCACGTCGCGGATCAGGAATGCGCCGCCGGCGATCGCCCCCTGGATGACGAAGACGGTGATGGCCGCCAGTGCGACGCCCCAGCCGAGCGCCGCGGCGAACGCGATGCTCGCCACGCCGTCCAGGAGGGACTTGACGGCGAGCAGGCGGATGTCGCCGGTGAGGCCGTTCTCGATGGAGCCGAGGATCGTCAGCGGGCCGACGCAGAACACGAGCGATGCGGTGATGAACGCCTCGGCGATCCTGCTCGGCTCGCCCTCGCGGGCAAGGCGGCGCTGGAACCAACCGCCGAGCGCGTCGAGCCCGTCCTGGAGCCGCAGGAGCTCGCCGATCGCACCCCCGGCCAGCACCGCGGCGAGTACCGCCAGCTCGTCGCCGGGAAGCGCGGTGGGGTCGACGAGCGCGAGGCTCCCCATCGCCACGCCCAGGACGAGCACGAACAGGCCGAGCCCGTCGGTCAGTGTTCGCTGGATGCGTGGCGGCATGCGATTGCCGATGACGACGCCGATCAGGGTGCCGACGAGCACGGCGACGACGTTGAGGATCGTGCCGGTCAGGAACATCGGCTCACGGAAGCCTCAGGGCTTCGACCGTCGAGTCGGCGCTGAGCGTCGGCTTGGGACCGCCGAGCAGGACGTACGCCACGCCGTCGACCACCGCCGCGCCGTGCCCGTGGTGCGGCTCGTTCAGGGCGGCCAGGGTGGTGATCGTCCCATCCGCGTCCACGCACTCGACGACGGTGTATGCCCGGTCGGGTGCCTCGCCACCGGTCAGGCAGGCGCCGTAGCGCTCGGTGTAGAACGCGCCGACCCCACCGCGGGGAGTCGGCACCGCGCCGATCAGCTCGATCGATGCCGACCGCACGACCTCGACGTGCGCCATGTTGTTCGTCAGGCCGCCCTGGCGGCCCCCGAGCAGCCAGACCGTGCCGGCTGCGTCCGACGTCGCGGCCAGGTGCTCACGCGCGTGCGCCATGGCCCCGATCCGCTGCCAGGCGTCGCCGTCCAGCGCGAAGACGTCCGCCGTCGCGGCGTCGTCGCGGTTCCTGCCGCCCGCGAATACGATCCGCTCCCCATCGAAGGCGGCGGCTCCCGCCGTGCGCGCCTCGGGCAGGCTCGGACCCTCCTGCCACCCGGTCGCCGGATCGGTCAGCACGAAGACCAGGTCGCTCGGCAGGTTCGACTGCGCCCCGAGCGAGCCGCCGATGAGGACCAGCCGGTCGCCATCGGACACGAGCGCCGCGTGGTGGAGCGGCACGGGCAGCGCCGGGCCGTCGCTCCAGTCGCCGCTCGCCGGATCGAAGATGTCCACGTCGGTCAGCGCGTCGCCGAGCGGCGACAGCCCGCCCGCGAGCCAGATGCGGCCCCGGTGCGCGGCGACCGCCATCTCCAGGCGCGCGAACGGCGCGTCGGGCAGGACCTCCCACGCTGCCGCTCCCTCCGACGGCGGCGCGCTCGGCGACCCGGCCGATGACCGCGCGCCCGCGGATTCGGTCGATGGCCCGGGGGACGAGATGGGGTCGGACGGCGTCGGTGCCGCGGGCTCGGAGCATGCCGCCAGGAGCAGCGCGATGGCGACGGCGCGGTGCATCGGCGTAGCGTAGTCGGCACGCCGCCGGTGCGAGATCGGGGCCGCTGCTAGCATCGATCGCATGGAGAGCGCGATGCGCGTGCGGATGGCGCCGAGCCCGACCGGGCCCCTGCACATCGGGACGGCCCGGACGAGCCTCTACAACTACCTGACCGCGCGACACTCTGGCGGCACGTACGTGCTGCGGATCGAGGACACCGACGTCGCGCGAAGCACCCCCGAGTTCGAGCGCGACATCATCGACGGCCTGCACTGGCTCGGGATCAGCTGGGACGAGGGCCCGCAGGTCGCGGGCGGCGAGGACGTCGGTCCCCATGCGCCGTACCGCCAGAGCGCGCGCATGGAGCTCTATGCCCGTGAGGCCGATCGGCTGCTTGCCGGCGGCGCGGCCTATCGCTGCTGGTGCACGCCGGAGGAGCTCGAGGCGGTCCGGCGGGAGCAGGAGGCGCGCAAGGAGGCCCCTCGCTACAACCGGCGCTGCCTGAACCTGACCGATGCGGAGCGCGCGGAGCTCGAGGCAGCGGGCCGGCCGGCGGCGATCCGATTCAAGGTCGAGCCGGAGACGATCCGCTTCGACGACCTGATCCGCGGCGAGGTCGAGTTCGACAACGCGCTGCTCGGCGACTTCATCATCGTGCGGACCGACGGGATGCCGCTGTATCACTTCGTCGTCGTGATCGACGACCAGGAGATGGAGATCACCCACGTCATCCGCGGCGAGGACCACATCTCGAACACTCCGAAGCACATCGCGCTGATCCGGGCCCTTGGCTACCGCGAGCCGCGGTTCGGTCACATCCCGCTCATCCTGAACGCCGATCGGTCGAAGATGAGCAAGCGCAAGACGCAGACGGCGGTCGCCGACTACCGGGAGCAGGGCTACCTGCCCGAGGCGTTCGTGAACTTCATCGCCTTCCTGGGCTGGTCTCCGGGCACGGAGGAGGAGATCTTCAGCCTCGACGAGCTCACGAAGCGCTTTGAGGTCGCGAAGGTCCACAAGGGCGGCGCCGTCTTCGATCGCGACCGCCTCGACCACCTCAACGGCGTCTACATCCGCGCGTTGAGCGATGAGCAGCTGGCGCTCCGCCTGCGGCCGTGGATTCCCGACGCGGTCGCCGACGCGGACCTGCTGCGGATGATCCCGCTGGTGAAGGAGCGTCTCGTCCGGCTCGGTGACGCCTCCGAGCTCCTCCGCTTCGCCTGGGAGCCGGACGGCGTCGTGGCGTCCTGGTATGCGCCGGAGCTGCTGTTTCCGAAGAAGGGCGGGCCGTCGGAGGCCATCGCCGCGCTGGAGGGCGCGCGCGCGGTCGTCACCGACATCGGCGAGCCGGACTTCGGCGCCGAGCTCCTCGAGCTGCGCTTCCGTGAGGCGGCCGATGCCGCGGGCATGAAGGCGGGGGACTTCTTCTCACCGCTGCGCGTCGCGGTGACGGGGCGAACGATCTCGCCCCCGCTCTTCGCGTCGCTCGAGCTCGTGGGCCGCGAGCGCTCGCTGGCGCGCATCGACCTGGGGCTCGCCAAGCTCGCGCCGGTGTCCGCCGCATGACGGAGGCCCGGCCCGGCTCGGAGGCGCCGCGCCTCGACGCGCTCCTCGACGTCGACCTGCTCGTCCCGATCCGGTCATCGTCCGGCGCGCGCCCGGATCCGCGCGCGCTCGCGGCCGACGCCTACCGTCACGGCGTCGACGACGCCGGGGAGCGGTTCATCGCAGCCTTCTCCGACCAGGGGGTGCTGGAGGCACACGGGCCGCCCGGCAGCGACTTCGTGCGGCTGCCGTCGCGGGACCTCTTCGAGCTCGCGGAGGCCGCCCACGAGCGAGTCGTCGTCGACCCCGGAGCTCCGACCGAGCTCGAGGTGGCCGTCGGCGTCCTCCCGTTCCTCGCCGCGGGCATCGATCCGAACCGCCCGGATGCGCTCCGCGCCAGGCGGCCGGTCGGCGGCACGCCGACGCTCGCTCCTCCCGGGGCCGTGCCGGAGCCGTTCGGCTCGGAGCTGCGAGCCGCGCTCGTCGACCTCCCGCAGGTCCGGACCGCGTGGCTGCTCCGGGCCGGGGACGCCTGGACCGCCGGCATCCAGCTCGAGCCGAGGGCGGGGCTCGGCGAGTTCGATGCGGTCCGCAATCGCCTCCACGCCATCGCCACTGAGCACCTCGGCTCGCGGCGGCTGCTCGCCGTCACCGACCTGCGGGCTCCCGCGCTGCGCGACGAGTACGAGGCGACCGCGACGCCGTTCTTCGTGCGCGAGGCGGACGAGCCCGGCCTCCTCGGCCGGCTGTTCGGCGACTGACCCTCAGCCCGGCGAGCCCGGCACCAGCACGAGCCGGCCGGCCACGTCGCCTGAACGGACGCGTTCATGCGCGATCGCGGCGTCCGCGAGATCCATCGCCTCGACCTGGCTTTCAAGCCGTCCGATCCGCGCGAGGCGGACCACCTCGCCGAGCTCGCGGACCGATCCCCACGCCGTCGTCGTCAGCCACGCCTCGACCGCGAGCCGCTCGAACCCGAAGGGCACCGTCCCTCCCGCCTCGCCGACCAGCATCACGACGCCGCCGGGAGCGACCGTCGCGGCTGCCAGAGCCAGCGTCTCATCCGTGCCGACGAAGTCGAGCACGACATCGGCAGCTCCGCTCAGGGCGCCGTGCACGGCTCCGGCATCCGGGTCGATCAACGTCGCGTCCGCTCCCAGGGCGGTGGCGCGCTCGATGCGCGCCGCGGATCGGTCCGCGGCGGCAACGAACAGCTCGCGCCCTCGTGGCCGTTGGCGCAGGTGCTGGAGGGCGAACTGGCCGAGCCCGCCGCAGCCGATGACGAGGATTCGCTCGGCGGTCTTCAGCCATCGCTCCGTGCGGCGCACGGCACGGAACGATGTGAGGCCCGCATCGGCCAAGGGCGCGGCGGCGACCGGGTCGAGTGAGCCGATCGCGACGAGGTGCCGCGGATGCGGGACGAGCATCGCCTCGGCGTAGCCGCCGTCGGCCTGGAATCCGGGCGATCGGCCGCTCCGGCATCGCTGCTCCTCGCCCGCCCGGCACTCGCGGCACTCGCCGCAGCCCCAGCCGCCGAAGACGACCACCGGATCGCCGACCGCGAGGCCCGCGGCGGCCAGGGGCCCGGCGGCTTCGGGGCCGATCAGGTCGATCCAGCCCGCGACCTCGTGTCCCGGGATGAGCGGCAGCTCGACGCGGGCCTGCCGGCCGTCGACGATGTGGAGGTCGGTGTGACAGACCCCGCACGCGGCGACCCGGACACGAACCTCGGTGCCGCCCGGCTCCGGCGTCGGGACGTCGACGAGCAGCAGCGGGGCTCCGGGCGCGTCGAGGCGCACCGCGCGCATCGTCGAGGGCCCTACGAGCCCGCGGGGGCGTCCTCGGCGGCCGCCGGAATCGGCACGGACAGCGCGCGAATGGCCCCGTCGACGAGCGCCTCCGGCGAGACCGGGTCGAAGATCGCGCGCACGTACCCGTCGGCGTCGACGGCGAACGCGACCGGCCGCGCCACGTTCACGTTGGCGCCCTCCGCGACGGTCTCGATCCCGAGCAGGACGACGGCGGAGCGCCGCTCGTCGCTGAGCATGAGGAACGGCAGCTCCAGGCGCTTGGCGTAGTCCGCCTGCTGCTGCTCGGAGTCGGTGCTGACGGCCGCCACCGCGATGCCTGCCTCGCGGAGCCGGTCGTGGCCGGCGACGAGCGCCTCGATCGCCTGCGTGCCCTTCCTGCGCGCGGCGCCCTTGAGGGTCGGGGCGCCGAAGAACAGCACCAGCGCCGGCTGCTTCGTCACGAAGCTGCGCAGGTTGAGCAGGTAGCCGTCGGTGGCGCGCAGACCGACGGACGGGAGCGGATCGTTGACCTGGAGGTTGATCGCCACGGCCCGATTGTAGCCGCGGCGAGGCGGCCCACCGACCAGCCGCGGGGTATCGTCTGGCGATGCCGCCGGCCGCAGTCCCCGCCCCCGCCCAAACGGCCATCCTGGCCTGGTACGACGCTCGGGGTCGCGGCTTTCCCTTCCGCGGGCTGACCGACCCCTACGCCATCCTCGTCTCGGAAGTCATGGCGCAGCAGACGCAGATCGCCCGCGTCGGCCCGGCGTGGTCGGCGTTCCTGGATCGGTTTCCGACCGTCGGCGCCCTGGCGGCGGCGCCGCCGGCGGACGTGCTGCGTGCCTGGCGCGGGCTCGGCTACAACCGGCGCGCAGTCAACCTCCAGCGGGCCGCTCGCGCGATCGTGGACGAGCATGCAGGGCGCGTCCCCGATGATCTTGCGACGCTGGAACGGCTACCCGGGGTCGGGCCGTACACGGCGCGGGCGGTCGCGGCGCTGGCGTTCGGGCGGGCGGTCGGGCCGGTCGACACGAACGTCCGCCGCGTCCTCACCCGGCTCACCGGATCGGATGGAGCTCGACCGGGCGAGCTGCAGGCGGTGGCCGACGCGGCGGTGCCGTCGCAGCGGCCCGCCGACTGGACGCACGCGGTCATGGACCTCGGCGCGACCGTCTGCAAACCCGAGCCGCGCTGCGAGGCGTGCCCCGTCCGCGCGTGGTGCCGATCGGTGGGAGCCCGCTCGTCGCCCCGGCGAGCCGCGCGGCGCGAGCCGGCGTTCGCGATGTCGACGCGATGGCTGCGCGGCCGGATCCTCGATCGCCTCCGCGATCTCCCCGGCGAGGACTGGGCATCGTTCGCGATGCCGCTCGGGGCTCACGACGAGGAGGCCGTGCGCGGCGCCCTGCGCGCCATGCAGCGCGACGGGCTGGTGGAGCTCCATCCGGCCGATCCGGCGCTCGCGCGCCTGCCCGCCACCGCACGAAGGTGAGTCCGGCGCCGCCCTGATCGGGGCTCGGGACTGTCAGGCGGCGGGTTGTGGCCTGAAAGCGACGCAGCAGAACCCGGGACTCGGATCCATGACCGGCTCGAGGCCGGCGGCGCCGGCCCCCGCGGCCAGCCCCGTCGCCAGGGCCAGGTTCGTGCCGCACACGAGTGGCCGGTGCGCATCGGTGAGCGCGTCGAACGGGCAGTTCCTCAGACGGATCGTGCCGTGGGCATCGGTGACCGGCTCGTATCCGCCGTTCTCGAGGGCCCGGACCAGCCGGGCGCGACCGGATCGACTGCGAACGCCGACCGCCAGGCGCCGTCCCATCTCGTGGGCCGCGTCCTGGAGCTCGATCGGTGGGCCACCGTCCCCCATTCGCTCCAGCGCGGTGGCGAACAGGTCGGCGGCGCGCCCATAGCGGCGCGCCGGGACGTTGATGCTGAACTCCCGATCGGCGCGCCGATAGACGCGGGCGGGGCGGCCCGCCCCGGGACCGACGCGTCCGGTCAGGCGGCGGTAGGAAGCCTCGAGCAGCCCGGCATCGGCGAGCTTGTCGAGGTGGAAGGTCGCGAGGGCGCGCGAGATGCCGGTCGCGGAGGCGGCCTGCTCGCGGCCGACCGGCTCGTCCTGAGCCGCCACCCAGTCGTAGAGCCGGCGGCGCACGGGCTCGTCCAGCAGGCGCAGGGCGGCGAGGTCATCGGCTCGGACATCGATCATGCGCCGCACTCTATCACATGCGTTCGCTAGCGATAGAGTTGACACCCCGCGACGGGCGGTGTATCTCTAATAGTGACTAGCGATACAAACACCGTTGGAGGTACTCGCAATGCCCATTGGCGACTTCATCAACCAGATTCCCGCGCCGGTCTTCATGTTCATCCACCTGACCGCGTTCGCGATCGGCGCCTACTTCGCATGGCGCAGCTTCGGGAGCGGCATGCCGCTGCTCGGCTGGGCCTTCACGCTCTTCGCGGCCGCCGAGATCAGCTATCTGACCTACCACCTCGACTGGACCGTCTTCCTGTTCGCGCACACGATCAGCGAGGTTCTCGACCTGCTCGCGTTCGTGCTCGTCTTCGTCGCCGCCACGCGTGGCGTGACGGCCGCCCTGCGCACCGGCGAGGGCCGCGCCTGATGTCTCGCCGCCTCCTGCCGATCGCGGGGTCGCTGCTCGGGATCGTGATCCTCCTCGCGGCCTGCGCGCCGCAGGAGGCGGCCGAGCCGGTCGCCACCGATCACGTGGACCTGCCGCCGTCGTACAAGTTCGAGCCGGCGGCCATCACGGTCCCGGACGGCACGACCGTGACGTGGACGAACAGCGACAACTTCACCCACAACGTGCGCCTGCTCGACGACGGCGGCGATGAGCTGACCCTGGCGCCGGGCGAGAGCGTGAGCTTCACGTTCACCGGGGCCGGTGAGCATCGCTACGACTGCTCGTTCCATCCCAACGACATGCAGGGCGTGGTCATCGTCACCGAAGGGTGACGACGCGCCCGATCCCTGGAGGACCCCCGCTCATGAATCGTCCCCTTGCCATTCGACCGCAGCGCTTGCTGCTCGTCGCGCTGGCGGCGCTGATCATCGGCGCGCTCGCCGTCGCGCTCGCCCCGAGCTCGCATCACGGCCATGACACGACTGTCTCCGCGGCCTCCCGTGCCAGCCGCACGGCCCTCCACGACGCGATGCGGAAGCTGTGGGAAGACCACATCGTGTGGACGCGGATGGTGATCGTCTCGGTCGCCGATGACCTCCCCGACACCTCCGCCGCCGTCGACAGGCTGCTGCGCAACCAGGACGACATCGGCGACGCGATCAAGCCGTTCTACGGCGAGGAGGCCGGCGAGGCGCTGAGCGCGCTCCTTCGGGAGCACATTGCCGGGGCGGCCGATCTTCTGGCGGCCGCGAAGGCCGGCGACGCGACCGCCGTCGGAGAGGCCAGGGCGGCGTGGTACGCGAATGGCGACGAGATCGCCGCCTTCCTCGCCGACGCGAATCCGCGGAACTGGGAGCTCGGCGAGATGCAGGCGATGATGCGCGAGCACCTCGACCTGACGCTCGAGGAGGCCCTTGCGCGGCTCGAGGGCAGGTACGCCGACGACATCGCCGCGTATGACAAGGTACACCTCGCGATCCTCGGCATGGCCGACATGCTGAGCGACGGCATCGTGGCTCAGTTCCCGGCGAACTTCGGCCGCTGACGGTCGGGCGGCGGCGCGAACGTCGTGCCGCCGCTCATCACCGCTCCCGCGGCAGTGCGCTACCGTGGGACGCCATGAGCTACCGCCTGCTGTGCCTCGACGCGGGCTTCACGCTGCTCACGCCGCGTCGATCCCTTGCCGAGGTCCTGTCCGAGGCGCTCGTCGACGACGGCCGCACGATCACCGAGGACGAGATGCAGGCCATGTGGGACGAGGGCGACCGCTGGTTCTGGGACGAGTATCACCGGCCGGGGAACGACACCTGGACCGATGACGCCAGGATCGACGACTACTGGCGTCGATACCACAGCATCATCCTCGACCGCCTGGGCGTCGAGGCCCGCGCCGATGTCCTCGACTTCCTGCAGTCCAGCCAGTTCACCGCCGATGCCTGGGAGCTCTATCCCGACGTCGAGCCGATGCTGCGATCCGTCCGCGAGTTGGACGTCCGCGTCGGTGTCGTCAGCGACTGGGGCTCGAACCTCCGAGAGATCATGGCCGGCCTCGAGCTGGACCGATACCTCGATTTCGTCCTTCCGTCCGGCGCGGTCGGTGTCGCCAAGCCCAACCCCGCGTTCTTCCGAATGGCCCTCGACGCCGCGGGCGTCGCTCCCGACGACGCGCTCATGGTCGGGGACTCGTACCGCGCCGACGTCCGGGGAGCGTGGGCGGCGGGAATGGACGCCGCCTGGCTGGACCGAACCGAGGGCATCAACATCACCCCCTCCGACGAGCCGGTGCCGAGCGACGTTCGGGTCATCCGCTCGCTCGACGAGGTGCACGAGATCGTCCGCGAGGGTGGACCGCTTCCGCGAGGCGACGTCGCCGATCTCGTCTCGACGTCGACCGGCTGAGGACCCGTCGCGTGCCACGACCCGAGCCGGAGGTGGTGGTCGACAAGTTCGGTGGGTCCGTGCTGCGCCGCCCGCAGGACATCGCGGAGGCCGTCGGCGTCGTCGAACGACAGCGTGACGCCGGCCACCGGCCGGTCGTGGTGGTCAGTGCCTTCGAGGGTGTCACCGATACGATCCTCGGCGCCGCCCGGGTGCTCCTGCCGGACGAGGGGTCGATGCTCCGCGAGCCGACGCAGGACGCGGAATCCGGCCTCGCCAGGGAGGCCGACCGGGCCCTCGCGACCGGAGAGGCGCTGTCCGCCGCGCTCTTCGCGCTCGGGCTCCAGGCGCGAGGCATCCCGGCTCGCTCGTTCTCGGGCGCCGAGGCCGGGATCCGTACGGCCGCCGCGCACCTCGGCGCCGAGGTGAGGCGGGTGCTGTCGCGTCCGCTTCGCGCGGCGCTGGGGGAGGGCCTGGTGCCGGTCGTCGCCGGCTTCCAGGGCGTCGGGACGCACGGTGAGCTGACGACCCTCGGTCGCGGCGGAACCGACCTGTCGGCGGTCGCCCTGGCCGTCGCCCTGCGCGCCGCCCGCTGCGAGCTGTTCAAGGACGTGGGAGGCGTGCTCGAGGCCGATCCGCACCTGGTGCCGGCCGCCCGGTTCCTGCCGGAGGTCGACGCGCTCCAGCTCGAGCTGCTGGCCGAGATGGGCGCCGAGGTCGTCCACCCCGTCGCGGTTCGGCGCGCGCGCCGCGGCAAGCTGCGGCTCGTCGTCCGCGCCCTCGACGATGCCGCTCCTCAGACCGTGGTCCGGCCGTCCTCACGTCCCGAGGACGGCGTCCTGATGCTGGCGGTCGATCGCAAGGATCGGATGGCGCGGATCAGCCTCGTGGGACCCGCCGGCCTGACGCCGGAGCTGCTCCCCCTGCCGGCACACGGCGAGGGAGCGTTCGACGAGGAGGGCCTGCGCGTGGTGTGGGCCGAAGTTCCCCTCGCCTCGGCGGCCTCGGCGGCTCAGGCCGTGCACGCCTCGTTCATGGCGAGGTAGCCCCGACCCTCCGCGTCGTCGTCTTGAGGTCAAGGCCCAGGATTCCGCCAAGGCGGTCGGCCTCCGCCGTCAACGCGGCCCGGGGGAGCGGTCCGGCCTCGTCGAACCACGCCACGCGCAGCTCGCTGCCGTCCAGCTCCCACGTCCCACGGACGACGCCCTGGGCCACGACGACCGGCGAGATCCAGCCCGCCGTCCGGCTGACATCCGTGCGGCGCGCCGACGGCGTGACGCGTCCGTCCTTCGTGCCCGGACCGAGGACGTACTGGTCGAAACCCGGCAGCAGCCGCACCGCGCTCGTCGGCCGTGTCGCGGAGAGCTCGTCGGCATGCTCGGCGAGGATCCAGGCGCGTTCGCCGTCGATGTCCACCTCGGCGAGCTCGTCGCCGAGGTCCGTGAACCACCCGCGCATCCGGCCCTTGCTGAACCAGCCGCCGGCCACCCAGTCGGAGAAGGCCTGGAGCGTTGCCGGCCCGTACGCCCCGAGGTAGGCGCGGATCGCGGTCCGGGCGGCGGAATCGGGATCCGGCAGGCCGGTCCAGCGGTCGCTCGCGGCCTCTGGTGTCGTGAAGGTCACCCGGTTCGCCTGGCTGGGGCCGAAGACGAGGTCGCCCTGCCAGGCGATCGGCTTGAGGAGCGTCCCCCAGCCGGACCGCATCCCCTCGGCCATGGCCCTGAAGCCGCGTCGCCGCCCGACCGCCGCGATGAGCTCCTCACGCGTCAATGCCCGCTCGGCGATCGCCTCGCGCACGACGCGGCGCAGCCGATCCATCTGGGTCGGGTTCACGCCGAAGTACTTCACCCAGCTCGGCCGCTCCCAGGAGCGACCCGCGGCCATGAGCGCGAGGAAGGCGCCGCCCTCGTCGGGCGTGAGCAGGTGGAGCGTCCCGCGCATCGCCCACGTCTTGACCAGCCGCCCGTCACGAAGCGCCCGCGCCATCTCGCCCGCTCGCGAGGACTGCCGGCGCACGCGGATCGCGAGCTCCGCTGACGAGGCGACCTGCGCCTGGACGGCTCCGAGCCTGTGGACGACCGCGTCGACGGGGAGGCGGCCGAGCGGATCGAGCAGCTGCCGCCGCATCCTCCAGGCCAGCGCCTGCGCCCACGTGACGCGGACCACCCTCACGCGGCGACGGCCTCGTGCTCGGCAGCGCCGGAGCCACCGACCTGGAGGAGCACGGCCGCCAGCAGGATGAGCGCGCCACCGGCGATCTGCATCGGCGCGGGCCGCTCGTTCAGCAGGACGGCCGCGAGGGTCACGCCGACGACCGGCTCGAGCGTGGCGAGGATGGCAGCACGTGGCGCGCCGAGCAGCCGGATGCCGATGATGAAGCACAGGGTGGGAATCGCCGCGCCGACGATGCCTGCGGCCACCACCGACGCCAGCGCCTCGCCCGACGCGAGCGGGGCGCCGAGCGCGGCGAGCTGGCCGGTGACGAGCGCGATGGCCACGTAGCCGATCGCGGCCAGGCCCATCGTCGAGGCCGACGCCTCGATGGGCTCGATGTCCGGGAAGCCATGGCGAGCGGCGAGGACGTAGAACGCCTGGGCGAAGGCCGCCAGCACCGAGAGCACGATGCCGAGCGCATCCACGTCACCGAGGTCACCCGCTCCGGCGAGGGTGAGGACGAGCCCGAGCATCGAGAGGGCGAGCGCCGCCCAGCGCAGGCCGTCGAGGCGCTCTCCGAACCGGAGCACCGATGCCGCGGCCACGAATGCGGGGAACATGTAGAACAGCAGGAGCGAGAGCCCGATCTCGATTCGCACGAACGCGATGAACATGGCGAGGTTGAGCACGAGGTTGGCTCCGGCGCCGGCGACGAGGAACCAGCGCTGGCGGGCCGGGATCACGCGCGGATCCTGCGGGCGACGGCCGGCTGCGACCGCCAGGACGGCGAGGAGCAGCAGCGCGGCGGTCGCGCCGATGCCCGCTCGCCACGCGACGAGCGCCAGTGAGCCGACTCCCGCGTCCTCGGCGAACCGAGTGATCGGCCCGAGCGTGCCGAAGCACAGCGCCGCGACGATGATCAGCCCCGCCCCCAGCGCGCCTCCGGACGGGTTGGGCCCCCGCCCCGTCACGCCGGCGCGGTCGCCGCTTCGGCGGCCTCCAGCTCCTCGGCGAGACGCCGCTCGTCGTCCTCGAGCCCGGGGATGCGGTCGAGCGCGGCGTTGTGCCGCGCGACGAGGTCGCGGACCATGGCCGGGTCGCCGTACGTCGCCGGATCGGCGAGCCGCTCGCCCGCCTCCGCGACCTCCTGGCGCGCCGTGGCCGCTTCGGCACGGGCGCGCTCGAGGGCGAGTCGCAGCTCGCGGGTCCTGCCGCTTCGCGCGTTCCGTGCCTCGGCCTCCTGCCGGCGACGCTCCGCGGCGGCGCGTGCGGTCTCCCGGGGCCTCGGCGTCGCCGCGACCGTCCCGCGGGGCGTCATGCGGGCACCCTCCACGGCTCCGCGCGTCTCGATGTCGACGCCGCGCTTGGCGGCGTAGTACTCGAAGTCGCCCGGGTACAGGGTCGCGTGCCCGGCATCGACCTCGACGATGGCATTGGCGACGCTGCGGATCAGGTATCGGTCGTGCGTGATGAGCACGATCGTGCCGGTGAAGGCGTTGAGCGCGTCCTCGAGCACGTCGCGCGACTGGATGTCGAGGTGGTTCGTCGGCTCGTCCAGGCAGAGCAGGTTCGCCGGATCGGCCAGCAGCTTGGCGAGCGCCAGCCGCGTCTGCTCACCGCCGGAGAGGATGCCGACCTTCTTGTCGACCGAGTCTCCGCTGAACAGGAACGCGCCGAGCAGCCGGCGCACCTCGGCGGTCGGCATCGTCGGCGCGGCGTCGTTCAGCTCGTCGAACACCGTGTTGTTCGGGGTGAGCGCGTCGATCTGGTGCTGTGCGAAGTACGCGACGCGGACGTTCGACCCGAGCGTCCGCTCACCCGCATCGGGCTCGAGCACGCCGGCGAGCATCTTGAGCAGCGTGGACTTGCCGGCGCCGTTCGGACCGATGAGGGCGACGCGCTGCCCCCGCTCGAGGCTCAGGTCCAGATCCCCGTCGTAGACGACCGTCTCGCCGTAGCGCTTGGCGACGTTCTCGAGCGTGATCACCGTCCGGCCCGAGCGCGACGGCTGCGGAAAACGGAACTTGACCGACCGAACCTTCGTCGAGCGGACCTCGACGCGCTCCATGCGGTCCAGCTGCTTGATCCGGCTCTGGACCTGGCGCGCCTTCGTCTTCTTGTATCGGAAGC
>CBFGTN010000047.1:0-15347 GCA_965652075.1 uncultured bacterium
AGACGACGATCGTGTGCTCCATCGCGCCCGCCTCCTCGAGCTGGGCGACGACGTTTGCGACCGTCGACTGCTTCTGGCCGATCGCGACGTAGATGCAGATGAGATCCTGGCCCTTCTGGTTGATGATCGTGTCGACCGCGATCGCCGTCTTGCCGGTCTGCCGGTCGCCGATGATCAGCTCGCGCTGGCCACGACCGATCGGGATCATCGAGTCGATCGCCTTGATGCCTGTCTGCACCGGCGTGTCCACCGGCTGGCGCACGATGACGCCCGGCGCGATCCGCTCGATGGGTCGCGTGCTCTTCGTCTCGATCGGGCCCTTGCCGTCGAGCGGCTCACCGAGCGGGTTCACGACGCGGCCGATGAGGGCGTCGCCGACCGGGACCTCGACGATCCGGCCGGTCGTCTTGACCTGGTCGCCCTCCTTCAGCGACGTGTAGTCGCCGAGGATCAGGGCGCCGACCGTCTCCTCCTCGAGGTTGAAGGCCATCCCCATGATCCCGTTCGGGAACTCCAGGAGCTCCTGCGCCAGGGCGCCGGAGAGCCCGAAGACCTGGGCGATGCCGTCGCCCACCTCGACGATCGTGCCGACGCCACTGACGTCGGCCCCGGCGTCGAAGCCCTTGATCTCGCTCTTGATGATCGACGTGATCTCGTCGGATCTGATCGCCATCGGTGTGTTGTCTTCCTTCCGTTTCGCCTAGACGGCGGTCAGGCGCGCGCGCAGCCGCTCGAGGCGGTTCCGCACGCTCGCGTCGTAGAGCTGGTCGCCGATGCGAACGGTGATGCCGCCGATCAGCGATTCGTCGACCACCTCGGTGATCTCGATCTCATCCCCCGTGAGCTCGTGGAGGCGCTCGATGACCGCGTCGCGCTGCACGGGCTCGAGCGCGAGCGCGGTCCGAACCTCCGCCAGGGCCACGCCACGGTGACGCCGGACGAGGGCGCGGAAGTGCTCGACCATCGCACCGATCGCCCGCGGGCGTCCGCGGCGAACCATCAGCAGGACGAGGTTCGCGGCCTCGGGTCGCACGTCCCCCGCGACCCGACGGAGCACGCGCTCCTTGTCGGCGTACGGCACGGCCGGGTGCTCGACGAGGGCCCGAAGCTCCGGGTCGGCGACGGCGTCGCGCAGCCGCGCGAGGTCGCGCTCCCAGTCGTCGATGCCGCGATCCGCGCTGGCGATCTCGAACGCCGCCTCCGCGTATCGCCGCGCCGCCGTGTCACGCCGCGCCATCGGTCAGTTCCTCGCCCGTGACGACTCGCCGGGGACATCGGCGAGGAACTCCTCGACCAGGCGCCGCTGCGTCGTCGCGTTCATGTCCGACCGGACGAGCTTGGAGGCCGCGTCGAGCGCCAGGTCCGCGACCTGGGCGCGCAGCTCGGCCATCGCACGCTCCTTCTCCGCGTTGATCTCCTCACGCGCACGCTCGGTGACCTTCTCGGCCTCCGCTCGAGCCTCCTCGAGGATCTCGTTGCGGGTGTCGGTCGCGATCTTGTTCGCGCTCGCGAGCATCTCCGCCGCCTCCTTGCGCGCTTCGGCCACGGCGGCCTCACGCTCGGCGCGAGCCAGCTCGCGGTCGCGGGCAGCCGCCTCCGCGTCCTCCAGGCCCTTGCCGATCCGCTTCGAGCGCTCGTCCAGCATCTGGACGACCCCCTTGAACAGGAACCGGTTCAGGAGCCAGAGCAGCAGCAGGAAGTTCGCGATCTGGAAGAGGAGCTTCGGGAGGTCGACTCCGAAAGCCTCGAAGAACTGCACCGACCGCCTCAGGTGGCGAAGATCAGGATCAGCGAGACGACCAGGCAGTAGATGCCGATGGCCTCGGTGAGTGCCAGGCCAAGGATGTACGGGACGAAGATCGCGCCCGACGCCTCGGGGTTGCGACCCAGGGCCTCCATGGCCTTGCTGAAGCCGATGCCCAGGCCGATGCCGGGGCCGATGGCTCCGATCATGGCGAGGCCGGCCGCGAGATTGGAATCCACTTGATCAGATCCTCCTGACTTGCGCCTGCGTTCGGCAGGCTTCGAATCGATTGGCCTGCGTTCAGGCGGTAGCGGGTTCGTGGGTGTCGGCGTGACGCGGGGCGTCCGGTGCGCCCTCCTCACCGTGCTCGTCGCCATGGCCGTTCCCGTGCTCGGCGATGGCCATCGTGATGTACGTCATCGTCAGCAGCGCGAACACGAGCGCCTGGACGGCGCCGAACAGGAGCTCCAGGCCCAGGAAGATGGCGGGCACGAAGAAGGCGAGCGGCAGGACGAAGACCGCGGCGGTGGTGAGCGCCAGCATCGTGCCGATGAGGACCTCGCCGGCGAAGACGTTGCCGAAGAGCCGCATCGAAAGGCTGACCAGGCGCGAGAGCTCGCTGATCGTGTGGATCGGGAACATGAGCGGCGCCATGTAGCGCGGCTCGCCGACGAGCTCGAGCAGGTACCCGCGCACGCCGTTGATCCGGATGCCCCACCACACGAAGACGATGAACGAGATGATCGCCAGGCCCAGCGTGAAGTTCAGGTCGGCGCCGGCGGCACGCACGAACGGCACGAGCAGCTCCTCCTCGCCGTGGTGCTCGATGATGCCGACGGTGCCGACGCCGGGCAGCAGGCCGATCCAGTTCGCGATGAGGATCATCAGGAAGAGGCCGATGACGAGCGCGACGTAGCCCTTCCAGCGGCTCGTGGATCCCTCGACGATGCCGCTGATCCACTCGATCGGCCACTCGATCAGGCTCTGCACGCGGCTCGGCACGAGCTCCGGATGACGGAGGAAGGCCCAGGCCGCGACCAGCAGGATCGCCGACGCCATGACCGCGCCGACCATGCTGTTCGTGACGGTCAGCGGCCCGAGCTCGAGCAGCGGCTCGGCGGCGATCGAGACGTGGAGCAGGCCCTCGCCCTCGTCCTGCGGCATCGCGATGAGTGCGACGACCCCAAGCACCGCGAACAGCGCGGCCGCCGGGATCAGGAGGCGACTCATGCCTTCTTCTATCTCCTCATTGCGTCGCGTGCGACGTCCCAGAGCGTGTACATCGCCGCCGCGATCCCCAGGACCATGCCGATCAGCGTGAAGATCGGCCGGGTCCCGAGCCAGTTGTCGAGCAGCAGTCCGCCTCCGAGGCCGATGGCCACCGAGACGCCCATCCGGATGCCGATGTCGAAGACCAGGCCCCAGCTGGCGGCCGAAGGCGTCGGCGTCGGCTCCCTCGAGTCGTCCTCCGAGCCCGGATCATCCGTCATGGCGCGGGCTCCGCGCCACCGGCTCGCCGCGCGTTCCCGCACGGATCAGCAACCAGATGCCGCCGGCCGAGATGGCCGAGCCGAGGAGCAATCCGATCAACACGAAAAGGGGCGAGGTCCCCAGGGCCATGTCGATCACGATCCCGGCGACCGCGCCTCCCACCATGGGGATCACCATGATCGCGGTCACCTGGGCCATGATCTTGACGAGCCCCATGGGCGTCAGCTGTTTCATTTGATTCCTGGAGGTTCGACTCAGAGCGGTCGGACGCCGCGAGTATAGCCGAGGGTCCTCTCAGGCGCGACCGGGCGGGTCGGCCGAAGGACGTACGGCCACGAACGTCTCCAGACCGATGCGCGCGCGCCGCCGGTGCCTGAGCCTGACCGCATGCAGATCATCACCGCGGCCGAACGGACGATCGACGCGCCGCCCGCGCACGTCTATCGCCTGATCCGCGACTACCGCCAGCATCATCCGAGCTTCCTCCCCGCGCAGTTCCGCGACTTCACCGTGGAGATCGGCGGCGAGGGAGCCGGGACCGTGTTCTCGGTCACGGTGGTCGTCGCAGGCCGCGCGACCTCCTACCGGATGCGTGTCGGCGAGCCGCAGCCGGGTCGGATGATCATCGAGTCGGACCCCGCCCGCTGCGTGCTCACGACGTTCACCGTCGACGCCGAGCCGGGCGGCGGCAGCCGCGTCCGCATCCACACGCGCTGGTTCGCCCGCGGGCTGTCCGGGCGCGTGGAGCGCCTCATCGCGCCGCTGCTGCTGGCCCGCGTCTATCGCGAAGAGCTGCGCCTCCTGGACCGATACGCGACCGGCACGCTCCACGAGGTCGTCGAGCCACCCCGCGCCCTTCCCTGGGCGTCCGCCCGTTAGGGGACCCTTCACAGCCATCCCGCCTGTGCGTGAATCGGTCACGACGTTGCCGAATACTCGTGCGGTGAGTGAACCGGCGACGCGGACCGCTCGTTCTTCCCCGACTCATCCCCCGTGCGGCTGAGACGCTCAATGAATCCCCGCTTCACGCACCGTCGGAATCGGCGCAGAGCAAGCTACGCGGGAACGTCGGCCGCCATTCGCGTTGCCGGCAGGCCCGGAACGGGGAAGCGGTCCGTGATCGTGGCGACGCGACCTCGAATGCGATCCTGGGCGGCCGCATCGGCGCGCGCGGCGATGCCGTCGATGATCAGGGTCGCGATCTCGCGCATCTCCGCCTCGCGCATCCCGCGCGAGGTCACCGCCGGCGTCCCGACACGGATCCCGCTTCCGATCATCGGCTTCTCCGGGTCGTAGGGGATCGTGTTCTTGTTCACCGTGATGCGGACCTCGCCAAGGGCCGCATCGGCCTCCTTGCCGTTCACGCCGAGCGGGCGGACGTCGACGAGCATCAGGTGGTTGTCGGTCCCGCCGCTGACGATCGAGGCGCCCGCATCGGCCAGTGACGAGGCCAGCGTCCGGGCATTCGTCACGGTCGCGCGCTGATCCTCACGGAACTCCTCGGTCATCGCCTCCCGGAACGCGACCGCCTTTGCGGCGATGACGTGCATGAGCGGCCCGCCCTGCACGCCGGGGAAGACCGCCTTGTCGATCGCCTTCGCGTGCTCCTCGCGGCACAGGATCATCCCGCCGCGCGGACCGCGCAGCGTCTTGTGCGTCGTGGTGGTGACGACGTCGGAGTGCGGGATCGGGGATGGATGGACGCCGGCCGCGACGAGCCCGGCGAAGTGCGCCATGTCGGTCATGAGCAGCGCGCCGACCTCGTCGGCGATGTCGCGGAAGGCGGCGAAGTCCCAGAGGCGCGGGTACGCGGTCGCACCGGTGAGGATGAGCTTGGGCCGATGCTCGCGCGCGAGGGCGCGAACCTCGTCCATGTCGATCAGGTGCGTCTCACGGTCGACGTGGTATGGCACG
Organism: uncultured bacterium; assembly: GCA_965652075.1. Classification (GTDB taxonomy): domain Bacteria; phylum Chloroflexota; class Limnocylindria; order QHBO01; family QHBO01; genus JACDBZ01. Next base: position 5,150 of record CBFGTN010000047.1, read on the forward strand.
AAGTCGTAGTACTGGCCGCTGAAGTTCACCGGCGAGCCGTGGGTCAGGTGGCCGCCCTGGTCGAGCGAGAGGCCGAGCACGGTGTCGCCACGCTCGAGGAGCGCGTGGAAGACCGCCATGTTCGCCTGCGCGCCGGCATGGGGCTGGACGTTCGCGTGGTCCGCGCCGAACAGCTCCTTGGCACGATCTCGCGCGAGGTTCTCGGCGACGTCGACGACCTCGCAGCCGCCGTAGTAGCGCCGGCCGGGGTAGCCCTCGGCGTACTTGCCGGTCAGGACGGATCCCATCGCCTGCAGCACCGCCAGGCTCGGGTAGTTCTCGCTGGCGATCAGCTCCAGGTGGGCGCGCGTCCGCGCCTCCTCGTCGCGCACGACCTGCGCGATCTCGGGATCCTCCCGCTCGAGCGGCGCCCAGAAGTCCATCGCGCTGAGTGTAGCCCGCGCGCGGATCTCCTCGACGCGCTCGTCGCTGTTCATGTGCGTGGCCCTTTCACTTCGTCTCCTCGGCGTCCATGATGACCATCGACGATGAACTGGTACCCGTGGATCGTCTTCGTCCACGTCGTCGGCGTCCTGATCTTCTTCATCGCGCACGGGACGTCGATGGCGGTCGGCTTCCGCCTGAAGGGCGAGCGCGACCCGGCGCGCGTGCGGGCGTTGCTCGACCTCTCGACGTGGTCGCTCGGACTCGTCCCGTCGATCGCCTTCCTCGTCGGCGTCATTGCCGGGATCGTCGCCGGCATCGTCGGTGGCCACTTCGGGCGGTTCTGGATCTGGACCTCGATCGTCCTGCTGACGGTCGTCGCCGCCTACATGACGCCGGGGGTCGCGGCGCGCGTCAACGTCATCCGCGCGGCCGCGGGGACCCAGCAGATCAACCCGTTCAGCCGCACGCCGCCGCCGCCTCCGCCTGACCCGGACCCCGAGGAGCTCGCGCGCCTGCTCGACGCCTGGAACCCACTGGTTCCCGCCGTCATCGGCTTCGGCGCCTTCGCGGTCATCGTCTGGCTGATGCTGTTCAAGCCCTTCTGACGCCATCCGCGTCGACGCGGAGCTCGTCGCCATCGGCGATGGTCGCCAGCACGGTCCGCTCGGCGACGAGCACCGGCACGCGGTGGCCGTACAGCTCCGCGGCAACCTCCGCACCGATCGCCAGGATGAGGTCGGGTTCTCCCAGCACGATCGCCGCCGGGGCCGTCCCTGCCCGCACGGCCTCGGCCAGGACCGATGCGCTCGAGCTCGACCCCCGGCCGGACGGCATGACGACGACGCGGCCGGCGAGGTTGGCGCCGCGTTGGGGATGATGCGCGTCGATGAGCTCCCCGGTGGCGGGGTCCATTCCGCCCCACAGGCTCAGCCCCTCGGTGAGCACGAGAGCACGCGCGGTCGTGGTCATGAGGCACCCCAGAGGCGATCGTCGCGGACGACGTGCCCGGCCACGGCCGACTCGATGCACTCCTCGGTCGAGCCGAAGACCACCTGGGCGCCGATGTTGCCCGGGGCGTAGTACGCCCACTTCGCCGAATCGGTCATGACCGGGCCGGCCGCGTGGCGCAGGACCGGGGCGATGTAGCTGCACGTGTCGACGAGGACATCCACGCCCGCCGTGCGCAGCCGCCTCGCGATCCCGCGATCCTCGGCCGCGGCCAGAACGTCGCGACCGGTCGACACGAGGCACTCGATCCCGTGGCCGACGCGGCGACCGTCGAGCAGCGCGTCATAACGCTCGAGCTCGGCGATGGACGCGTGTGGGGTGCCAAGCGAGATGGCCGCCAGAGATGCGCCGGCGGCGCTCGAGAGGGCGTCGCGCGTCGCGCGCAGCTCGGCGAGGGTCACCGGTTCGGCCTGAACCGACGCTCCGCCGACGGCCGCCTCGAGCGTCGGCGCCTCGGGCGTGGATCCGACGACGTGGAACATCGCGACCGAGCCGGACGACGCGGCCGCGGCGGCGATCGCCTTCAGCCGATCCTCCCCCTGCGCGGGTGGCAGGCCGACGATCGCGGCCACCGCCGAGCCGGCCCGGCGCCCGAGGACGAGGCCGAGGACCGGCGCCAGGGCATCCGAATCGCGGAGCGCCTCCGGGACGTCGTCGGCGAGCGCCAGGACCAGCGTCGCGCGACGAGCGTCGGTACGGTGCAGGCCGGCGTCCGGGACGCGCCCGGTGATGGCGGCCGCGATGTCCAGGAAGTCGCCGTAGCGGTTCGTCCGCGCGCCCAGCACCGAGTTGCAGAAGGCGATCGCGTTCGACTCACCCCACGCAACCTGCTCGCCGAGCGCGGGACGGGCTTCCGGGAGCTGGTACGGCGCGCACGTGAAGGTCGGCCGCGCGCCGAGCGCGCGGTATCGGTCCATGAGCAGCCGCCCGCGCTCGGTCGTCGCCGGATCACCGCGGTTCAGCTCCGGATGCAGGAGGTCGACCGCGCCGACGTTCAGCGTCGTCGGCACCGACACGGCCGCGTTGCCATCGACGAGCCGCGCGGCAAAGTCGAGCGACGCCTCGCCGTGGTAGAGGCACGAGTCGACGTGGGCGGCGGTGATGTCGATGAGTCGATCGGCTCCGGTCACCTCGGCCGCCCGCACGACGAGGCGCATCGCGAATGCCGCCCCCTCGCCACGGGATCCCTCGAGCACGGCGCGATCGACGTCGGTCAGCGCGAGGTCGCTCAGCCGCGGGCCTCCTCGGCCTCGATGTGCGCGATCTTCGCGACCCGCGGCGCATGCCGGCCGCCGGCGAACTCGCCCTCCAGGAAGGCCCGGACGCAGGCGCGCGCGACCTCCGGCCCGATGATCCGGGCGCCCATCGAGAGGACGTTCGCGTCGTTGTGCTCGCGACCGAGCCGCGCGGTGACCGGGTCGGCAGCCTCGACGCAGCGGATGCCGCGCACCTTGTTCGCGACGATCGCCTCGCCAGTGCCGCTGCCGCCGAGAACGATCCCGCGCTCGAAGTCGCCGCGCGCCACGGCCCTGGCCACCGGCGCGATGACGTCGGGGTAGTCGACCGCCTGCGTGTCGAACGTGCCGAAGTCGCGGTACTCGATCCGCAGCTCGTCGAGCAGCGAGCAGAGGTCGCCCTTCAGGTGGAAGCCCGCGTGGTCGGAGCCGATCGCGACGCGCATCGGCGCGAGTGTACGCGCCAGCACCAGCCGATCTCGGCCTCGGTCACGCCCCGATCTCGAGGATTCGCGCGAGCTCCTCTCGTCCGATCGGTCCCTCGCGGAGGATGCGCGCGGGCGTCACGGACAGGTCCACCACCGTCGACGCCACCCCGCCCGGCACCGCCCCGCCGTCGACGACGGCCGCCAGCTCGTCCTGCTGCGTCGCGAAGGCGATCAGCACCTCGTCCGCTCCGAGCGTGTCCGGCTCGTCGGAGAGGTTCGCGCTCGTCGCCAGCAGCGGACCGGCCGCGTCGATGAGCGCGAGGGCCACCGGATGGTCCGGCGCGCGGAAGGCCTGCGTCTCGTCGCCGCGGGGCAGCACGATGGTCAGGGCGCCCGGCCAGAACCGCGCGGCGAGGGCGCGCGCCCGCTCGTCGACGCCGGCCCCAAGGGCGGCGGCCTGCTCGAGCCCGGTGACGAGCATCGGGATGCGCCGATCCGTCGGGCGGCGCTTCAGCGCGAACAGGGCGTCGATCCGATCCGGCAGCGACGCGGCCACCGCGACGCCGTAGACGGTGTCCGTGGGGAAGGCGACGACGGCACCGGCGGCGAGCAATTCTGCCGCGCGCGCGAGTCCCTCCGGCGTGGGCGGAATCCGGTCTGTCACGACGGCAGTTCGATGCGCACGACCCGGTCCAGGCCTGCGAGGTCCGCCACCACGACGAACGCGGCGCCGGGTGGCGTGAGCGCGCGGACAGCATCGACCTGGTCAATGCCGAGCTCGAGGATGAGCGTCGCCCCCGGCGCCGCGTGCTGCGGCGCGGCGGCGAGGAACCGGCGCAGGAGGTCCAGGCCATCTGGCCCGCCGTCGACCGCGACGCGGGGCTCGAATCCGAGTGACCCGACCCGTTGGTCCACCTCGGCGCTGGCGACGTACGGCAGGTTGGCGGTCACGACGTCCGGTCGCGGAAGCGCCTCGCCAGCGAGGGCCAGTAGATCGGCCTCGACGACCTCGACGACTTCGGACACGTTGTGCGCTTCCAGGTTCTCGGCCGCCAACTCCAGAGCCGCGGTCGACGTGTCGCTCGCGATGAGCCGGAGCCGGCCGTCGGATGCGGCGCGACGATGGTCAAGGGCGAGGGCCAGCGCGATCGCGCCCGAGCCGGTGGCGACATCCCAGGCCACGATGGAACGCCCAGGTTCCAGGCGGGACGTGATGTCTGCCGAGGCCGTCTCAACGACGAGCTCGGTCTCGGGGCGGGGGATGAGCGCGCGCGGATCCGTCTTCACGCGGAGCGAGCGCCACTCCTTGAAGCCGCGGATATACGCGACCGGCTCGCCGGACGCCCGCCTGTCGATGACTGCCGCGAACGCGGCGGGTACCTCCAGGGCCGCCTCGGGGTGGGCGAGCAGCCACGTGCGATCGCGCCCCGTCGCGTGCGCCATCAGCACCTCGGCGTCGAGGCGGGGCGTGGGCTGACCCGCCTCGCGCAGCCGGAGCGTCGCCTCCGCAAGCGCGTCGCCGATCGTGGCCCAACGATCGGTCACCACTGAGCTATGCCCCGAGCTCCGAGAGGCGCCGCGCCTGGTCGGCCTCCATGAGCGGCTGGACAACCCGATCCAGGTCCCCCTCGAGCAGGCCTGGGAGGTTGTGGACAGTGAGGCCGATCCGGTGGTCGGTGACGCGGTCGTCGGGGAAGTTGTAGGTCCGGATCTTCTCCGAGCGCTCGCCGGAGCCGACCTGCGACCGTCGCTCCTCGCCGCGCTCGGCGGCCTGCCGCTCCTGCTCCTGCTCGAGGAGCCGTGCCCGGAGCACGGACATCGCCTTCGCCCGATTCTTGTGCTGGCTCTTCTCGTCCTGGATCGCGACGACGAGACCGGTCGGGAGATGCGTGATCCGGACCGCGCTGTCCGTGGTGTTGACGCTCTGCCCGCCCGGGCCACTGGAGCGATAGACGTCGACGCGCAGGTCCTTCTCGTCGATCTGCACCTCGACCTCGTCCGCCTCCGGCAGGACCGACACGGTCGCCGTGGAGGTGTGGATGCGCCCCTGCGCCTCCGTCGTCGGGACGCGTTGGACGCGATGGACTCCGGACTCGAACTTCAGGCGCGAGTACGCACCGTCGCCGCGCACCTCGGCGATGACCTCCTTGAAGCCACCCGACTCGGAGTCGGACGTCGACATGACCTCGACCTTCCACTTCCGGCGCTCGGCGTAGCGCGCGTACATCCGGTACAGGTCGGCCGCGAAGAGCGACGCCTCCTCCCCGCCGGCGCCGGCACGGACCTCGACGATCACGTTGCGGTCGTCGTTCGGGTCGCTGGGCACGAGCTGCACTCGCAGATCGGACTCGAGCCGATCGACCTCCGCGGTCAGCCGATCGACCTCCTCGCGCGCCATCGCACGCATCTCCTCGTCGGGGTCGTCGGCCATTCCCCGAGCCTCGTCGAGCTGCGTCCGCGCATCGCGCAGCGACCGCACGCCGGCGACGATCGGCTCGAGTCGGGACATCTCCCGTCCCAGCTCGGCAAGGCGCGACGGGTCGGATGCCACCTCCGGCGTGGCGAGCTCCCGGCCGATCTCCTCGTAGCGGGCCTCGAGCTCGGCCAGCCGCTCGATCATGCCTTCGCCGCGGTGGCCGCCTCGCGATCGGATGCCAGGCACGACTCGAGCGAGGCGATGCTGACCTCGAGCATCGATCGGTCCGGCGGCCGCGTCGTCAGCGACTGGAGCCAGAGCCCCGGCGCGTAGACGGCTCGCACGACCCGGTTGCCGTAGTGCCGCGCCCCGAAGCGGACCAGCTCGTAGGCGACGGCCGCGATGACCGGGACGAGGACGATTCGTGACAGGAAGAGGACCGGCAGCGGGACGCCGGCCCGCGGGATCAGGCTGAAGAAGAAGATGCTGATGACGACGACGATCAGCAGGAACGTCGTGCCGCATCGCGTGTGAGCGGTCCCGAACGCGTCGACCTCGTCCGGCGTGAGCGGACGGTCGGCCTCGTATGCGCTGATCGCCTTGTGCTCGGCGCCGTGGTACGCGAAGACTCGGCGGATGTCATTCATCAGCCCGATCGCGGCGATGTAGGCGACGAAGATGACGAGCCGGATCACGCCCTCGACGGCGTTGGCGAGGATGTCGTTGTTCGTCGCGTCCTCCGCGAACGTCGACAGGAACAGCGGCAACAGGAAGAACAGCCCGACGGCGAAGCCGATGCTGACGACCATCGTGATCGCGATCGTGCCCTTGCCCAGCTCGATGTCCTCGCCCTCGGCCGCCAGCGACGCGGAGCGCATGAGCATGCGCGTGCCGATGACGAGCGTCTCGTACAGCAGGAAGATGCCGCGCAGGAACGGGACCCTGATGAGCTTCCGATCCGCGGACAGCGCGGCGGGGAGCGGCTCGGACATCGTGACGATCTCGCCGTTCGGCGGCCGCACGCTCATCGCGACCGTCGTGCGGCCGCGCATCATGACGCCCTCGATCAGGGCCTGCCCGCCGTAGAAGAAGTCGGGCATCTTGAAGCGACGGCGCCCCGACGCGTCCGTCGTCATGGCGACGACCAGCGGGCCGGCCGCCATGAGCAGCTCCGGGATGAGGAAGAGGAGGTGCGGCGCAAGATGCGCCGGCCACCCGGTCAGGCGCCGGCGCATGTCGGTGGGATCAGCGCAGCGAGCGCTCGAGGCGCTTCTGGAAGCGCTCGACCTGGCCGGCGGTGTCGACGATGTTCTGCGTGCCGGTGAAGAACGGGTGGCACTTGTTGCACACCTCGACCTGGATCGCGTCGGCGGTGGAGCCGACGGTGAACGTGTTGCCGCAGCCGACGCAGCGGACGTTCGCCTGATGGTACGTGGGATGGATCTCGGCCTTCATGGGATCGGTGCTCCAGTGCGTCAGGCGGCCGGAACGGTGCCGGGCTCGATGCTGACGCGCTTGCGGGATTTCGTCTCGTGGGTGAATCGGACCTGGCCGTCGGCGGTGGCGAACAGCGTGTAGTCCTTGCCCATCCCGACGTTCTCGCCGGGGTGGAAGGTGCTCCCGCGCTGGCGGACGATGATCGTCCCCGACAGGACGAACTGCCCGTCGCCGCGCTTGACGCCAAGGCGCTTGCCGGCGCTGTCGCGGCCGTTCTTGCTGGACGAGCCGGCCTTCTTGTGTGCCATCGGTTACTCCTGGGTCTCCGGCTCGGCTTCGGGCGTGGCCTTCGGGGCGGCCGGCTTGCGGGTGCGCTTCGGCTTCGGGGCCGCCTCGGCATCGGCGGCCTCCGAATCGGTGGCCTTCGTCGACGCGGCCTTCGCCCGCGACCGGGTCGCCGGCTTCGCGGCGGCCGTCTTCGCGGCCGTCGACTTCTCGGTGGCAGTCTTGGCGCTGGCCGTTCGGCGTGTGCGGGTCGGCTTCGGCGCCTCGGGCGCATCGGCCTGGTCGGCCTCCGCCGCCGTCGCCTTCGGCGCGGTCGCCTTCGACTTCGCCTCGGCCTTCGAGCTCTTTCCGGCGGCGGAGATCTCGTCGATCCTGACGCGGGTCAGGTGCTGGCGGTGGCCGGTCGTGCGGCGGTACTTGACCTTCTGCTTGAACTTGAAGACGACGAGCTTCGGGCCAAGGGCCTCGCCGAGGACGGTCGCGCTGACCGTCGCGCCGTCGACGGTCGGCGTTCCGACCGTTACCGTGTCGCCGTCACCGACGAGCAGGACTCGGTCAAAGGTCACCGACGCGCCGGCATCGCCGGCCAGCCGCTCGATCGTGAGCTCGCTGCCGGCCTCGACGCGATATTGCTTTCCGCCGGTCGTCACGACGGCGTACATGGTGTTCTCCTGGGACCGATCACGGCGCGCACGGGCCGATACCGGCGCACCCCGAAACGGGCCGTTGTTCAGATGAGCGGGACGGCGAAGTCTACCGAGCGATCGGGGGAGTGTCAACGAACAGGAGCCGCGTTCGGACCGCCTTCACGACCCGCAGCGGCAGGTCGAGCGCGTGAACGACGTCCTCGGGTCGACCGGCGCCGCTGGCGTCCAGCTGGAGGACCGTGCGCAGGATCCCGGTGTGCGCCTTCTCGTCGACGGCGACGACCTCGACGTCCTCGATCAGCGGGCGCAGGTCGCGGGCGCCGACATCGCTCCGGCGCTCGCTCTCGCCCCGCCGTCGCATGCCCTCGAGCTTCTTCGCGTTCAGGAGGCGGACGACGGCGCCGCGCAGGGCGTCGGACGTGAGGTCCTCATCGCCGCTCACCTCGACCTCGTACTCGGCACCGCGGACCTGGGACGCCGCGGACGGGAAGCCGTGCCAGACCTCCTTCGCATCGCGGAGCTCGATGCCCTCCGGGAACTGCTCCGCGGCGGCCTGGATTCGCTCGAGCGGCACGAGCTCGTCGAAGTACGCCTCGACGACGTCGCCGCGGAGCTCGATCCCGACCGGCAGGTTGGCGGCGAGCTTGATCCGGGGCCGGGGCTTCTGCGCGCCCGTGTAGGAGAGCGGGAGCTCCGCCTCGGTGAAGACGCGCTCCAGCTCGCTCACGAGCTGGGCCTGGCGCATCCGGAGTGCCGGCTCGCTGCGGCTGAACAGCAGCTGCCAGCGCTGGCGGGGCACGGCGTCCGTGGTTCGGGTTGCCATCGGCCGATCATCGTACCGGCCGAGGCCCGCTCCGGCCAGAGCGGCAGGTACGATGCACGCGATGGCCGACCTGATCGCGACCGTCCGGCGCCACCGCCAGGCACTGTTCGCGCTCTTCATGATCGCGGTCGTCCTGCTCGTGCTGTGGGTCGCGCGCGGGGCGCTCGCCGCCTTCTTCATCGGCCTGGCGCTCGCCTTCGTCCTCGACCCCGCGGTCACGGGCCTCGCCCGGCGTGGCGTGCCGCGCTGGGCCGGCGTGCTGCTGTCGTATGCGGCGGTCGTCGCGATCGTCTGGGGACTGCTCTACTTCGCGCTGCCACCGATCACGGCGCAGGCACGCGAGCTCATCGAGGAGCTGCCGCAGCTTGGCGCCACGATCGGAGACATCGAGCGGGCGATCCTGGAGTGGTACGACAGCCTGCCGCTACCGCCCGAGATCCGTGAGACGCTGAACGAGCAGCTCGCCGCCTCCGGCGAGGCGATCGCCGCGTTCATCGCGGGGCTCCTGGCGCCGACGCTCAACGCCCTCGTCCGCGCCGCGACGTTCGTCGTCGGGCTCGTGGTCGTCCCGGTCTGGCTCTTCTTCGTCCTGAAGGATCGAGAGCGGTTCTCCCGGACCGTCGCCTCGGCCATGCCGATGACCTGGCGCCCGGACGTGGAGAACATGCTCGCCCTGCTCGCGCGCGTGGGCGGGCGCTGGGTGCGCGGTCAGCTCCTCCTCGGTGCGGCGGTGTTCGTGGCGACGGCGATCGGCCTCGGCATCCTCACCCTCGTCGGCTTCAGCGAGTTCGGTCAGTTCACGCTCATCCTGGCGCTCATTGCGGGCGTGCTCGAGTGGTTCCCGATCATCGGTCCGATCATCGCCGCCATCCCGGCGATCCTCATCGGTCTCGCCATCTCGCCCGTGGCGGCCCTCGCCGCTGCCGGGCTCTACACCGTCATCCAGCAGCTCGAGAACCACATCCTCGTGCCCAAGGTCATGGGCGACGCCGTCGACCTGCACCCGGCGGTGCTGATCATGGCGCTCGTGGTGGGCGGCGCGCTGTTCGGCATCGGCGGCGCGATCCTGGCGGCCCCGACGGTCGCGGCCGGTCGCGACCTGTACCGATACGGGTTCCACCGCTTCGGCGGCCAGCCGCCGAACCACGCCCTCGAGCTCGCGAAGCACGGCGCCAAGCCGCCCGAGCCGGCGGAGGCCGATGAGCCGCCCGCTGCTGCCCCTCCCCCCGAGGCCGAGGCCTCGCTCACCTAGTCGAGCACGTCCGACCGGGCTCATGGATGAGCCCTGACTTCACACGAGCATCCCTCTGGTGACGTGACGGCTCGTGGATCGGCCCGAGATTCACGCATGCGCGACTCAGGTGAACTCGTGCGCCATCCATCGGCCAGACCGCGGGCCGAGGCCCGACCGGACGAGCCTCTCAGCGCCCGTCTCAGGACCTGGAATCAGAGGTCGGGCTTGTGGCTCCGCATCCGCACCGACTGGAGGATGC
>CBFGTN010000048.1:0-14586 GCA_965652075.1 uncultured bacterium
ACGCAGATGACCGGCTGGGGCGGACCGGTCGCCGACCGGCACGTGCGGTTCGTGTTCAGCCGGGAGCCGGTCGAGCGCCTGGCGGTGCTCGGCGATCGTGTCCGCACCGCGCTCGACCTCGCCTAGGAGTGGATCGGTCCCGGACGTCCGCGGAGCTGGCCGCCGGACCGGCCGTGGATCGCGGCCAGGATCTCGGCGACGATCGAGGTCGCGACCTGCTCAGCTCCATCGGCGCCGATGTCGAGCCCGGCAGGCGCGTGGATGACGGCGAGATCCGCGTCCGACGGCGCTGACTCCAGCTCCGCGAGGAGGCGTTCCGTTCGATCGCGAGGACCGAGGATGCCGAGGTAGGCCAGCCCGCGGCCCATGAGCCCGCCGACGAACGCCGCGTCGCGCAGGTAGTCGTGGCTCATGACCACCGCCGCGGACCACTCGCCGGCGTTCGTCGCGGCGCCCACGTCGCCGGGCTCGGCGTCGATGAGCCGCGCCCCCGGGAATCGATCCGGCCGCAGGAAGGCCCGGCGGGGATCGGCGACGTCGACGCGCCAGCCCTGGCGGATTGCGGCCGCGACAAGCGGACCGGTATCCGGACCGGCGCCGCAGACGACGAGATGGAGCGGCGGCAGGATCGGGTCGAGCACGGCCTCACCGAGAAGCGTCGGCCGACCATGGGCAACCGCCAGCGCTGCGCGCTCCCCGAGCGCGTCGGCCTCCGTCGCCGTCAGCCGGCGGCGATCCCCATCGAGCCCGGTCAACAGGTAGCTCGCGGTGCCCTCGGTGCGGGCGGCGGCCAGCGCCGCGAGCGTCTCGGCGGCCATCTGGGGAGGCTCCGCCAGGAGGTCGATGATCCCGCGACAGCCGAGCCCCATCCCCCACAGCTCGTCGCCCTCGGCCGAGTGGTCGATCGTCACGAGCAGCGGGACGTCGGCAGTGAGCGCCTCACGGGCCAGCCGAGCCGCCTCCTCCTCCAGGCAGCCGCCGCTGATCAGCCCGATCGGCGAGCCGTCCTCCGGCACGAGGAGCCGCGCGCCGGGACGGCGGTACGACGAGCCACGAACCGATACGACCGTCGCCAGCGCCATCCGCTCGCCGCGTGCCGTGCGCTCGGCCGCCGCGGTGAGGATGTCGTCGATCTCGCTCACGTCCCGCAGCCTAGCAGCGGCCCGTACCATCGCCACGGTGAGCGACTTCGTCGACGACCTGCGCGCACGGGCGCCCGACCTGCGCCTGCTCACCGATGCTGGTGAGCGCGAGTCGTATCGGCGCGACGAGACCGCTCACCACGAGCCCGGGCTGCCGATGGCTGTCGCGCTGCCGTCATCGACCGACGAGGTCGCCACGATCATGCGTGTTGCATCCGCGCACCGCGTGCCGGTCGTCCCTCGCGGTGCGGGCAGCGGGCTGTCGGGCGGCTCCGCCGGCGTCGAGGGCGCACTGACGGTCGCGATGACGCGCATGAGCCGCATCGTCGAGATCGACGGTGCCAACCAGGTCGCCGTCGTCGAGCCAGGCGTCCTGAACGCGGACCTCAAGGCGGCGGTCGCGAAGGAGGGCCTGTTCTACGCGCCCGATCCGGCGAGCTACGAGTTCTGCACGATCGGCGGCAACATCGGCACGAACGCCGGCGGCCTGTGCTGCGTGAAGTACGGCGTCACCCGCGACGCGGTCCTCGGGCTGGAGGTCGTCCTCGCCGACGGCCGGGTCATCCGCACCGGCGGTCGGAACGTGAAGGACGTTGCCGGCTACTCGCTGACCCACTTGTTCGTCGGCTCGCAGGGGACGCTCGGGATCGTGACCGAGGCGACGCTCCGGCTCCGCCCCGCGCCTCCGCCGAGCCAGACGATGCTCGCCTTCTTCCCGACGATCGTCGCCGCCGGGGAGGCCGTCGCGGCGATCACGGCCGCCGGCGTCGAGCCGTGCACCCTCGAGCTCATGGACGCGGTCACCATTGCGGCGGTCGACGACTGGCACCACCTCGGGCTGGACCGATCCGCGGCCGCGCTCCTGCTCGTCGAGTCCGACCGCCCCGGATCCGCCGCCGGCGACGAGCTTCGCCGCGCCTCGGAGGCGTGCGCGGGAGCGGGCGCGACGCAGGTGGTGGAGGCGACCGATCCGGCCGAGGCCGACTGGCTGCGCCAGGTCCGGCGCATGGCGTTCCGCGCGATGGAGCGCCTCGGCGTCGCGCGCATGGAGGACGTTGGCGTGCCGCGCGCGCGCGTGCCCGAGCTGCTCGCGGCCATCGAGCGCGTGGCCGCCGAACGCGACGTGAGATGCGGGACGTTCGGCCATGCCGGCGACGGCAACCTGCATCCGACGTTCGTGTGGGACCGAGGCGACGACGACGCCGAGGCCCGCGCTCACGCCGCGTCTGAGGAGCTCTATCGCGTCGCGATCGGCCTCGGGGGGACGGTCACCGGCGAGCACGGCATCGGGGCGGCGCGCAGGCCGTTCCTGGAGGAGCAGGTCGGGGCCGACGCGCTCGCGGTCATGCGCGCGATCAAGGCGGCGCTGGACCCACTCGGCATCCTCAATCCGGGGAAGGTGGTATAGGTCCTACCGCTCCCGATTGGCGTCGAGGAACTCGCGAAGCACCCGGTTGAACCGCTCCGGGTGCTCGAGGTTGACCATGTGCGCCGACTCGAACTCCTCGAGCCGCGCGCCGGGCACGGTGCGCGCCAGGAACCGCATCGCATCGGTCGTGGAGGGCTCGTCGAGCTTGCCGAGCATGACGAGCAGCGGCGCGCGCAGGTCTCCGAGGCGGCCGATGGCGGGCGGATCGAGCGGCTGGGGCTCGCCCTCCTCCTTCTCGGCGCGGTAGTTCTCCAGGACCCAGTCGTGGACGCGCCGGCGAATCTCGGGCACGCGATCGGGTGACTGGCCCGGGCCATCGGCCCAGAACGCTGTCTCCCAGTCGCTCAGTCCCTCCCAGTCCTTCGCCTCCACCATCGCCTCCACGGGCGCCCAGGTCTCCTCCGGAAGCTCCTCCGGCGACTCGTAGCCGCCGACACCCCCGGCGACGACGGTGAGGGTCCGGACTCGCTCGGGGCGCTCGAGGGCGAAGTCGAGCGCGATGTGCCCGCCGCGCGAGAGCCCGACGACGTGCGCCGAAGGCTCACCGAGGTGGTCGAGCAGGTCCGAGATGTCCGTCCGGTTCGAGAAGGGCACGGCCCCGGTGTCCGTCTCGCCGTAGCCACGGGTGTCGTGGCGGATGACGCGATACGCGTCCTTCAACGCGGCGACCTGGTCGTCCCACATGCTTCGGTTGGCGACGCCGGCATGAACGAGCAGCAGCGCCTCGCCCGCCCCGTCGACGTCGTAGGCGATCCGCGCGCCGTTCGTCTCGAGGAATTCGGTCATGGACCGATGCTACGCCGGTGCGCCGAGGAGCACGCCGGGGTTCAGCGTGCCCGTCGGATCGAGGGCTCGCTTGATCGCGCGCATCGCCGCAACGGCCTGCGGCCCGCGGTCCCGCTCGAGCCACGCGACCTTGGCGCGGCCGATACCGTGCTCGGCGCTGACGCTGCCGCCGAGCTCGAGCACCAGCTCGAGGATCGCCTCGTCGACACGCTCGTCGCCTGGCGCCGGCCCAAGCACGTTGACGTGCGCGTTGCCGTCGCCCACGTGCCCGTAGACGACCGTCCGCGCCCGCGCGTCGACGCGTGCGACGGCGACGGGCGCCCGATCGACGATCTCGGCATAGCGCGACGCGGGCACGGAGACGTCGAGCTTGTGCGGCACGCCCTCGGCGTTGACCGCCTCGGTATGGCGCTCGCGCAGCTGCCACAGCCGATGCCGCCCGGCGGCGTCGGAAGCCACCGCCACCGAGTCGTCGTCGATGCCGGCCGACTCGAGCGTCGCGACCAGCTCGTCCGTCGGATCGGCCGCGTCGGAGCCCGCTTCGACGAGCAGGTATACCGACCGCCGAGCGGCGAACGGCGACGGCACGCGGGCGTGGCGCATGACGATCTCGAGGCCCGCATCGGTGAAGAGCTCGAGCGCGAGGACCGATGCCAGCTCGCGCCGCAGGCGGCCCGCGGCGGTCACCGCGGATGTCGCGTCGGCGAAGCCGGCGACCGCGACGGCGCGGCGCGCCAGCGGCGGAACGAGCCGCATGCGGACAGCGGTGATGACGGCGAGCGTGCCCTCGGAACCGGCCAGCAGGCCACCCAGGTCGTATCCGGTGTTGTCCTTCGGCATGCCGGGAAGGCGTCGCAGGACGGTTCCATCGGCGAGGACGGCCTCGAAGCCGAGCAGCTGGCGCCGCATCGGCCCGTGGCGCAGGACGTTCGCGCCGCCGGCATTCGTCGCCACCATCCCGCCGATCGTCGCCGAGTCGCGGGCCGCGAGGTCGACGCCAACGTCCCAGCCCGCCGCGCGAGCCACCTCCTGGACCGATGCGAGCGTCGCACCCGCGCCGGCGCTCAGCTCACCTCCGGCCTCGTCGACATCCGCGATCGCGCCAAGGCGACGAGTCGACAGCACGATCTCTCCGCCGGCGGGCACTGACCCGCCGACCAGGCCGGTGTTGCCGCCCTGCGGAACGACCCCCACCCCCGCCGTCGAGCATGCGAGCAGGACGGCCGCCACCTCCTCGGTCGAGCCGGGCCGGACGACCGCCAGCGCCTCACCGCTCCATCGGCGCGTCCAATCCGTCTCGTACGAGGCCCGCAGGTCGGCATCGGTCAGGCAGTGGTTTGGGCCGACGATCTCGGCGAGGCGCGCAACGAGGTCCACGGCGAGATCGTAGCGGCACGCCACTTGCCGGCTCCCACCACGTGGAAGAACGAGATCCGCGCATGCCACTCCCTTCCGAAGACGAGGGCGACCTGGCCGACGAGCCCGCCGAGGGAATCACGGACGACGCGACGGTGGCAACCGAGGAGGGCGTGCCCTGGGAGCCGCCGAGCGAGCGGATCGTCGGTGAGGGTACCGAACCCGCCGACGAGCTCGAGGCCGACGACGCGATCCAGGCGACGCACGCGCTGCCCCGCGACGATCGGCTTCGGGGAGACGTCGTGGAGGCGCTGCGCGCGTCGGACGTCGTCGCGGGCGACCACCTCGTCGTCGCCGTCGATGGCTCGACCGTGCGCCTCAGCGGCCGGGTGGAATCGGTGGACGTCCTCGACGAGATCCTCGGGATCGTCGGCGACGTGCGCGGCGTTGCGGACGTGGTGGACGAGGTCGCGGTCGAGGGCGTTTGACGCCGCTACGCGAGGCCGAGCGTCGCCGGCAGCTCGATCGGGTCGAGGAGGTGCGGGCCATCGGCCGCCACCCGATTCACCTCCGTGCTCACCGGCCAGATGCGCAGCGACTCCACCGGTGCGGGAGAGAGCATCGGCTCGACCTCCGCGAGTGTGGCAGACGGATCGAGCCAGGCGTCGAGCAGGTCCGGCGGAAGGATCGCCGGCATCCGGTTGTGGATGGGCGCGACGACGGCGTTCGGCCGCGTGGTCAGGATCGCCGCGGTCACGCCGTGGCTCCGGCTGCGGCTCCAGATGCCGGCAAGCGCCAGCAGATCCCCATCTCTGGCCGGACCGATCGCGTACGGCTGCCGTGGGGTCTGGCTCCGATCCCACTCGTAGAAGGCCTCCGCCGGGATGATGCAGCGTGTCGCCCGCAGGGCGGGCCCGAAGGCCGGGGACGCCGCAGCGGTCTCGGCGCGGGCATTGATCCACGAACGTGCGGCGCCGGCCGCGTCTCCCGAGGACCAGAACGGCTGGAATCCCCATCGTGCGGCGGCAAGGCGGCGCTCGCCATCGCGACTCACGACCATGCGGATCGTCTCGGTCGGCGGCACGTTGTAGAGGCCATCCGGCAGGTCGTCGTCGGGGTACGCACCGAAGTAGTCGCTCACGTGGCGAGATGGCTCGCCCTGGCTGAACCGACCGCACACCGCTCAGGCCCAGCCCAGCCAGGCCACGATCTCGGCAGCGACGGTTCCGATCGGCCGATCGTTCGCGACCGCGATGTCCTCGAGCCCGACTCCCATGCCGGAGGTGACCTGCCGGCGAGCCTCCTCCAGGTCGCCGGCTCGCCCGCTCGTCGGATCGGGCGACAGGCGGCGCTCGATCTCTTCGATCGGCGCGGTCAGCCGCACCACCCGCAGCGGCATCGCGAGCGTCTCGCGCGTCGCCTCCAGCTCCGGTCGCGACCGGATCGTGCCCGCCAGCACGAACTTGCGGACCCCGGCGGCGCTGTCGTTGGCGACGACCGCGGCGAGGTTCGGGAGCAGCAGCGGGTTCTCGATCGGTCCGTGCCCATCCCCGTCACCGACGTTCGCCCACGCCAGCCAGTCGAGGTCGACGGCCGCGTATGGAACGCCCTTCGCCTCGAGCAGCTCGGCGATCTCCGCCGCCATGCTCGACTTGCCGGTGCCGTAGGCGCCGCAGATCAGGACCGCCTCAAGGCTCGGATCGCCCATCGCCCGCAGTATGCCGCCGTTCTTCGGCGGCGAGCCATGCGGCGGCCGCGCGCAGGTCCGCGACCAGGCCGTCGTACGTCTCGTCCCGCGCCTCGTCCGGCGCCCGCAGCACCGCGGAGGGATGGATCGTCGCCAGCACCGGTCCGAGCTCCGTCTCGACCACCTCGCCGTGCTGCCGGGTCACGCGGAAGCCCGGCCCGAGCAACGATTGGGCGGCCGTGGCGCCGAGGCAGACGATGAGCTCCGGACCGATCCGCGCGACCTCCGCATCCAGCCACGGCCGGCAGGCCTCGACCTCACCGCGGTTGGGCTTGTCGTGAATGCGCTTCTTGCCGGTCCGGGCTCGTCGCCACTTGAAGTGCTTGACGACGTTCGTGACGTAGGCGGTCGCGCGATCGATGCCCGCGTCCACCATCGCCCGGTCGAGCAGCCGGCCGGCAGAACCGACGAAGGGCGCACCGTCGAGGTCCTCGGTGTTGCCGGGCTGCTCGCCGACGATCAGCAGGCGCGCATCGGTGGGCCCGTCGCCGAAGACGGTCTGGGTGGCCCGTGCCCACAGGTGACAGGCTCGGCAGCCGGCCGCCAGCCGGCGCAGCCCGGCGATCGAGCGCGCTCTGGGGATGGCTGCATCCCGTTCGTCGCGGTCGAGCCCATCGGTCATGGCCACCCGTCGGAGCACGACCCGAGCCAGCCCGGCGCGAGCCTTGCACTGTCGTGGGTCCAGGAGGACATCAGCCATGACCGACGAGCGCGAGGGAGGGGCCTGGATCGGCCAGCACCCCGACCCGAACACCGACAAGGTGCGCCGTGACCTCGACGAGGGAGCCGAGCGGGTCGCGGTCACCGACAACGAGTCCGGTGATGGCACGAGCGAGGACGTGCCACGCGGCCACCGGGAGGGGAAGCAAGCCACCGATGACGACGTTCGCCAGGCCGGCGAGAACCGCTGAAGGAGCCGCACCATGGAACAGGAACGCGACGCGTCCAAGGTCGACGAGCCCGCGGGCGAGCCGCCCGACAAGGACCTGGCCTACGACCCGGAGATGACCGACACCGACGAGGCGAACGTGCCACCCGACTCCGCTGCCGATCCGGGTTCGAGCGGTCCGGACGACGAGGACTGACTCAGGTCTCCTCGGTGATCCGGGTATAGGCCGCGGCGACGGCGAGGATGATCGCACCGAACAGGATCTGCCGCGTCGCCTCGGGCATGCCCAGCACGTTCAGCAACGTGGTCAGCACCGTGAGGATGAGCGCCCCGACGATCGTTCCGGCGTAGCCTCCCCGGCCACCGAAGATCGACGTCCCGCCGATGACGACCGCGGCCACCGACGGGAGCAGGTACGGATCCACGAGCCGCGCGGTCGCGCTGCCGATGACCCCGGCGTACAGGAGGCCGGCGACGCCAGCGAGGACCCCGGAGACGAGGTACAGCACGACGAGCACGGAGCTGACGCGCACGCCGGCGAGGCGCGCCGCCGTCTCGTTGTCGCCGACCGCGTAGAGCAGCCTGCCGTAGCCGGATCGTCGAAGCCCGAAGAGGATCAGGGCCGCGAGCGGCACGAACAGCAGCAGGCTGTTGGGGAGGAAGCCGAACAGCGTCTGACCGCCGAGCCACGTGATCTCCGGCGGAACGCGGGTCCCGCCGGTGATGTTCGCCCCCTGGTAGGCGTTCACGGCGCCGGACACCACCAGGCTCATGCTGATCGTCATGATCAGCGGGTGGACGCGGAAGATCCCGACGCCGATGCCGTTCACGACTCCGACGACGGCCGCCGGGACCAGCGCGATCACCAGGGCCGCCGCCCAGCCGACGTCCGAGACCGTCGTCGCCATGACGTAGGCGCTCATCGACGCGACGACCGCCACCGACAGGTCGATGCCGCCGGTGAGCATCGTCAGCGTCTGGCAGGCGGCGATGATCGCCAGCGGGATCGCGAATCGGAGCGTGCCGGACACCCAGCTCGCCGTGACGATGCCGGGCTGCGCGATCTGCAGCACGAGAACGAGGAGGGCCAGCAGCCCGAACAGCGGCACGAGCGGCCGGTCGCGCATCCAGGCGCGCGCGACCTCGAGCGCGGACCGGTCGGGTGCCGTGGCGGCGCCCGCGGTCATGCGGCCCGGCTCCGGAGGGTCACGAACGCGCCGAGCATGACGACGACGACCATGATCACGCCCTGGGCAACGGTCGAGTAGGCGGGTCCCACGCCGAGGAACAGCAGGTCGGCGCGGATGAGGCCCAGGATGAAGATGCCGATGATCGGGCCGAGGAGGCCGCCACGGCCACCGGCGAGGCTCACCCCTCCGAGCACGATGGCCGCCACGCTCAGAAGGAGGTACGGTCCCGGGACCGGCTGACCGACGCCGGTGCTCGCCGTGAGCGCCAGCCCGCCGAACGATGCGAACAGGCCCGCCAGCGCGTACGAGACGATCTTCGTCCGCCCCACGCTGACGCCGCTGCGGAAGGCAGCCAGCTGATTCGAGCCGATGGCGTACAGCGACAGCCCGAGCCGCGAGCGCCGCAGCGGGATCCAGATCGCGCCGACGACGACGAGCAGCACGACCAGCGCCCGCGGGACCGCGTCGACGATGAAGCCGCCGCTCGTCAGGTCATCCATCCACTGAACCCGATCGCCGCCGGGCGTCTTCAGCACGAGCAGCGCTGCGCCGGCCCACACGAACAGCATCGAGAGCGTGACGACGATGTCGGGGACCCGGCTGACGACGACCAGGGTGCCGTTCACGATGCCGATGAGGATGCCGATCAGCAGGACCGCGACGACGATCGGAATTGAGAGCTCGGGCGCATTCAGCAGCAGCACCGCGGAGATGACGTTCGTCAACGCGATGACCGATCCGATCGACAGGTCGATGCCACCGGAGATGACCGCGATCGCCTGTCCGGCCGCCGCGAACGCCACCGGCAGCGAGGCGATCGCGAGTGCGTCGAGCCCGTACCGTGGCCGGAGGAGCAGCGTGAAGGCGAACAGCGCGATGAACGCCACCGCGAGGCCGATCGTCCACGCGTTCCCGCCCATCGCCCGGGCGAGCCGATCGCGCCAGCTCATGCGCTCGGCGATCGGCTCCGCGACGGCCGTCGCTTCCGTCGACTCGGTCATGCGGCGTCCCCGGCCTCGACCGGCAGCCCGTGAGCAGCGCGAAGGAGGGTCGGCTCGTCGGCGTGGGTGGCCGGCAGCTCGTCGACGACCTTCCCGCCGTAGATGACGATGGCCCGATCGCAGGCGCGCTGGATCTCCTCGAGCTCCGATGTCAGCAGGAGCACCGCCGCGCCGGCCGCGGCCAGCTCGCGGACGAGCTGGTAGATCTCGCGCTTCGTTCCGATGTCGATCCCCCGCGTCGGGTCGTAGAACAGGAATGTCCGCACCCCGCTCTCCAGCCAGCGCGCGATCGTCACCTTCTGCTGGTTGCCGCCCGACAGGCGGCGTGCCTCGGACTGGGCGCGGGTATCGATCTGGAGGCGGTCGATCGCGGCGGCAACCCGCCGTCTCTCGGCGCTGACGTCCACGACGCCCCAGCGCCGCATCGGGGCGATCCTCGGCAGGCCGATGTTCTCGCGCACCGAACGCTGCATGAGCAGCGCCGACGCACGGTCCGCCGGGACGAGCACGATCCCGACCCGAATCGCGTCGGATGGGTGGCGCAGCAGCACCGGCTCGCCATCCACCAGCAGCTCGCCGGCGCCGGGCCGTGCCTGTCCCGACAGGATGTCGAACAGCTCGTCCTGGCCCTGGCCCTCGAGGGCCACGATCCCGAGCACCTCGCCCGCATGAAGGTCGAACGAGACGTCGGTGAGGTTGCGGGCCGCCCCCAGCGAACGCGCCGAGAGCCGAGGGACCGCATCGGAAGCCCGCTCCATGGCGCCGGCCGGAGCGGCTTCCCCTTCGTCGACATGCTCCGCGGCCGGTCCGAGCATGAGCTTCACGATCTCGTCCTGGGCTCCGGAGCCGGGCGCGATGTCGACGACCCCGACCGTACGGCCCTCGCGGAGCACGGTGGCTCGGTCACAGAGCCCGGCGACCTCGAGCATCCGATGCGAGATGAAGATCACCGAGCGAGACGTTCCGCGGTGTCCGGCGATCACCTCGAGGACGCGCGCCGTCAGGTCCGCCGGGAGCGCCGCGGTCATCTCGTCGAGGAGCAGGACATCGGGCTCGATCGCCAGCGCCCGGGCAAGGTCGATCACGCGCAGCGTGGCGAGCGGCAGGTCGCGGGCGTGCGTGCGCAGGTCGAGGTTCGCGATCCCGAGCTCAGCGATCCGCGCGCGGAATGTCTCCACCGGTGTCTCGGTGAGAGCGAGGTTCTCGGCAACGGTCAGGTCCGGGATGATCGCCGGCTCCTGGTACACCGACACCATGCCGCTGCGTCGCGCCTCCGCCGGGGAGTGGACGGCGCGCTCCTGGCCTTTCAGCCGGATCGTGCCACCGTCCGGTCGCACGGCGCCGGTTAGGATCTTCACCAGGGTGCTCTTACCGGCGCCGTTCGCGCCCATCAGGGCGTGAATCTCTCCGGGTCGGACCGCGAGCGACGCGTCGCTCAGCGCGGTCACGGCGCCGTAGCGCTTCCCGATGCCTGTGGCTTCGAGCAGGAGATCCGTCATCGCCTCCGCTTCCCGTGGATGGAATGCGACGGGGGCGCCGGCACCGAGCCGGCGCCCCCGTTGGTTGGGACGTCGCTGGTCAGGAGCCTAGGTTACGGCCCCTCACACGCGACGATGTCGTCCTTCGTGTAGTCCGTCCACCCCTCGAGGGTGTACTGGAGCGGCCAGGTCGCCTCGATGTCCGGGTCGTTGGCCTCCTCGAGCGCGGCGATCCCCTCGTCGTTGTCGTTGGCCCAGATTTGCGGCTCGGTGAGCGTGACGCGCTCATCGGGCTCCTCACCGTTGAGGATCTGCAGGGCGAGCGTGACGCCCGCGCCGCCGACCGCCGCGGAGTTCGTCACCGCGGCGCCCTCGAGCCCCTCGACCTCGAGCAGCTGCTGCACGAAGCCGGCGTTGTCGGCGCCGACGATCGGCACCAGGTCGACGCCAGCGTCGAGCATCGCGTCGACGATGACGTTGTCGATGCCCGAGGTCCAGATGCCGTCGAAGTTGTCACCCGTGGCGAGGAAGTCGTTGAACTGCTGGGTCCCGGTCGCCTGGTCCCAGTTGGTCTGGCTCTCGAAGACGACGTTGATGTCGGGGTTCTCCTCCAGCGCGCGCTGGAAGCCCGCGTCGCGATCGTCGTCGGCCGCTGCGCCGGCGATGCCCCGCATGTAGACGACGTCGCCCGAGCCGCCCATCTTCTCGAACAGCCAGTTGGCGCCCAGGTAGGCGTACTCCTCCTGGTCGTTGCTGATGACGAAGGCGCTCTCCTCGGTCACATCCTGGTCGACGGCGATGACGGTGATGCCCGCCTCGTTCGCCTCGGCCAGGGCGTCGTCGACCGCCGACCGATCGGCCGGGTTCACGATGATCGCGTCGACGCCTTCGGCGATGAGGTTGCGAATGTCCTCCTGCTGCCCCGCGGCATCCGTGTCGCGGTGGCTGACGCTGAGCGAGGTGACCTCGCCGGACACTGCGGCCTGGGCGTTGATCGAGCAGATCATCTCCTCGCGCCAGCCGTTGCCCGTCAGCGTGTTCGAGACGCCCATGGCGTACGAGCCCTCGCCGTCACCACCACTGCCGTCGTCACCGCCGCCGGTACAGCCGGCGATGACGATCGCCATTCCGAGCGATACGGTGATCGCCCGACTCCTCCGGAATACGTTCATCGAGCCTTGACTCCTTCTCCCTGGATCTGCCGGCGCCACCGTGGACCGCCGGTCCCATCGTTCGTTGCCCTGAAGCTCTCCCCCGTCTCAGTCCCCGTCGTACCCACCTCCTTCGTCGTCGGATCGCATTCGGTCTCTGCTCAGTACCCGCCCGGATCACCGGCCAGGGCCGCACTCGGCGTCGCGCCGGTGCGGCGGGATCGGTACTCGTCGAGGATCGGCTTCGTCTGCGTCGCGCCGATGCGCGTGACGCCGAGCGCCATCACTTCCAGCAGGTCGTCGAGCGTCCGAACGCCCCCTGCCGCCTTGACCTGGACGCGGTCGGAGACCGTGCGTCGCATCAACGCGAGGTCCTCGTGCGTGGCGCCGCCGGGCGCGAAGCCGGTGGAGGTCTTGACGAAGTCGGCTCCGGCCGCATCGGCGATCTGGCAGCCGCGGACCTTCTCGTCGTCGGTCAGGTAGGCGTTCTCGAGGATGACCTTCACGAGCGCCCCGGCGGCGTGGGCCACTTCCACCACCGCGCCGATGTCCGCGCCGACGCGCTTGTCGCGTCCCGATTTCAGGGCGCCGATGTCGATGACCATGTCGATCTCCGTGGCGCCGGCCGCCAGCGCCTCGCGCGTTTCGAAGACCTTCGTCGCCGTCGTCGAGCTTCCGTGCGGGAAGCCGACGACCGTGCCGACCGCCACGTCGGTCCCGGCCAGCAGCCCGGCCGCGCGGGGGACGTCCGTCGGGCGCACGCAGACCGACGCGACGTCGTACTCCGCCGCCAGCCGGCAGCCGGCGCCGATGAAGTCGTCGTCGAGCTCCGGGCGCAGGAGCGAGTGATCGATCGTCTTCGCCAGCTGGCGCTCGGTCACGTCGTCGATCGAGATGGGCATCGCGCTCACTTGATGTACGGACGCAGCACGTCGCGTGCGAGGAGGAAGCCGCGCTTGACGAGCTCGTCACTGCCCTCGAAGTCGCGGTCCTCGTGCTCGATGGCGACGTCGCCGTCGTACCCGGCTCGATACAGGGCGGCGAAGATCCGCGGCCAGTCGGCGTCGCCAAGCCCCGGCAGGCGCGGGACCTGCCAGCCGATGCCGGACGACAGCGTCCCGCGCTCGTAGAGGCCGTCGCGGTCGATCATCACGTCCTTGGCCTGGACGTGGAGGATGTGCGGGCCGAACTCGGCGATGAACCGCTCCTGGTCGATCATCAGCCACACCAGGTGCGACGGGTCGTAGTTCAGGCCGATCGTGCCGCCCCACTGCTCGAGGATTCGGCGCCAGACGTAGGGCGACCACGCGATGTTGTGGCCGCCGGGCCACTCGTCGTCGCTGAAGATCATCGGGCAGTTCTCGATCGTGACCTTCACGCCGTGGGCGCTGGCGTGATCGACGATCTCGGGCCAGACGCGGAGGACGTCCTCCCAGTTCGCGTCGACCGTCTTGGAGGCGTCGCCGCCCATGAAGGTGTTGAAGTACGGGACGCGCATCCTGGCGGCCGCTTCGATCACGAGCTTCATGTGATCGATCGCCGCGGTCCGGACTTCCGGGTCGGGATGCATCGGGTTGGGGTAGTAGCCGAGCCCCGAGATGGCCAGCCCCTTCGCGGCGATCTCGTCGACGATCGCCGTCGCCTCGTCGTCGGTCAGGTTGGCGACGTCGATGTGCGACGTGCCCGCGTAGCGACGCGCGGCACCCGTCGAGCGCGGCCAGCACGCGATCTCGAGGCTCTCGAAGCCGTTGGCCGCGGCCCAATCGGCCACCTCGCTGAGCGGGGTGTCCGGGAACGGCGCGGTGAGGAAGCCCAGCCTCATCTCGGTTCCTCGCTTGCGGCGACGAGCGGTCGAGCGGTCGGTTCGCGGGCGACGTCCGTCCACGCGCCGGAGCGCGCGCTCGTGGCGATCGCGTCGTTGACGAGCATCTCGTCGTGGCCGTCCGCGAAGGTCGGATAGCTCGGGCGATCGGACGGGGCGCCCGCGGCGACGTCGGCGTAGATCGCCCGGAACAGGGCCCTGAACGTGTCCGCGAATCCCTCGACATGCCCGCCCGGCAGCGCGGCCGCAGCCTGTCCCGCCGGACCCATGAGCGCCGGGTTGCGGATGAGGATCTCGTTGGGCCGATCCCGATGGCCGATCCAGAGCTGATCCGGCTGCTCGGAGTCCCAGAAGGCCGCTGCCATGGAGCCGTCCACCTCGTACTGGAGGGAGTTCTTGCGCCCCGGGCTGAGCTGGCTGACGGCGACCGACCCGCGCGCACCGTTCTCGAAGCGCAGCAGGATCGTCGCCATGTCCTCGGTGGCGATCTCGCGCTCGAGGGTCTCGCCCGCCCGCTCGGTCGAGAACGTCTCGACCGGACCCGTCGGCTGCCGCCGGATCGGGATGAACGTCGCCATGTCGGCCATGACCGAGA
>CBFGTN010000049.1:0-14458 GCA_965652075.1 uncultured bacterium
CCGACGCGCGGCTCGGCACCTCCTGGAGCAGCCAGCCGTTGCCGTCCGGGTCGCTGAACGAGCAGTACGTCCCGAAGTCGCCGCGGTTGGGATCGAGTCCGTCGGTCTTGCCCTCCGGGCCGAAGTGGAACGGCTCGCTGATGTCGAGGCCCCTGGCCGCGAGCTCCGCGCGCCCCGCCACGATGTCGCTCACGACGAGGTGCAGGCCCTCGTAGCTGCCGGGCTGTGCCGTCGACATGCCGATGCCGAACGTGATCGAGCACGCCGACCCCGGCGGCGTGAACTGCACGACGCGGAAGCTCTCGTTGGGCTGGTGGTCGACGTCACAGACGAAGCCGCACTGGTCGGCGTAGAAGGCCTTCGCGCGATCGACGTCCGACACCGGGATGACGATCGCCTCGAGCTTGAAGTCCACCATCTGGTGCTGTCCTCCGGGGTGGTGCGTGGGGTCAGAGGGTGATGCCGTAGCGCTCCTGGAGCTCGTCGGACCAGTCGTTGAGGATCTCGAGCCCGTACGCGTCGGCCGCGGCGTTGTAGCGCTGCGTCCATTCCGGTCCATGCTCCATGAGGATCGGTGCGATCTCGGTGAAGTAGTTCTCGAGCCCGCCGGGGGTGACGACCTCCAGCACCCGGGCCGGCGTCTCGCCGACGTTCCACATCGCGTGCGGCACCGATCGCGGCTTGATGAGCCAGCTGCCGGCCGGGACCTCCTCGACGGTGTCGTCGGCGGTGCGCACGCCGATCGGTCCCGCCAGCACCAGGCTGAACTCGTCCTCGCGGGTGTGGAGGTGCGGCTTGATGAGCGTCTTCGGTGGGATCGTGACCTCGAGCATGCTGAGGGTCCCGTCCGTCCGGTCCGAGCCCACGCCCCAGCGAAACGCCACGTCATAGAGCTTCAGGGTGCTGGCTTCGTCCGGCAGTACGACCTGTGCTTTCATCGGGCGATTCTAGGCGTCCGCCCTTCTCAGGCCGATCTCGGTGGGTGTCGGGAAGCTGCCACTGACCCGCGCCGGACCGATCCAGCGTTCGAGCCGCGCCGCCTCCTCGTCGATCCGGCGACGGATCTCGGTGCCGACGTCCTCGAGCAGCATGGGGACGACCTCGCCGCTGCGCAGGTGCGCCCAGCCGCCGACGATCCGGCCGTCGACCCAGATCGTCGGGCCGCCGTTGCCGTTCGTGTCGAACAGCTTCGGCCGATGCGGGCCGAGATACCAGTCGCGGGCCGTCCAGCCCATCGTCGTCGCGTCGAGGGCGGGCAGGAGCGCGACCCACGGCTCGACCGGTGGCGTCCGTTCGAGGTCATCCGGCAGGACGTGGCCGGCCGCGCCGCCATCGAGCGTCACCTCGACCGCGCCGATCGTCTCGAGCGCGGCCTTCGTCGCCCTCACCGTCCAGCCCGTCCACCAGCGAATGTCGTCCCGCGTCCCAGGACCGAACGTGCGGAGCCACCGGCGCACGAGCTCGGCGCGGGCCGCATCGACGGGGATGGGCTCGATCCCCTCCGGCAGCCAGCGCTCGATCGGGCTCCACCGGAACTGGCCGCTGATCCACGAGCCGCGTGGCCGTCCGCGGCCGGACCGGCCGCCGAGCGCCAGGTTGAAGACGACCCGCGAGATGACGCTCAACGTGTTCTGGTAGCGCTTCCCGACCCCGACGGTCATCTTCTCGCCGAGACGGGGATCGAGCTCGCGCAGCTCGGCTGTCGAGACCTCGCCACGCTCGCGGATCGCGGCGAGCGCGACGTCCTGCAGCTCGTCGAGGCTCGCGATCGTCGCCTCGTCGACGCCCGCATCGGTGAGGAGCTTCACGGTCCGCGCGCGCTCGCGCTCGGCGACCTCGACGGACGCTGCGGCGTGGACGAGCGCCACGTCCGTCAGCGGCACGATGAACAGCGTCCGCCGCATCGCGATCATGCGCAGGACCGTCGGCTCCTCGTACAGCTCCCGCTCGAGAGCCTCCGGAGAGGTCTCGGTCATTCGCGCGCGGGCCTCGAGGTGGACGCTGGCTGGATCGGTCGCGTGCAGAACCACCATCGCGGTCGCGGCCTCGGCGAGAGTCGAGGCCTTCGGCACGTCTGCGAGCAGGTGGCGGACGCCCAGCCGCGCCCGCCGCTCGTCATCGCCGATGTGCGGGACCGTCATGCGCCGCGCAGGGCCGCCACGCACGACCGCAGGGCGCGATCCGAGAGTGGAATGCGTGCCGAGGGGTTCTGCCACGCGGCCGCCCGAGCGTCGCCAGTCGCACCGTCGCACCAGGTGATCACGCCACCGAGCCGCAGGAATCGCTCGTAGAACCCGCGACGCCCGGCGAAGCCGCGCGCGGTGAAGAACGTCTCGTCCTCGGAGTCCGCGCGGGCCCGCAGGGCGCGGACGTCCGCGGCCACGTCGAGCGAGCGTGCATCGGCGCCCTCGACCGCGATGAGCAGCGCGTTCGGGACGCTCGGCGGCAGCTGTCGAAGCTTCGCGAGGATCGACCGGCCGATGCCCTTCGGAACGGGATCGTGACGCACCCGCGTCACCTCGAGATTGAACGGCGTGGCACCCCTGAGGGTCACGGCGAAGTCGGGGCCCCCGATCGTCGACCCATGGGCCTCGAAGGCGAGATCGATGCGCCGATCCGCCAGGAGCAGCTGCGCGGTCCGAAGCTCGGCCCACACGTCACGCCGGCTCTCCTCATCGGCAGCGCCGCGCAGCTTCTTCCGGATCTTCCCTTGATGGGCGACGGCGAAGGCGCGGAATCGTCGCGACGCGTCCATCCAGCGCTCGAGGTCGGCTGCGAGGACATCGTGGCGATCACCGGCGAGGTCTCGCGCGAGGCGCTGGACCGCGGTCTCCGAAGCTGACGGCGGCACGACGACAGCCTACCCGACCCTCCCCGGCCAGCCGCTTGCAGCATCCAGGACCGATGAGACGCGCCCGGTCGGGTGGTCCATCATCTCGACATCCACGTAGGAGCACCCATGAACCTGAACAGCATCCTCATCGGGTCCGAGAACCCGCAACGCCTCGTCGAGTACTACACGAAGCTCTTCGGCGAGCCGAGCTGGGACGAGGGAGGCTATACGGGCTGGCTGATCGGCTCAGGAGCCGTCACGGTCGGTGCGCACGACCAGGTGAAGGGCAAGAACGCCCATCCCGGACGGATCATCTGGAACATCGAGAGCCCGGACGTCAAGGGCGACTTCGAGCGCTTCAAGGCGGCCGGGGCATCGGTTGTCGCCGAGCCGTACGGCATGGAGGGCGAGGATGGCCTGATCGCGACCTTCGCCGACCCCGACGACAACTACTTCCAGCTGATGAGCCCGATGCCGGCCGAAGTCCCGGCCTGACCGATACGGGGCGGCGCGGGCGCCGCCCCGTCTCAGCTCACGCTGCTGCGGTCTGCTCCGAGCTGGGTGCCATGAAGCCCGCGACGAGCCATGCGGTCCCGGCGATGATGAGCTCGATCCCGACGAAGACGCCGATGACGATCCCACTGACCGGGATGCCCGTCCAGATCCACAGGCCGAGCAGGATGTTGAGGATCCCGAGAAGGATCATCCACACCGCATTCGACGCCCGATCCATGAACGAGGCGACGATGCGGAAGACCCCGTCCGCGATCAGCATTGCGCCGATGACAACGGTCAGGGCAATCGCGCCGGCCAAGGGGTCGGCGATGATGTTGAACCCGACGATGACGAACAGGATCCCGAGCACGCCCTGAAGGACCCGCCAGCCGCCACTGGCGCTCGACATGAACGCGCCGATGACGTTCGCGATCCCGGCGATCACCAGCACCCAGCCGATGATGATCGTCGTGACCAGCGAGGCGTCGACCACGTTCCAGAGCGCGACGAGCCCGAGGATGATCAGGACGACGCCGAGCGCGATGAACCAGCCGCGGCCGACGCCGGTGTCCGTCTCAGGTGGTGACGCGATGGTCATGCTGCGTTGAACCTCCGTGCGCGTTCCACCCCCCGGCGACGATTCTACGCTGGCCGGACCAGCGGACAGGCCGAGGCTCACCGACTCCAGGGCATGGCCAACCGATTGCCGTAGCCTATGCTGAGGGACAATTCAGACGGAGGCACATCCTTGGCATCCGAGCCAGCTGCCAGGACGCTGAACACCCGCAGGCGATGGCTGCTCATCGGCCCTCCCATCGTGCTGCTCTTTGGCCGGGGCGTGAACACGCTCGTTCAGCTCGCGCTGGGAACGATCCAGCCCGAGCGGCTGGTCCTGACGATCACGCTCGCGGTGCTGAGCATCCTCTCCGCACTGCTCCTCGTGCAGGGCGGGCGATGGGGGTGGCTGCTGGCGGTTGGCATCCTGGGCGCGAACCTGGCCGCGGAGATCGGGCTGTGGTGGTTCGGGCGACCCGACTACGTCGCAATGGCCCTGCTTGCGCTGTGCTCGTTCCTCATCACGATGCCCGAGATGCGCGCCGCGTACGTCGACGGGGAGCGATCGTGACCGCGACCGAGACTGCGCCGGCCGCGACGCCGGTCTCCCCGCGACCGCGCATCGACGCGCCGGACATCGAGCTGCTGCGCGCGTTCGAGCCCGTCGTTCGGTACACCCACGGCGAGGCGTTCCTGCCGATGAGCGTGGCGACGTACCTCGCGAGGGCGGTTCGCATGCGGAGCGATGGCAGCGGCCGGCACCAGGTCCTGGGCGAGCCGGGTGCGCTGACCGATGCGACCCTCGTCGACGAGGAGTCCGACGGCGCGATCGTCCGCGACTACCTCACGGTGGCCGGACACGGCGCCGAGGACGACGTCGCCGCGATCTTCAAGCGCGAGAGCCGGCAGGCCGTCGGCTTCCATTCGCATGGTGGGCGCCTGGCGCGCGTCGGCTACGCCTCGCGATTCATCGACGCGCTGTTCGCGATCTCGCTCCTCGCTCGCGGGCGCGTTCCCGGGTCGCTCGCCAGGCGGTCCGTCCAGCGGTATCGGTCCCTCCCGTCGGAGGAGTCGTCGGTGCATCCGTACTACGGGCGCGTCGTGCGCACCGCGACGTGGACCGCGCTCCAGTACTGGTTCTTCTACGCCTTCAACGACTGGCGATCGGGCTTCAACGGCGCGAACGACCACGAGGCCGACTGGGAGCAGATCATCCTCTACGTCGACGCCGACTCGGACCATCGCGCGGTCCCCGTCTGGGCTGCGTACGCGCAGCACGACTACCACGGACGCGACCTTCGACGGCGATGGGACGACCGCGAGCAGCTCGATCTCGTCGGCGACCACCCCGTCGTGTATGCCGGTGCCGGCTCGCACGCCTCGTACTTCCGCCCGGGCGAGTACCTCGCCGCACAGCCGGTCAAGCTGCCGTCGCTTGTCCAGCGCGCCGCAAATGCCCTGTCGCGAGTGATGAGCGGTCGGCGCGGGAGCGACGCGCGGATGCTGTCGATCGCCTTCGTCGACTTCGCGCGTGGGGACGGCGTCGCCATCGGCCCGGGCACCGAGCGCCCGTGGGCTCCCGTCGTCATGGACGAGACCCAGCCGTGGGTGCCCGGCTACAGCGGGCTGTGGGGGATGTCCGTCGAGGATCCGTTCCAGGGCGAGGACGCCCCGGCGGGACCGATGTTCAACCGCGATCGCAGCGTGCGCACGTCATGGGCCGATCCGGTCGCGTTCGCCGAGCTCGACCTCGAGCCGCCGCCCTCGCAGGCGGCAACGCTGCTGCGCGCTCGCGCCAAGGCCATCGAGAGCCGCCAGAAGGAGCTCGGGATGGCGATCCCGGCCCTCGAGCGCGATCTCGCGGCGGCCGGCGCCGAGGACATTGATGCGGCCGACGATGCCCGTCGCACGCCCTCGAGGATCGCCGAGCGCGAGGGGCTGCGGTCCGAGCTGACGGGTCTCCAGCGCGAGCGTGAGGAGAACGGGCTGCGCCTCGGCGACCTCCGCCGCCGGCTTGCGGCGGTCGAGGATGGTCTGCGGCCTCCGCCGCAGGCCCACCTGCGCCGGATCCCCGTGCCGGCAGCACCCGGTTCGAACCGAACGGGACGGATCCTGGAGGCGTGGGCCGCGGTCTCCATCGGCCTGATGCTGATCATCCTCGTCGCCGTCCTGCTGCTCACCCCGCGGTTCGGGCTGGCGATCTCGATCGGCGTCATCGGCCTGTTCGTGCTGATCGAGTCGATCCTGCGTGGGGGCGTCGTCGGGTTGCTCGCGACGTGGGTGCGCTTCCTCGCAGTCGTGGCGGTCGGGATCCTGCTCGTGAACTACTGGCAGCTCGCCCTGATCGTCGCGGTCATCGCCGCCGGCGTCTTCATCCTGCGCGCGAACGTCGGCGAGCTGCTCGACACGGCCCGCGAGCAATGACGTTGTCGACCGCCGAGGACCGAGCTCCGGGCATGGGACGCCGGATTGCGTCGTGGATCCTCGTCGTCCTGACCGCCATCGCCGTGACTGGTTCCGTCATCGGCTTCTGGGTGAACCGGACGCTGCTCGACACCGACACGTTCATGGCCAGCGTCACGCCGATCGTCGAAAGCGAGCCGGTCCAGGTCGTCGTGGCGGACCGCATCTCCGACCAGCTGATCGAAGCGCTCGACCTGCAGACCCGGCTCGAGGAGCGGCTGACCCAGGCCGAGTCCCGGCTCCTGGATCGCCTGGGCGAGGCGCTCGACCTTCCGGACGCGATCGTCCGTCGCCTCGAGAATGCCCGGCTCGGCCTGGACTCCCTGGCGCCGATGATCGCCGCCGGCGTCGAGACGCGCATCCGCGAGGCGGTAACGCGCTTCGTCTCGTCCCCGGAGGGATCTGCGCTCCTGCTCCAGACGATCGAGATCGCGCATGACCGCTCGGTCCACCTCCTGCGCGACGAGATGGATCAGCTGCCGAACGTCGTCGTCACCGAGGGCGAGGTCCGGCTCAACCTCGTCCCGGTCATCGCGCAGGTGCTCCGCTCGGTCGTGAACGCCGGACTGGACGTCGTTGGCATCGAGCGTGACATCCCCGAGTTCGACTCGTCGGAGGACGCCACGGCGGCCGTCGCCCGCCTCGCGGGCGTGATCGGTCGCGACCTTCCGACGGACTTCGGGCAGGTTCGTCTGACGTCTGAGGCCTCGCTCGAGCAGGCGCAGGGAGTCGTCCGCGCATTCGACCTCGCGCTGTGGGCGCTCGTCATCGCCGCGGTCCTGCTCGCGATCGCGGCAGTCTGGCTCGCCCCGCGCGTTTCGGCCGGGCTCGTGCGGGTGGGAGTCGCGGCGGCCATCGCGGCGCTGCTCGGATGGGTCCTGGTGCAGGTCATCTCGGCCCAGGTCACCGAGGCGGCGACGACCCCCGACGGCAAGCTCGCCGTTGGCGAGATCGTCAATGCGCTCGTCAGTGGCCTGAGCACGACCACGCTCCTGCTCGCGCTCATCGGCATCGGGGTCGCCGCGTTCGGCATCTTCGCCGATCGCCGCGGCGAGCCCGCGGCCGCGGTCGTTCCGGCCGCCATCCAGCCCGATCCGCCGGCGACGCCGCCTGCGGAGGCGACTGGTGCAACCGCTCCGGCGAAGCCGGAGCCCGCGAAGCCCGCCGCCAGATCGACATCGGCCAGAAAGACGCCGGCGAAGCCCGCCGCCAAGTCACCCGCCAAGCCGGCGTCCGCGAAGTCCGCGGCGGCGAAACCATCCGCCAAGACGTCTTCGGCCAAATCGCCCAGGACGTCGACGACGCAGAGACGCCGGCGACCTCCGGCCGCCGGCGCCTGACGCGAGAAGCGTCTCTCAGGAGGCTCCTGGGGGACGCGACGGGACCGCGACGTTCGACGTCGACTCGTCCACCCAGATCGCGTCGATGTCCGTGGTGGTCATCGCCTGGAACACTGCGCCGACGACGGCCAGCGCCAGGGTCGCGAGCAGCCAGATGAAGGACTGGCTGACCACCGCGTCGACCGCGCCGTAGCCCAACTGGTCGGGCTCGATCTGGTTGAGGAGGAGCAGCACGCCGGCGAGGGTCGAGCCCGCGCCCCACAACGCCGTCACGGCGACGACGATCGCGCGCGGCAGGCGCAGGACGATGGCGGCCGCCGCGAAGCCGAGACCGACGAGGAGGCCGATGACCCAGCTGAGGATGTCGGCATCCTCGAGGCCGATCGCCGGCAGGAGCGCGGCGCCGATCGCGAAGCCCATCCCGCCGACGGCGAGGACGACGCCGAGCGCCCAGAAGAAGTACGCGAGCAGTCCGAACACGATCCCGACGACGACCGCGGTGACGATGCTCAGCAAGGTCGACAGGATCCCGTCACCGAAGACGAGGTTGACCGCCTGGGCGCCGACGACGGCGCCGAGGACGAAGCCGAAGACCGGGAGAATCGCCCGGAACAGGCGGTAGCCGAAGAAGACGGCCACGAGCCCGATCGCGAACGAGATCAGCGCGATGAAGAGAGTGCCATCCATGCCCTGTTTCCACTCCTCCTTGTGCGGGCGAGCCCTCATCCGATCTCACGCCCGGGCGCGTCCCGCCCGCCACTCTACTCCTGCCCCACAAGCGGTCGCCCGGCCCGCGCGACCGATGTAGGCTCCCACCATGGCTGCGCCCACGCCGATCGATCCCGGTGTCCCGCCGAGCGGGACCGGCTGCGTGGAGTGCCTGGCGACTCCCGACGGCTGGTGGTATCACCTTCGCCGCTGCGCGCACTGCGGCCACATCGGCTGCTGCGACACGTCGCCCTCGCAGCACGCACGGAAGCACGCAGCTGCGGAGCAGCACCCGATCGTCCGGAGCTTCGAGCCGGAGGAGGACTGGTTCTACGACTTCGCCTCGGACCAGTACGGCGAGGGGCCGGATCTCGCGCCGCCGCTGGAGCACCCCGCGGACCAGCCCGTCCCGGCGCCTGCGGACCGCATCCCGCCGGACTGGGAGAGCCAGCTCAACTGAGCCGGGTCAGGTCCGCCCGCGCCAGATGCCGACCGCCTCGAACGCCATCGGCACGTCGACGAGGATCAGCTCGGAGGTCTGCGAGGCCCGGATCGTGATCGCGTCCGCCTCGGTGACCTCAGCCGCGTCGCCGGTCGCAAGCTCATGGCCGTCGAGGGCGGCCGCCCCTTCGATCAGGTACGCGTAGACGCCACGTCCCTGTCCGATCGGGTGCACGACCTCCGCGTCGGGCTCGAGCCGCCCAACGAGGACGGATGCGTCCTGGTGGACGGTCACGACCTCGCCGCCATCGGGACCGATGACCCTCAGCAGCCGGTTCGTGCGCTGCTCCGTGGTGAAGACGCGCTGCTCGACGCCGGGTGCCAGGTCGGCGGTGTCGGGCAGGATCCAGATCTGGATGAACCGCATCGGCTCCGTCTGCGACGCGTTGAGCTCGGAGTGCAGCGCGCCGGAGCCGAGCGTCATGCGCTGCACCGATCCGGCGGGCAGTGGGCCGAACGGTCCCCCGACGTTGTCCTGGTGGCCGAACGTGCCCTCGACGACGTACGTCAGTCCCTCGACGTCGCGATGCGGATGCATCGGCCAGACGGCTCCCGGCCGCAGCCGGTCGTCGTTGAAGACCCGCATCGCGCCGAACGAGTCGTGCTCGGGATCCACGTAGCGGTCGAAGCTGAAGTGCCAGCGCGCGCGGAACCAGCCGCCGTCGATGTCGTAGATGTCGGCGTCCCGACGCACGCGGATCACGAGAACGGCTCGATGGCGAAGCGGCCGATGGCGATGACGAGGGCGATGACCAGGAGCACGGCGTTGAATGCGATGTTCGGGCCCTCTCCGGGACGGCGCGCGTGGAAGACGATCGCGAAGACCATCAGGAGGACGAACGCGGACGCCGCGAGCGGTGTGAGCCAGGGCAGGATGCCGGTGAGCCCGGGAAGCACGAGACCGATCGCGCCGAGGATCTCGAGGACGCCGATCGCGCGCATCTGCTGCCGTCCGACGTCGAGCATCCAGCTCGTCCGCGGCTGCGATGCGAGGCGGTCGAAGGTGAAGGCGTGGCCGTAGCCCACCACGAGGAACGCGCCGGCGAGCAGGATCTGGAGGAACCACAGCGCGAAGCTCATTCCGGCCTCCGTTGGTTCATTCGACGGGCTCGACAAGCAGCGTCAGCTGGTCGCGGCCGATGACGCGGATCGGGTGTCCCGCGTCGACGCCCGTCTCGCTCCGCGCGCGCCAGTCCTCGCCGCGAACGCGGACCATCCCCTCCGGTCGCACCTCGGTGATCGCGCGGCCGCTGCCGCCGACCAGCGTCTCCGGCCCCGCCTTCGCCTCGCCGCGCTGCGACCAGCGCCACGTGCCGAACGTCTCGAAGAACTCGAGCACGGCTGCGCCGATGACGACCGGGACGTTCCAGGGAAACGGCACGACGAAGATGGCGAGCCCGATGCCGATGAGCAGGATCACCGTGCCATTCTGCGCCTGACCCGGGCGGCGCGGGGTGCAGGTGCAGTGGCGGAAGGACGTCCTAGCCGCGGCGGGTCAATCCGGAAGCGCGGCGACCGCGTCGATCTCGACGAGGAAGTCCGGATTCGCGAACGATGGCACCGCGATCACGGTGATCGCGGTCGGGTTCGCGCCCCACACCGCCAGCGACGCGCCGAACCCGGCGTTCACGTCGGTGCCCTCGATGATGTGGATGTTCAGCTTCGCGACGTCCGTCTGCGACGCGCCGGCCTCGGCGAGGACGGCCAGGACGTTGCGCAGCGCCTGCTCCGTCTGCGCCTCGATCGTGTTGCCGACGACCTTGCCGTCCGGGCCGACGCCGTTCTGCCCTCCGACGAAGAGGATCCTGGAGCCGGCCGGCATGATCGTGCCCTGCGAGAAGGCCGGGCTCCGGTGCATGTCTGGGGGATTGAGGTGCGTGATGCTCATGCCGCCATCCTCCTGCACGAAGCTGACCCTTCCAGTCAGGATTGAGCGTGCTCAGACCAGGCGGCGGTCGGCGGCCCAGCGGGTCAGCTCGTATCGGCTCGACAGCTGGAGCTTGCGGAGCACCGCCGAGACGTGCGTCTCGACGGTCTTCACGCTGATGTGGAGCTCGTGTGCGACTTCCTTGTAGGTGTAGCCGCGCGCGATGTAGCGCAGGACCTCGCGCTCCCGCCGGCTGAGGAGATCGAGCTCGGGGTCGATCGGCTGCGGAGCATCGCCACCGAACGCGTCGAGGACGAAGCCGGCGAGTCGTGGTGAGAACACGGCGTCGCCCTCGTGCACCCGTTGGACCGCCGTCGACAGCTCCTCCGCGGAGATCGACTTCGTGACGTAGCCGCGCGCACCCGCGCGGATGATGCCGATGACGTCCTCCGCGGCGTCGGACACCGAGAGCGCCAGGAACTTCACGTCGGGCCGCTCCGCCCGAACCGCCTCGATGACTGCGCGCCCGCCACCGCCGGGCATGTGGACGTCGAGCAGCACGACGTCGGGCTTCAGCTCGACGATCGCGGGCACCGCCTCGTCGACGGTCCCGGCGTCCCCGACGATCTCCACCTCCTGCGCGAGCTCGGATCGCACGCCCGAGCGGAACAGCGCGTGGTCGTCGACGACGAAGACCCGCACGCTCACGGCTCCCTCCTCGGCAGCCGCAGCACGACCTCCGTCCCGGCGCCCGGCCTGGAGGTCACGGTCGCGCTGCCGCCGTGTCGCTCCATGCGTCCCACGATCGAGTCTGCAATGCCGCGCCGGTCGTCCGGGACGCCGGCCGGGTCGAAGCCGGAGCCCTGGTCGCGCACGAACGCGGTCACACCCTCGTCCTCGACCTCGACGTAGACGCTGATCGCGGTCGTCCCGGAGTGGACCGCCGCATTCGCCACGGCCTCCGCGCACGCGTTCACGAGGCCGCGCAGCCGCTCGTCCATCTCCGCGTCGCCGACGACGACCGCCTCGACGCTCACCTGGTGCTGCCGCTCGATCCTGCCGGCCATCGAGTCGATCGCGTCCCGCAGCCGAACGCCCGCGAGCTCCGGGGCGCGCCCGTACAGCCACGCGCGCAGCTCGCGCTCCTGGGTCCGCGCGAGGCTCGTCATCTCGCGCGGCGTCGTCGAGCGCTGGATGAGCGCGAGCGTTTGAAGCACCGAGTCATGGAGGTGCGCGGCCATCTCGGCGCGCTCCTCGGACCGCACGCGGCTGCTGCGTTCCTCGACGAGCTGGCGCGCCATGCCCCAGATCCATGGGCCGGCCAGCAGCGCGGCGCCACCGAGAGCCACGATCATCGCCAGCAGCACATTGCCGACCGCGTCGAGGGAGGTGCTCGCCGCGAGGAAGACGCCCATGCCGGCGAGGATCAGGAACGCCCCGATCGCGAAGCGGGTGAACGAGAGTGGCGTCCCCAGCGTCTCCAGGCTCCAGCGGCCGCGGCTCCCGTCGCCCCGCGCCCACAGGACGGCGAACCCGACCGCCGCGAGTACGATCGGCCACACCAGGTTGCCCTGGAACCACAGCCCGGCCAGCCAGAGCAGCACCAGGATCCCGACGATCACGAGGCCGATGCCAACTGCCCGTCGCGGCGTCGGCAGACGGATCTGACGGGGGGCCGCCTCGACCCCGTCCTCCTCGGCCTCGAGCGGCGCGAGGAGCCAGGTCAGGACGTAGACGACCAGGCCGAAGCCCGCGGCGAACGAGAGGACGACGAACGCGACGCGCACCGCGGCCGGCGAGACGCCGATGTGCTGAGCGATGCCGCCGGCGACGCCGGCGATCCATCGGTCGCGGCGGCTGCGCTCGAGGCGCGGGGCTGGCTGACGGACGTCGATCTGGGCCATGGCCGGCATGTTCCCACAGGACCGGCGCCGTTCACGATGGGGGAGAACCCCGAGCCCGGGCGTCGGGACTCAGGGTCCGATCCGGGACATCCCCAATGGTGCACGCCGCCCGCGCGGCCGATCATCGGCGCATGACGATCGAACAGCCAACCGCCCCACGGCCCCTTCGACGACGCGGCGACGATCGCGTCCTGGGCGGCGTGGCGAGCGGCCTCGCCGACTACTTCAACGTCGATCCACTGCTCATCCGCATCGGCTTTGTCGGGCTGATGGTGTTCAACGGGCTGGGCCTGGGCCTCTACCTGCTGGCGTGGCTGCTCGTTCCGACCGACACCGACAACCAGTCGGTCGTGCAGCGCGTCTTCCGACGGGTCGGTGCGGGTGGGATGCTCGTGATCGGCCTCGTCGCCCTCGCGGTCATTCTGGTGTTCAACGTCCCTTCGCGAGTCGTCGACCTCGACACCGGGGTGACATACATCGGGCCCGGCGGCGTCGAATTCGCGGTCATCGCGCTCATCGCGATCGCGATCGGCGCCCTCCTCTTCCGACGGTCCGAGCCGAGCGCCGCGGTCGCGACCGAGGCCGGCACCGTCGACGCGGCGACCGCTCCGGTGTCCCCACCACCCGCCGTCGTCCGACGGCGATCACGCCCCCCGTCGCCGCTCGGGTGGTACGTCTTCGGCGCGATGCTCATCGGCATCGGCGCGCTCGCGCTGGTGACCGTCGTGGCCGGCACCGACGTCGACCTCGTGCGCTACTTCGGCCTGGCGCTGCTCGTCCTCGGCATCGGCCTCGTGATCGGGACGTGGTGGGGCCGGGCGCCCCTGCTGATCCTGCTCGGCTTCCTGCTGCTGCCGTTCGCGATCGCGGCGAGCCTGATCCACGTGCCGCTCGAGGGCGGGTTCGGCTCCCTCGAGGTCCGCCCGGCCAGCGCCGGCGATCTGGATCCGGAGTACCGGCTCGCCGGCGGACAGATCTACATGGACCTCACGCGGATCGAGGACGTCGGGGAGCCCATCGAGATCGACGCCAGCGTCGCGATGGGCGACCTAGTCGTCGTTCTGCCCGAGGACGCCGGCGCCGAGCTGACCACCGCGGTCGGCGCCGGGAGCCTGTTCATCCTGGGGGACTCGGACGAGGGCACGAACCTCGAGCGCATGGACGTCGTCGAGGGTGCCGGCCCGCAGTTCGTCCTCGACCTCGGAACCGGCCTGGGCATCGTCCGGGTCGAGACCCGCAGCCTGGAGCGATGAACATGACTCGCCACTCGCCGGACCTCGTCTCCCTGACCTTCGGGATGCTGTTCGCGGTGATCGGCGTCGTGCTGCTGCTCGGCCAGCTCGACGGCATCCGCCTCGACTGGATCTTCCCCGCGGCGACCGTGATCCTGGGCGTCCTCCTGATCGTCCTCGCCCGACCGAAGGGTCGCGCGCCCGTGACCGACGACGAGCCAGCGGACGGCTGACCGATGCACGCGTGGCGATCGGTCCTCGTCGCGGTCCCGTTCGTCGCCGGCGCGATCGTGATCGCGCTCCTCTCCGCCATCGTCGCGGTCCCCCGGTGATCAGGGCCCGTCGTCGCCGGTGACGCCGGCGGCGCGGGCCGCCAGCCACTCCAGCGCGGCCGGAGCCAGGTGCAGCACGGAGACGTGCCCGTCGTTCCGGCCGAACCGCAGCTCCGCGCCGGGAACATGCGCGGCAAGCCACTCGCCGTGGGTGGCGGGAACCACCCGATCCTCCGACCCGTGCACGAACAGCACGCGACGTCGGATGGCGGCGGGATCGAAGCCCCA
>CBFGTN010000050.1:0-14029 GCA_965652075.1 uncultured bacterium
CGGCATCGGATCATCCTCAACTTCGAGGGCGAGGCCGAGGGCATCAGCACCGACTCGATCGTTCGCGCGATCATCGCCGAGACGCCCACCGAGCCGGCCGAATAGGCGGTCGGCCCCCGGACCCGATGCGCCGATGACCGCCACCGAGCGCGCGCCGTTCTTCGACGAGGCATTCCTGCGCCGGCTCGAGCAGCTCGAGCTGGCGTCCCGCCGGCTGACCGCCGGTCGGATGAAGGGCGAGCGGCGGAGCGTGCGGCGCGGCCAGAGCGTCGAGTTCGCGGACTACCGCAACTACACCGCCGGCGACGACCTCCGTCAGCTCGACTGGAATGCGTACGCCCGGCTCGAGCGGCTGTTCGTCAAGCTGTTCGTCGAGGAGGAGGACGTGACGGTCCACATCCTCGTCGACGCCAGCCGAAGCATGGACTACGGCGAGCCGAACAAGCTCGACGCCGCACGCCGGGCAGCGGCCGCGCTCGGGTACCTCGGCCTTGCGAGCATGGATCGGGTGAGCGTCGCCTTCCTGGGCGACGGGAACGCCAGCGGCATGCGGCCGCTTCGCGGCAAGCGCCGGGCGCTCGAGCTCTTCCGCTTCCTGTCCGAGCCGCGCACCGAGCGCCTCACCGGGCTCGCGGCCGCCGCCCGAGCCTACGCCGCTCGGATGCGAGGAGCCGGACCTCTGCTGCTGATCAGCGACCTCATGGATCCCGGCTACCTCGACGCGCTGCGGGACCTCGCGGGCACGCGTTCGCAGCTCTCGGTGCTCCACCTGCTCGCACCGGAGGAGCTGGATCCGGAGGTCCCTCCCGACGCACGGCTCGTCGATAACGAGACGGGCCACGCGGTGG
Organism: uncultured bacterium; assembly: GCA_965652075.1. Taxonomy (GTDB): domain Bacteria; phylum Chloroflexota; class Limnocylindria; order QHBO01; family QHBO01; genus JACDBZ01. The sequence continues at coordinate 849 of CBFGTN010000050.1, forward strand.
AGGTCTCCGGTGACGACGACCTCGTCGAGCGGTATCGCGCGCGGCTCGCCGAGTGGCAGGCCGAGATCGCGACCTTCGTCGGCAAGCGCGGCGGCGCGTACGTCCAGGTGCCCGCCGACCTCGACCTTGCGGACCTCTTGTTCGACGTCCTTCGACGTCGCCGGGTCGTGGAATGATCGTCCCGCTGGCCCTCATCGGCCTCATCAGCCTGCCGATCATCGTCGCCTTCTACATGCTGCGCCTCCGGCGCCGCGACTACCCGGTCGGCTCGACCTTCCTGTGGCAGCAGCTCATCCGCGACGTCGAGGCGAACGCGCCGTGGCAGCGCCTGCGGTTCAGCTGGCTCCTCCTCGTCCAGCTCCTGATCGCGGCGATCGTCGTGCTGGCGGCGGCGCGGCCGTTCACCGCGGCGACATCGGACCTGGCAGCGAACGTCGTCCTCATCGTCGACACGAGCGCCTCGATGGCCGCCAGCACGGACGGCGAGGACCGCATGGCGCTCGCCCGCGATCGAGCTGCGGACGTCGTCGGACGGCTGCCGGTCGGCGGGCGGGTGACGGTCGTCGCGGCCGCCGACACCGCGAACGTGCTGGTGAGCGAGACCGACGACCGCGAGGCCGCGCTCGAGGCGATCGACGGAATCGCAGCGTCCCAGCTGCCGGGCGACCTGACCGATGCGTTCGCCCTCGCCTCGGCGCTTGCGGCGCGCGATTCGGACTCGACGATCGTCGTGGTGACCGACGCGGCGGGCGACGAGCTGCCCGAGGTCGGTGTCGGAGCCCCGGTGCTCGTCGAGCTCGTCGGCGAGACCGATGCGAACCAGTCGCTCGCCGCCCTCTCCGCCCTCCGCCGCTCGGGCGGCGCGCAGCTCGACCTCTTCGTGGCGGTTGCCAATCCGTCGGCCGTCGATGCCACCCGGCGGCTCGAGATCTACGCGGATGGCGAGCTGATCGATGCGCGCGACCTGACGATTCCGGCGGGCCAGCGATCGGAGGCGCTCGTCAGCACGGTCCCACCCGCGGCGACGACGGTGGAGGCGAGGCTCGCCGGCTCCGACGCCCTGGCCGCGGATGACCGCGCCTTCGCGATCGTGCCGTCACAGGGTCGCACTCGAGCGCTGCTCGTCGGGCCCGGCAACGCGTACCTCGAGAACGCGCTGGCCCTGCTCCCCCGCCTCGAGCTCTACGCGGTTGGCGCGGAGGGCTATGCCGATGCGCTCGGGGAAGCGGCCGACGCTGGCACGCCGTACGGGCTGTTCGTCTTCGACGGCATCGTGCCCGACGAGCCGGCGCCCGGCGCATCGCTGTACGTCGACCCGTCCGCCGATGGCGACTTCGGCGCGGTGGGAGGACACATCGACGGTCCGGTCATCGATCGCACCGACCCCGACGAGCCGCTGCTGCGCTTCGTCGACCTGACGAGCGTCCACATCGGGCGCGCGCGGACGGTGGAGCTCGCTGAGGGGATGCGCTCCGTGGTGGCCACCCCCGCCGGGCGACCCCTCGTGGCCGTCGGCGAGCGCGATGGCCGGCGGGTCGGGCTCATCGGCTTCGACCTCGGGGAGTCCGACCTGCCGCTGCAGGTCGCGTTCCCGCTTCTCATGAGCAATCTCGTCGACCACCTGCTGCCGGCCGCGGAGGGCATCCTGCCGTCGTCGATGCCGCTCGGCGAGTCCGTCACCGCGACCGTGGACCCCGGCATCGAACGCGTGAGCGTCGTGACGACCGGCGCCGATGGGGCCGGAACGGCGGTCGAGGTGCCGGTCACGGCCGGACAGCTCACGCTCGCCGGTGCCGATGAGGTCGGCGTGCGAGAGGTGCGCGCCGTCAGCGACGACCCGTCGATCGGGAACCAGGTGCTCGGGCGAACCGCGGTCAACCTGTTCAGTCCGGACGAGTCGGACGTCGAGCCGGGCGACCCGCAGCGCATCGTGGACATGGGCCGCGTTCCGGCGGGCGACGACGGGCCAGGCCAGCCCACCCGTGCCGAGTGGTGGTGGCCGCTCGCCCTCATCGCCCTCGCGCTGCTCGCGATCGAATGGATCCTCTACCACCGCCCGACGCGCCGGACGATCGCGCGCGCGTTCGGTCGCCGGCCGCAGCCGCTCGGTGGGCGGACGTCATGAACCTGCCGCTGAATTTCGCCGATCCGATCTGGCTGTGGCTGGCCGTCCCGATCGTCGCGGTCGTCGTCGTCGGCTGGCTCGGGGCATCGCGGACGCTGCCGGCCGGGCGCCGGATCGCCTCGCTCGTCATCCGCCTCGTCCTCGCGGGTTGCCTCATCCTGTCCCTGGCGGGGATGCGGCTGGCACTGCCGTCGGATCGGCTCAGCGTCGTCTTCCTGCTCGACGCATCGGCCTCGATGCTCGATGCGACGCGGGAGGAGCTCGTGGACTGGGCGCGCGTTGCCGTCGGGGAGATGCCGGAGGGCGACACCGCCGGGGTCGTCGTCTTCGGCGGCAACGCGCTCGTGGACCGCCTCCCGTCGCAGCTCGACGAGCTCTCCGAGCCGGCCTCGGCCCCGGTGGCCGGCGCGACTGACGTCGGCGCGGCCGTGCGCCTGGCGGCGGCGATCTTCCCCGCCGGCACGCAGCAGCGAATCGTCATGCTGTCGGACGGCAACGACACCTCGGGCGAGGCGGAGGACGCGATCGCCGCGGCGACGGCCCGTGGCATCCGGCTCGACGTGGTGACCCCGGCCGACGAACCCGCCGCCGAGGTGCTCGTCGACGCCCTCGACGCACCGCCGGGGGCGCGGGTCGGCGAGACGATCGACCTGACGGTTCGGCTGCGCTCGACGATCACGACCGGCGCGACGCTGCGCCTCCTCGCCGACGGCGCCACGGTCGCGACGAGAGAGCTCGACGTCGAGCCGGGCGTGACCGCGATCCCGTTCCGGGTCACGGCCGACGAGCCCGGCTTCCACGTCTTCCGTGCCGTCATCGAGCCGGAAAACGACCGCTTCGTCGAGAACAACGCGGCGGATGCGTACGTGCTCGTCTCGGGGCCGCCACAGATCCTCGTCGCCACCGACGACCCCGCTCGCGCCGCCGACCTCATCGAGTCGCTGGAGGACGGCGAGCAGGAGGTCACGGTGGTGCCGTCGGACGGCGTGCCCTCGTCGCTGACCGGCCTCGCGAGCTACGACAGCCTCGTCCTCGACAACGTGCGGGCCGACGCCCTCGGGGAGACGACGATGGCAGCGATCCAGACCTACGTCCGCGACCTCGGTCGCGGCCTGGTGATGCTCGGGGGACGCGAGAGCTACGGCGCTGGCGGCTACCTCGACACGCCGCTCGAGGAGACGCTGCCGGTGTACATGACGGTCCGCGACCGCGAGCGCTCGCCGGACGTGGCGATGGTCGCCGTCGTCGACAAGTCGGGCAGCATGGCCGACTGCCACTGCACCGGCGACAGCCGGGACGCCGCCAACCCCTCGGGGCAGCGCGGCTTCGAGAAGGTCGACATCGCCAAGGAGGCGATCCTGCGCGCGGCCGAGGCGCTCGCGCCGACGGACCAGCTCGGCGTCGTGGCCTTCGACGGCAACGCGCACTGGGCGGTGCGGACGGCGCCGATCGACTTCGGCGCCCTCGGCAACGGGCTCGGATTCGCCGCCGACGGCAACACGAACATCTTCGCCGGGCTTCAGGCGGCGTACGACGACCTCGTGGACAACCCGGCGACCCTTCGGCACATCATCCTGATCACCGACGGCTGGTCGCAGTCGGGCGCCTACGACGAGCTGCTCGAGGACATGCAGGCAGCCGGGATCACGCTGTCGACGATCGGCACCGGCGGCGGATCGGCGCGGGTCCTGCGCGAGCTTGCCGAGGAGTCCGGCGGGCGTTACTACGACGCCGCCGACGCGACCACGATCCCCGACATCTTCGTGCGCGAGACGATCCGGACCGCCGGCGAGCAGATCGTGGAGGAGACGTTCCAGCCGATCCCGTCGTCGAGCTCGGAGATCCTCGACGGCCTCGACGCGGGGCGCCTGCCGCAGCTCCTGGGCTACAACGCGACGACGGCGAAGGGCAGCGCGACCGTCGCCCTGCTCACCGGCCGCGAGGATCCGCTGCTGGCGCAATGGCAGTACGGCCTCGGACGCGCGGCCGCGTGGACGAGCGACGCGCGCCAGCAGTGGGCGACGCCATGGATCGGGACGCCCGAGTTCGGGACGATGACCGCGCAGCTCGTCGCGTGGACGCTGCCGCCACAGGACGCGGAGGGAATCGACGTCCGCTTCAGCCCGGGCGACCGTGGCGAGCTGAACGTGGAGGTCACCTCGTTCGCCGACGACGGCAGCCCTCGGAACTTCTACCGCACCGTCCTGCGCCTCGTGTCCCCCGAGCTCGAGCCGACCCAGGCCGTGCTCGAGCAGGTCGGACCGGGCCGCTACGCCGGCACCGTCCGGGCCGAGGATCCGGGCGCCTACCTCGTGCGCGTGGCGCAGACGCTCGAGACCGCCGAGCAGACCGATGCGGCGAGCCGGACCCTCGGCATCGTCTCGCCCACTGCCGACGAGTTCCGCCGCCTCGGGATCGACACCGACGCCCTTGCCGGATACGCCGCCGCCGGCAACGGCCGCGAGCTGCCGCTCGACGCCGAGGACCCCGGATCCGAGGTCTGGCGCCACGACATCGCCGCGGCCGCCTTTCCGACGCCCATCTGGCCATGGCTCCTCGTCCTGGCGATCGTCCTCGTCCCGCTCGACGTCGGCGTGCGTCGCGTCGCGCTCACGCGTGCGGACCTGCGCCGGGCGCGGAGCTGGGCCGCCCGCCGCGTCGGCCTCGGCCGTCCCGAGCCGGAAGCCGTCCCCGGCCTCGCGGAGCTGCGGGCCGCGAAGGCCCGCGTGGATCGGCGCGCCGAGCGAGTCGCCGAGCCTCGGGCACCCGATCCGATCACCGAGGCGGCGGCGCCCGCACCGCCTGTGACGACCGCATCGGTGCCGCCGCGACCGACCCGAGTGCAGGCGCCACCCCCAGCGGCACCGGCACCGGCCCGAGCGACGGACGCGCCCCAGGCCGAGCCCGCGACCGATCCGGGTGAGACGCTTGCCGAGCGGCTGGCGCGACGGCGGCGAGGCGGCTAGAGCCGGTCCGCCGGGTCCAGCTCTTCGAGCGCGCCATCGTCCGACACCGGCCGCGGCGCCACCCGCGCCTTCGGCACGCGCAGGACGAGGGCGACCGCGAGGGCAGCGAGGAGCACGAGTGCGATCGCGGTCCACGGCAACCCGCGATAGTCGAACAGCCCGACGCCGGTGGCGACCACGCGCGCCTCGTGCCCGAACGGATCTCGGGCGGTGACGACGACCTCCGTTGGCCACGGCGGCAGGTCGACGCTCGTCGAGAAACGACCGTCGTCGTCGATCTCGACGGGAATGCCGTCCACCTCCACCTGGGCGTACGCGGCGGTTCGCCCGGCGATCGTCACGAGGGTCGAACCGAGCGGCGTCGCGGGCTCCGCGCTCAGATCGGGAGCCGAGTCGACGAGCTGGAGGTCCAACGTGCGGACATAGGCGTGTCCGGCCGGCGTGGCGACGACGACGGCGACGCTCGCCGGCTCGGCGGCTGACATGCCCGGCGGCGGCTCGATGGCGACGGTCAGTGGCCCGCTGCTGTCGACCACGAGCGGCTCCCGGCGAACGTCGTCCGGGAGCGATTGGTAGACGCGTGAGCCCGCCGGCGCGTCGACGGTCAGGGATACGCCGTCGTCAGTGATCCCGACCGCGCCGGAATCGAGGGTGACGCTGCCCGTCATGGCCGGCTCGTAGCTGCCGCCGTTCCCCTCGGCGGTCCCCGCCTCGACGAACGGGGCGATCGTGACGGCCGTCCGTGACGGCACGATCGGCGGATCGAGCGGTCCGCCGGTCGAGTCGATCCGCGGCACGCCCTGCAGGATGGCGATCGAGTCGCGCGCCCGACCGACGAGGCCGATGGGTGCGCTGTTCGGCAGCGCGGCGAACGCCGCGGTCCGGTCAGCGAAGAACGGCGACGGCATCAGCCGGCCGGCGACGATCGCGGTTGGCGCGCCGGTCGGTCCGCCGCCCGGCAGCAGCCCGGCAAAGGGTTCGAACCCCGCCGCCGCGGCGGCCAGCGAGGCGGCACTCGGCTGGATCGGCCCGTCGTCGAGGGCGACCAGCTCCGGCAGCGACAGCACCGACAGGCTCGGCGGATCGACCCGCCGCACGAGCAGCCGATCCTGCCCACCCAGCGAGATGACGCCGACCAGTCGCGCACTCACGGGCGTCGGGACGGTCGGGCCCGGCCCCGGCCGTGCGCCACGCGGCCATGGTCCCGCCGCCACCCCGAAGGTCGGGTTGAGCAGGGCGATCCCTCTCTGGCCGTCACCGAGAGGGACCGCAAGGGCGTCGCTCACGACCACGCCCGAGTCTTCGGTGATCAGCCGGTCACCGGGTCCGAGGGTGCTCCGGAACAGGTGGTAGTTGGCCGAGCGGCTGATGAAGCCGACCTCGTCCCCGGGGACGCCGTCGCTGTCGCCGAGGATGTACGCGCTGCTCGGCGTCCCGACCGGCAGGTCCGAGGAGACCGGTGCCTCGAAGCGTCCATCGGCCCAGCGGAAGACGCGAGCCTCGACGGGCGTGGTCGGGACGTCGAGCGGCTCTTCGGACCGGGTGGCGAGCAGCTCGTCCGTCCCATCGCCGTCGAGGTCGATGGCGTGAACGGCGTCGGCGATCGCGGCGCGCGACGCGACCCGCGTCATCCGGATCCGGTTACCGCGAACGTCGATGTCGTCGAGCAGCAGGCAGCACTCGGCCCGATCGCCCGGCGAGATGGCGGCCGGCTGGCGAACGAGCGTGACCCGCTCCTCGCCGTCGACCCGGCGGACCACGAGCCGCACCGGGCTCCCGACGTAGCGCAGGTCCGCATCCCCACTCGGGATCACCTGCTCCGAACGCGTCATCCGCGTCCAGCCCGACGCACGCTCGGTCCACACCTCGACCCTCACACGCCCTTCGAAGCGGCCGGTGAGCCGAACCAGGCGGACGACGTCGCGTGCGCCGTCGCCGTCGACGTCCAGCGCGATCGCCTGCAGGGTCGGCACGCCGTCGTCAAGGACGATGGCGCCGGGCTCGTCGGGGACGCGAGCGACCGCCAGCGGAGGTAGCGGCGGCAGCCCCGAGCCGCCGGCAACGAGCGCGGCGGCGAGCACGGCGAGCGCCACGGTGAGCATCCGTTCGAGGATACGCCGGGGGATACGCCCCACCCTTCTGGCATCATCGCGCGGATGCCCGCTCCGCCCGTCCTCTGGTCCCCCCGTGCCGATGCGCGGTCGACGACGCGAGTCGGCGCATACGTGGAGTGGCTGGACCGCGAGCGCGGCCTGCGCTTCGGCGGCTACGACGACCTGCTGCGCTGGTCGATCGACGACCTCGAGGGGTTCTGGCAGTCGATCTGGGACCACTTCGACGTGGCGTCGGAGGCCGATCCGGGCCCGGCCCTGGCGGGAGACGCGATGCCCGGTGCGCGATGGTTCCCGACGGCTCGACTCAACTGGGCGGAGCATTGCCTCCGCCTCGCGGGACGCGCCGGCGGCGACACGGTCCTCGTCGCGCGATCCCAGTCCCGCGACCGGATCGAGCTCACCGCCGACGAGCTGCGCGCCGGCGTCGCGCGGGTGCGCGCCGGCCTGGAGCGCCTCGGGGTCGGCCGCGGCGACCGGGTCGTCGCCTACCTGCCGAACGTTCCCGAGGCAGTGGTCGGACTGCTGGCGACGGCGTCCCTTGGCGCGATCTGGGCGAGCTGTCCGCCCGAGTTCGGCGTGCGATCGGTGGTCGATCGGTTCAGCCAGGTCGAGCCGAAGGTGCTCCTCGCGGTCGACGGCTACCGGTACGGCGACCGCGACGTCGACCGCGTCGCGGACGTCGCCGCGATTCGAGCCGCGCTGCCCTCCCTCACCGCGACCGTCGCCCTTCCGTACCTGCGCGACGACGCATCACGCATCCCGGATGCGCTGCCATGGGAGGAGCTCGTTGCCGAGGCAGGCCAGCTCGCGTTCGAGCGGGTGCCGTTCGACCACCCGCTGTTCGTCCTCTACTCGTCCGGCACGACCGGCCTGCCGAAGCCGATCGTCCACGGCCACGGTGGGATCCTGCTCGAGCACCTGAAGATCCATGCCCTGCATCACGACCTCGGCGCGGCCGACCGCTTCTTCTGGTTCAGCACGACCGGCTGGATGATGTGGAACTACCTCGTCTCGGCGCTGGCGGTGGACGCGGGCATCGTGCTGTACGACGGGTCGCCGGGCCACCCGGACCTCGGTGCGCTCTGGCGGCTGGCAGCCGAGGAGGGCATCACGTACTTCGGGACGAGCGCCACGTACCTCATGGCCTGCCGCAAGGAGGGCCTGCGTCCGGGCGCGATCGCCGACCTCTCGCGCGTGCGGGGCATCGGCTCCACCGGATCGCCGCTTCCGGCGGAGGGCTTCCGCTACGTCTACGACGCGATCGGTCCATCGGTCCACCTCCAGTCGGTCTCCGGCGGCTCGGACGTGTGCACCGCCTTCGTCGGCGCCTCGCCGCTCGTTCCGGTCTGGGAGGGCGAGATCAGCTGCCGGCACCTGGGCTGCGCGGTCGAGGCCTTCGACCCCGCCGGCCGACCACTGGTCGGGGAGCAGGGCGAGCTCGTCGTCACCCGCCCGATGCCGTCGATGCCGGTCGGCTTCTGGAACGATCCGGATGGCTCGCGCTACCGCGCCACGTACTTCGAGGACTTCCCGGGCACGTGGAGGCACGGCGACTGGATCACCTTCACCGAACGAGGCTCCTGCGTCATCAGCGGCCGATCCGACGCGACGCTCAACCGCGGCGGCGTGCGCGTCGGGACCGCCGAGTTCTACGCGGTCGTGGAGGCCATTCCCGAGGTCGCCGACTCGCTCGTCGTCCACCTCGACGACGGCGATCGCCTGCTCCTGTTCGTCGCCCTGCGCGACGGGGACGAGCTGACCGATGCGCTGCGCGCGCGGATCGGCCACGAGCTGCGCACCGCACTGTCGCCCAGGCACGTGCCGGACGAGGTGCTCGCGGTGCCCGTCATCCCTCGCACCCTGTCGGGGAAGAAGCTCGAGGTGCCGGTGAAGCGGATCCTGACCGGGACGCCGGCCGACGACGCGGCTTCGCGCGGCTCCCTCGCCGATCCCGCGTCTTTGGACCCGTTCGTGGAGCTCGCCGCCGCCATCGGTCATCCGACGCGGCGCTCACGCGACGTGGGCGGGGCCTAGGATTCGGGCATGGCATTCGACGAGCTGCACACCTGGGAGCTCTGGTACCCCGGCGCCGGCGCCACCGGCATCCCGATCGCTCGCGCCCGGATCGACCCGCACGACGTCGTGTGGGCGCACTCCGTCCCGCGCAAGGTCGCGGTCACGGTCCGCCAGGGCGACGATCGCGTCCTCGCTCGGGGCGAGGGCCTGACCCGCGGCGGCCGCTACAAGCCGATGACGCGGTTCGCGCTCGACGGCGACACGATCACCCGGGAGGACCGATGGCCGACCGAGGCGGACCTCGGCAGCATCGTGATCCTGCCGGGCGGCGAGGCAGGGACCCTCACCGCCTGGTGGAACGCGGAGGACGGCAGCGCCTGGCGCTGGTCGGTCGAGTTCAGCAACCGCCGCGGCTGAGCCTCGCTCAGTCGGTGTAGTAGACCCCGTCCAGGGCTCCCCACGCGGCCGCGCTGAAGAGCGCGCAGGCGGTCTTCGCGCGCGCGAACTCGCCGTCGGTCAGCCCGTCGATCCTCGCGGCCAGCATCGCCGGCTCGTCGGTCTCGACCGCATGCTCGACGAAGTACTGCTGCGCGTCCGCATCGACGGTGCCCGCGTAGTGCTCGCGCAGCCCGGCGAGCTTCGAGCTCGCCGTCGCCGGCTGCTGGACCTCGAAGCTGTACAGGGCTCCGAGCGACTCCGGAATGGACGCGAACGCGTTCTCGCCGATCGCCAGCAGGCTGCGCGACTGCGGGCGTCGCATCTCCCCGGTCGCTCCGAGCGCCGTGCGGAACCGGCTCCAGAGCTCGTCGTGCTCGCGCTCCTCGGCCGCGTACTCGGGATACCCGATCCGCTCCCAGCCGGCATCGACCATGGCGATGAACGGCGCCCACTCGTCGGCGTACTCGGCGAGTCGCTCGACCGGCAGGGTGCCTGCGCGCCACTCGGTGTAGAAGGGATGCTCGTTGAGGTCGAAGCTGCGGACGATCGCGTCCAGCTCGTCGATGCGGCTGCTCATGAGTTCGGGCGTACCTCGTGGTCGGGGGAGGCCGCTGCGGCGGCCGGCGTGCTCGGAGCGTAGCAGGTACGACGCCCTACATCGCGCGCAGGCCCAGGATGTTGCGGGCGATCACGAGGCGCTGGATCTGGCTCGTGCCCTCGCCGATCTCGGTGAGCTTCGCGTCGCGGAGGTAGCGCTCGACGTGGTACTCGGTGACGTACCCGTAGCCGCCGTGCACCTGGATCGCGTCGTTCGTGACCTCCCGCGCGACCTCGGATGCGAACAGCTTCGCCATCGCCGCCTCGGTCGTGTACGACATGCCGGAGTCCTTCAGCCAGGCCGCGCGGTACGTCATCAGCCGTGCGGCGTCGATCCGGGTCGCCATGTCGGCGATCATGAACGCCACCCCCTGGAACTCCCCGATCGGCCGTCCGAACTGTCGGCGCTCCTTCGCGTAGGCCGATGCCGCCTCGTAGGCCGCCTGGGCGAGGCCCAGCGCCATCGCGGCGATCCCGATCCGACCACCATCGAGGGTCTTGAGGAACAGCTTGTCGCCCTCCCCCTCCTCGCCCAGGAGGTTCTCCGCCGGAATCCGCGCGCCCTCGAAGATCAGCTCGCCGGTGTTGCTGGCGTGGAGGCCCATCTTCTCCTCCATGCGGCCGATGCTGAAGCCCGGCGTCTCGGCCTCGACGATGAAGGCGCTGATCTTCCCGCTCTCGGCCTCGCGCTCGGTCACGGCGGTGACGACGTACGTGCCAGCCACCCCGGCGTTCGTGATGAATCGCTTGCTGCCGTCGAGGACCCACTCGTCGCCCTCGCGGCGGGCGCGGGTCCGCGTTCCGCGCGAGTCGCTGCCCGCCCCGGGCTCGGTCAGGCCGTACGCGCCGATGACCTCGCCGGATGCCATCGGCCGCAGGTAGCGCTCCTTCTGCGCATCGGTCCCGGCCAGCCAGACCGGGTTGCAGCCGAGGCTGGTGTGGGCGCTGACGATGATGCCGACGCTGCCGCTCGCGCGGCTCAGCTCTTCGACGGTGATCGCGTAGGCCAGCGAGTCGAGGCCGGTCCCGCCGATGTCTTCGGGGTAAGGGACGCCCAGGAGGCCCAGTGCGGCCGCCTCGCGGATGATCTCGTGCGGGAACTCGCCCTTCCGTTCGAGCTCGTCGGCCACGGGCACGATCCGGCGCTCCGCGAAGTCGCGCACCGTGCGCTGGATCTCCAGGTGCTCCGGTGAGAGGGCGAAGTCCATCGGCGGGCAGGCTCCGTTGCGGAATCCGTGGGATCGGGACGGTGCCGGGAGTCTAGCAACGAACGGACCCGATCGATGCTGGATCGATCGGGTCCGAAGCGCGAGGAGAGGGAGTCAGGTCGTCTTGCGCCAGCGCTCGAGATCGCGTCTGCTTCGCTGCTCCTCGGCACGCTGGAGGCTGGATCGGCGGCGCCGCGAGGCGACCGGGCGCGGCCGATGCCGCTTCTGATGGTTGAGCTTTGCCATTGGTCTCGGTCCTCCCCCGCAATGACTGCGTGTGCGCTCATGACGCATCCGCCTGCCCAAGAGTTGCACGTATCGGGCCGACGTTGACATCAACGATGCGTCAACTCCTATACTCGCGAGGTCTGTCACAACGAGACAAGGTTTCGAGAGTGCTCGAGCGTGCCTGAAGCCGACGTCCGTCTGGATCACGTCACGAAGCGATTCGGTGACGTCGTGGCAGTCGACGACCTCTCGCTCGACATCCCGCCGGGCCAGTTCTTCTCGATGCTCGGCCCGTCCGGATGCGGAAAGACCACGACCCTCCGCATGATCGGCGGGTTCGAGGAGGTCACCGAGGGCAAGGTCTACCTCGGGGACGCGGACGTCACCGAGCTCCCGCCCTTCAAGCGCGCGACGAACACCGTCTTCCAGAGCTACGCGCTCTTCCCGCACCTCAGCGTCTTCGAGAACATCGCCTTCGGCCTGCGCCGGCGTGGCACCCCGACGAACGAGATCCGCCACCAGGTGGCGTTCATGCTCAAGCTCGTCGAGCTGCCCGGGTACGAGGAGCGGCGCCCATCCCAGCTGTCGGGCGGGCAGCAGCAGCGGATCGCGCTCGCGCGCGCCCTCGTGAACAACCCACAGGTCCTGCTGCTCGACGAGCCGCTCGGCGCGCTGGACCTGAAGCTGCGCAAGCAGATGCAGATCGAGCTGAAGCGCATCCAGAGCGAGATCGGCATCACGTTCATCTTCGTCACGCATGACCAGGAGGAGGCGATGACGATGTCAGATCGCATCGCCGTCATGCGCAACGGCCGGATCGAGCAGCTCGGCACTCCGGAGGAGCTGTACGAGCGGCCGGCGACCGACTTCGTGGCCGGCTTTCTGGGCGTGAGCAACCTCCTGGACGCGGAGGTCGCGGGTCGTGGCGACCCGTTCGCCGACGTCCGCCTCGCCGATGGCACGATCCTTCGCGCCCCCTCGTCCGCGCTGAACGGCGAGACCCGGGTTCGGCTGGGCGTGCGCCCGGAGAAGCTCCGCGTCCTGGCCGTCGACGAGGGCGGCGCGCAGGGCTTCGATGGGCAGTCGAACGCGATCGAGGGGACCGTCCTCGACGCCTCGTACATCGGCGTCAGCACGCAATACCTCGTCGAGACGCCGGACGGCCACAAGCTGACGGTCTACGCCCAGAACCTCGAGACGGGCGGCGCGAGCGAGGTGCTCGCGGACGGCCAGCGCGTGCGCCTCACGTGGAACCCACAGCACACCTTCGTCATCGGTCCCGCTGCCGGACCGGAACCCTCGGTGGACCCGGAAGTGGAGGAGGCCCCTGTCGATGAGTGAACAGACCGATCTCGAACGAGCGATCGCCCGGGCGTTCCAGCGGGACAAGCGGATCACGCGCCGCAGCTTCCTGCGACAGAGCGGGCGGGGGGCGATCGTCGCCGGATCGGCGCTGACGCTCCCCTCGATCCTCGCGGCATGCGGGATC
>CBFGTN010000051.1:0-13947 GCA_965652075.1 uncultured bacterium
TACGTTCGCGGCAACCACGACGTCGGAGCGGCGTGGGACCGCACCGAGCCGGCGCTCCTGCCGGAGCCGATGCCGGACGCGAGCCTCGTCGACGAGGCCGGGCTCCGGCTGATCGGGTTCTCCGGCTCGCCGATCTACAGCGGCCGAGGGCTGGAGGTGCACGCCGGCAGGATGTGGCGCCACGCCGTCATGGCCTGGATCCGCGCGCAGCGCGGCCGGCCGGTTCTCGTCGTCAGCCACGCGCCGCCACGGGACGTGAACGACGACGACGATCTCGCGCATCGCGGGTTCACCGCGTTCCGATGGCTGACGCGACGCCTCGCCCCGCCGCTGTGGCTGCACGGCCACACCGCCCTCGTGCGGCGCGGCCTCGACCAGCGATCGGTCCGGCACGAGCGGACCCTGTTCTACAACTGCACGGGAGCGACGCTCATCGAGCTGGTGGCGCCGAACGCCGATGGATGAGCCGGTCCCGATCCGGAGGGCGGCGATCGGTTGCCTGGTGATCGCGCTCGCGGGCGTCGCGCTGGCCCTCGTCGTCCGCCCGGCGATCTTCAGCCTCGCGCCGGCCCGCGACGACACCGCGGTCGTCGTCGCCACCGCCGCGGAAGTCTCCGACGGGCCGGTGCAGCGCGAGGTGCTGCTCACGCGGTCCTATGGCTGGCCCGGGGAGCGCGATGCGGGGGAAGGACGCGCGCAGCTGAGCGTCATCGTGGCTCCCGGTCCGTTCGCGGCCGTGACCGCCGTCGCCGCCGCGAGCCCGATGGCCGCCGACTGCGCGCTCGAGGTGAGCGCGGTCGGGCTGACCGACTGCGGCGGCAACGCCTGGACGCTGGACGGCGTGCCGCTCGAGGCGGGGCTTCCGCCGCTGTCGCGGTTCCCGGTGGAGGTCGTCGCCGGATCGGTCACCGTCGACTTCACGCGCACGATGAGCGAGGCGCCATAGGCTCTGGCGGCACGGCTCGTGCTACCCGCGCGGATCGGACAAGGAGGACCTCATGCCCGACCTCGGCATCCTGGGGTGGATCATCATCGGCCTGCTGGCGGGGGCGATCGCTGGCTTCTTCGTGCCGGGCCGCGAGCGGATGGGCTGCATCGGCACCCTGCTCGTCGGGATCGCCGGCGGACTGATCGGCGGCTTCCTGTGGACGAGCGTGCTCAACCAGCCCGAGGCATCCGGCTGGCTCGGTGCGCTCGTGCTCGCCGTGCTCGGCTCGATCCTCGTGCTCTTCGTCCTGCGGGCGATGGACCGCGGCGGCTGACACCGGCGGTCGGCGCGTCTCGGTTGCGCCGGCGGCTCCATTCGGCGACGATATCGATGCGCCGCGCTGCGACCACGCGCGGCGCTTCGTGGTGGCCTTAGCTCAACCGGCAGAGCATCGGATTGTGGATCCGAAGGTTACGGGTTCGACCCCCGTAGGCCACCCCAGCTAGCCCTCCACCGGCGTGACGATCACGCGCGGCAGTCCGGCGCGCAGGCTGCGTGGCGGGCCGGTGCCGGGCTCGTCGACCGTCGAGTTCGGGAGGGCGTGCTCGTCGCGGACGAGCGGGCGGTCCGTGGACGATCCCTGCACCGTGTGGACGACCCGGACGACGCGGAAGAGCCGCTTGTCGCCGGTGTCCGAGATGAACTCGACCAGGTCGTCGACGCGCGGCACGGGGGCTCCGTGCTCGAGATCGGCCGACCAGTCCTCGTCCTCGACGACGAGCGTCCATGGCATGAGCGCCGGTGGCGGTCCGCCGCCCTCTTCCGGCCCGAGCGCCTCAGCGCGTTCCAGGGTCATCGGACGTCACCCGATGCAGGCGGCACGAGCGCTGGACGAGCGCGTCCAGCTCGGCGGGGGAGAAGGGCTTGTCGCCCGCCGGTGAGGTGAGGGCGAGGATCTTGTCGCCGGTGAGCACGACGATCGGGATCGGCGCCAGCTGCGGATCGTTCGCGGCCGCCCGCGCGAGCTCGAATCCATCCATGCGCGGCATCCGAAGGTCGGTGAGCACGACGCACGGATGCGTGCCGTCGCGCAGCCTGATCAGCGCATCCGCGCCGTCCACGGCGACGTCGACGTGATGGCCCGAGTCCTCGAGCGCGTCGACGTACAGCGAGCGGACGCCCGCGTCGTCGTCCACCACCAGCACCGAATGTCCCTTCGAGCGGTTCCCCACGGTCGATCCCTCCGGCAGCGCCAGCTGCAGCACGAGGCGTGCCGTCCAGCGCTGAACGGATGGTCATGGTCGGCGCTGGTACTCCATCGGGCATGAGTCACCCCACCTACCGGGACGGTTCGCCTACTGACGGGCCGGAGGCCGGCTCCTAGCGTACCTGACGGGCGCCGAGCCGCCCCTCACACCGCACCGTGATGGAGTCCATCGGATGGCCGACAGCAGCGCACGGCGCCCGCGACGGATCGTCGCTCGTACCCTCGGGCTCGGGATCAGCGCGCTGGTCGCGGCCGGGGTGCTGACCTGGACGCCGGCCGTTGCGACTGGCTGGAACCAGGGCGCCGCCGAGTCGACGCTGTGGCAGCTGATGAACGGGGCGCGGACGAACAACGGCATCGCGCCGGTGCAGCAGCACGGCACGCTCGTCGGCATCGCTCGCTGGCGCAGCTCGGACATGCTGGCCCAGGACTACTTCAGCCACACGATCGCCGGCTGCGGCTGCCTCGTCTACGCGTACTACGACTCCAACGGCCTGAGCTACGACTGGGCGGGCGAGAACATCGGCTGGAACTCGGGCCTCGACGACTCGTACTCGCCGGTGCGCGTCCACGAGAAGTTCATGCAGTCGCCGGGGCATCGGGCGAACGTCCTCGATGCCCGGTTCACGCACGGCGGCGTCGGCGCCGCCGCGGCGGACAACAAGATGTTCCAGGGCTACGTCCAGAACACCCGCATGTACACCGAGCTGTTCATGCAGGCGAAGGCGGCCGCTCCGGCTCCCGCCCCGGCGCCCCAGCCGCCACCGTCATCCGGAGGTCGCGGAGGTGGTGGGGCATCGACCGCGCCGGCCACGCCATCGGCTCCCAGGGCGAAGCCGAAGCCGAAGCCCGCTCGCGCGAAGATGGACGCCCCGGCACGCCCGTCGTCGTCGGCCGGCATCGACGGCGTCTCCGCAATCGTGTCCGCCCCCGGCGCGACGGCGCTCATGCGCCAGCTGCGTGCCGACGAGGTCGCGGCGACCCGAGCCGCCGCGCTCATGGTCACGCGGCCGGCCACCGCGACCCTCGCGGCCGCGGCCGGGCCCGCGAGCTCGATGGAGATCGCCGCGCCGCCCGAGGCCGAGCCCGGGTTCCTCGACGGCATCTTCGGCGCGGTCCTCGGCTTCCTGTTCGGCTGAAGCGGCGCGCCCGGGCGTCGGACGCTGGGTAGACTGCCGGCGATGCCGGTGATCCTCGAGGCGCGCGACCTCGTCAAGCACTATCCGCTCGGCGACGGCGAGGTCACGGCACTCCGCGGCATCTCGCTCGCCGTCGAGCGGGGCGAGTTCGTCGCGATCATGGGCGCGTCCGGTTCCGGGAAGTCGACGATGCTCCACCTGCTCGGGGGCCTCGACCTGCCGACGTCCGGCGAGGTCGTCATCGACGGGATCAGCATCTCCAGCCTGGACGAGGAGCATCGGACCCTCACCCGCCGGGCGAAGACCGGCTTCGTCTTCCAGTTCTTCAACCTCATCCCGCTGCTCACCGTCGCCGAGAACGTCGCGCTCCCGTTCCTCATCGCCGGCGACTCGGTGACGCGCCATCGCGAGCGGATCGACGAGCTTCTGGGGCTCGTCGGCCTCACCGACAAGGCCGATCATCGGCCCGACCAGCTGTCGGCCGGGGAACAGCAGCGCGTCGCGCTGGCGCGCGCCCTGGCAACGTCGCCCGCCATCCTCCTTGCCGATGAGCCGACCGGCAATCTCGACTACACGACCGGCACCGAGATCCTCGACCTGCTCTGGGACTCCGCCGATCGGCTGGGCCAGACGATCGTGCTCGTGACCCACGATGCGCGAGCGGCCGCCTACGCGGATCGCGTGCTCGTCGTTCGCGACGGCGAGGTTCGCGACGAGATCGACCTCGGGCGACGCCGCGACCACGAGGCCGGGCCGCTCATCCGGCGGCTGGCCGCCCTCGGCCTCTAGGACCGATGCGTCTCGGGGCCCTCGCCTGGCGCGCGCTCCTGGCGCGGCGGCTGCGCACAACCCTCGCCGTGGCGGGCATCGCCCTCGGCGTGGCCGCGGTGACCGGCACGATCGTCGCCGGCTCGGCCTCGGAGCAGGCGGTGCAGAGCGCCACCGCCGACCTGCTCGGCCGAGCCGACCTGCGCCTGCGGGCCTTCGCCGACGAGGGCTTCAGCCCACGGACCGTCCAGGCCGTCAGGGCCCTCGGCGGCGTCGTGGCCGCGACGCCGGTCTCCGAGCGCCGGCTCACGGTGTCGACCGCGCCCGGCGAGGACGAGCGCGTCTTCACCCTGCTCGTGGTCGGAATCGACCCCGACGTCGACGCCGCGATCCGACCGTCGAACGTCGTCGACGGGATCGGCCTGTCGCCGGACTCGCCGACGGACGTGCTCGTGCCCGCCTCGTGGGCCGCGCGAACCGGGCGCGAGCTCGGCGATCAGCTCCTGATCTCGGGACGCCGCGAGGACATGCCCGGCCTCCGGATCGTCGGGCTCATGGACGACACCGGCCTGGCCGCGCTCGAGGGCGGCGACGTGATCGTCACGCTGCGGAGCACGCTCGATTCGGCGCTTGCCGACCCGTCGCCGATCCGCTACGTCGACGTCGACCTCGGCGACGCGCCCACTGCCGAGGACGTCGACGCGGTCCGAGCCGCGGTGACCGAACCATTCGTCGTCGAGACTGCCGCGGATGCGTCGCGCCGCTTCGCATCGGCGCAGGAGGGCTTCGTCGGCGTCGCCCTCCTGTTCGCGGCCATCGCGCTCGTCGTCGGCGCCTTCCTCGTCGGCAACGCGCTGGCGATGACCGTCGGAGAGCGGACACGCGAGCTCGGACTGCTTCGCGCCGCCGGGACGACGTCGGGCCAGGTGCTCGGGATCGTCGTACGCCAGGCGATCGCGCTCGGCGTCCTTGGCAGTGCGCTCGGCGTGATCGGCGGGATCGCGCTCGCGGCGGCCATGATCGGCTTCCTGTCCGCAACCCGGTCGGTGCTCGTCGTCGGCCTGCCGCTTCCGATCGGCGGGCTTCTGGCCGCATTCGTTCTCGGCGTCGGCGTCACGCTGATCGGAGCGCTCGTTCCCGCGGTGCGCGCGGCGCGGCTGTCGCCGCTGGACGCCCTCCGGCCCTCTCGGCAGCCCGAGCGCGGCCTCGGCGATCGGCTGCGACCACTCGTGCTCGCGGAGCTCGTCGTCGTCGCGGCCGGCGTCGCGCTCGCGGCCGTCCTCGATGTCGGCGCGGCGATCGTCCCGGTCGCCCTGTCCCTCGCGCTCCTCGTCGGCGCTGCGCTCGGCGCGGCGTACATCCTCGAGCCGCTGGGCCGCTTCGTCGGCCGCCCGTTCGAGTGGTTCTTCGGCGCGCAGGGGCTGCTCGGGCGGACGAACCTGTCGCGGGATCGGACGCGGACGGGCCTGACGGTCGGGGCGATGATGATCGCGCTCGCGGCGGTCGTCGCCCTCGGCACGGTCGCCGAGTCGGCGCGGGCCGCGACCGAGCGACGCGTGGCGTCCATCCTGCCCGGCGGCCACGCCATCCGCAGCGGGGTGCCGCTCGACACCGACGCCTTCCTCGCGTCGTTCCAGGCGACGCCCGGGCTCCAGGTCGCGAGCCCCGTGCTCGAGCAGCCGGTCGTGCGCGTCACCCCCGATGGGCGCGAGGAGGCGGCACTCGCGGGGATCGATCCGAACGTCTTCGCCGATCACGACGCCCTCGAGATCGCCGGCGCGTCGCGAGACGACGCGTTCGGTGCCCTGCGGGCGGGCGGCGCCGTGCTCGTGCCGGAGGCGATGGCGCAGCGGGTCGGCGTCGAGGTCGGTGACATGCTCACGCTCGGCGTGCCGGGCGCTGACCCGGTCGACCTGCGAGTGGCGGGGATCATCCGCTACACGCTCCCGGCCCGGACCGACGAGGGGGCGCTGCTCGTGAGCAGCGCCGACGCCCGCGATCGGTTCGGGGCAACCGCCGCCTCGCTGTGGATCATGGTGCCGCAGGAGGACGTTCAGCCGGTCGCCTTTGCCGCGGCCGTGCGCGAGACCGCCGTCCAGCTCGCCGCCGAGCCGCTGACGGCGCGCGACCTCGCCGGCGAGCTGTCCGGGACGCTCGATCGTCTCGTCGGGCTCTTCGACGTCCTCGCGCTCATCGCGGTCGTCATCGGCGCGCTGGGGATCGTGAACACGCTCGCGGTCGGCATCGGTGAGCGGGTGCGCGAGATCGCGATCCTGCGGTCCCAGGGCATGACGGTCGGTCAGGTGCAGGCGATGGTCGTCGCCGAGGCCGCGATCATGGGCGCGATCGCCGGGGTGCTTGCGCTCGTCAGCGGCCTGCTCGTGGCGTTCGTCCTCGTTCGCGGTGGCGCGTCGGCCGAGCTCGACGCCGGCGTCAGCCTGCCCTGGCCGCTGCTCATCGCCGTCGTCCTCGCCGGCACCGGGATCGCGGCGCTGGCCGGCCTCTACCCCGCGCGCGTCGCCGCGTCGCTGCCGATCGTCCAGAACCTGAAGCACTTCGAGTAAGGAGCGTCCATGCCAGCCGGATTCCAGGAGCTCGGCGCCGGCCGCGGATTCGTCGGCCGGCTCGAGACGGGGAGCGACCTCGTCGAGGAGATCGAGCGCTTCTGCGCGGAGCACGGCGTGGTGGCGGCGCAGGTGACCGTCATCGGTGCCGTTCGGCGCGCCGCCTACGCGTACTACGAGCAGGACGACCATCGGTACCTCGAGCTGTCGTCGGACACGCACCACGAGGTCGTCGGCTTCACCGGCAACGTCTCCCTGCGCGACGACCGGCCGTTCCTCCACGCGCACGCCACCTTCGCCGATGCCACCGGCGCCACCGTGGGCGGGCACCTGCTGCGGGGCTGCGAGGTGTTCGTGGCGGAGGTGATGATCCGCGAGATCACCGGCGTCGAGCTCGTTCGCCATCCCGACCCCGCCACCGGCCTTGCGCTCTGGTGAAATACTCGACCGATGCCTGAAGGCCTGGCCCTGCTCGGCCTCGTCATCGCGACGATCCTCTACGCGCTGCTCGTCCGCCGGCGGGCGAGCATCCGGGCCGGGATCCGGGGCATGGCCAGGGCCCTTTCGGCATCGAACGAGACGGCGATGGCGCGGATCCGCGAGGGCTTCCGTGGCGAGCCCGCCTCGCCGCCAGCGCAGCCGATCCCGGGCGACCGTCGCTCGGGTGAGGACCGGCGCAAGTTCATCGATCGCCGCATCGGCCGCGGCCGTCGTTCGGGCGGCGATCGGCGCCGCGGGGACTCCGTCCCATAGCCTGCTAGCCTGCTTCGGTCATGACCGATGCGGAGCTCGCGAAGCTCCTCGAACCCCACTCCCAGGCCATTCGGGAGGTGTTCGGCGCGCTCCGCGCCCTCGTGCGTGACGTCATCCCCGACGCGAGCGAGCAGGTCGACCTTCCCGACCGGCTCACCGCGTTCGGCTTCGGGCCGGCCGGGGGCGTGCGCATGCGAGGCCTGGCGATCGCGCTCATCCCGCACACGGCACACGTGAACGTCCAGCTCGCTGACGGCGCGCAGCTCCCCGATCCCGACGGCATCGTCGAGGGCACCGGCAAGCGCATCCGTCACGTGAAATGCCGGACGCTCGATGACGTGGCTCGACCCGCACTGCGTGCGCTGCTGGTCGAGCAGGCGGAGCGGCGGCGCTCCGCCTGACGATCAGGGGTAGACGGCGAGGACGAAGAACGCCCCGACCAGGACCAGGTGCACCGCGCCCTCCTGGACGGTCGCACGGCCCGGGAGGACGGTGAGCGCGGCCACGACGGCCGTGATCGCGAACAGGACGAGCTGCGTCGGCTCGAGCCCGAGCACGAGCGGCCCCTGCAGCCAGATCGAGGCGACGGCGATCGTCGGGATCGTCAGGCCGATGCTCGCGATCGCCGAGCCCAACGCGAGGTTGATCGAGCTCTGGACCCGGTCGCGCCGGGCGTTGCGAACCGCGGCCAGGGTCTCCGGCAGCAGCACGAGCATCGCGATGACGACGCCGACCGCCGATGCGGGTGCCCCGATCGCCGCAACGCCCGCCTCGATCGGCGCGGACTCGAGCTTGGCAAGCCCGACGACGGCAACGAGCGCGACGAGCAGGAACGCGAGGCTGCCCAGCGCGCGGCGGCTCGTCGGCGGCTCGTCGTCGTGGTCCTCCGGACCCATGGCCGGCACGAACGAGTCGCGATGGCGAACCGTCTGCACGAGGACGAACGACCCGTAGAGGACGAGCGAGGCGATGGCGGCGAAGGCCAGCTGGGCGGGCGAGAAGGCCGGGCCCGGCTCGCTGGTGGTGAAGCGCGGCAGCACGAGGCTGAGGGTCGTCAGGGTCGCGATCGTCGCCAGCGCGGTCGCGGCGCCCTCGGCGTTGAACGTCGCCACATGCCGCCGGAGCGCGGCGATGAGCACCGAGATGCCCAGGATCCCGTTGCAGGTGATCATGACCGCGGCGAACACCGTGTCGCGCGCGAGCGTGGAAGCCGCTGGCCCGCCGGACGTCATGAGGGTCACGATCAGCGCCACCTCGATGACCGTCACCGCCACCGCCAGCACCAGGGACCCGAACGGCTCGCCGACCCGGTGCGCGACGACCTCGGCGTGGTGGACGGCCGCCAGGACCGACGCGCCGAGGAGCACGGCGACGAGCAGGACCGGGATGCCCTCGAGCTCCTGTCCCCAGGTCGACGCGACGACCACCGCGCCGACGATCGGCACGACCACGGTCCAGTCGCGGATCCAGTCGGGCAGGCGCCAGCGCGGGCGGCGGTCGGCGACGTCGACGTCGTCCATCGGTGAATGATAGGGGCGAGGCCGTTGGCACCCCGCACGAGTGGTTTGGCGGGCGCGTCCCCTAGCCGGCGACCGGGCGGAGCAGGCCGTATTCCCCGTGATAGCGCACGTCGAGCGCGTTGTTGAACAGGTTGAGCATGTTGATGTAGCCGATCAGGAACGACAGCTCGACCAGCTCAGGGTCGGTGAAGTGCTCGTTCAGCTCGGCCGCCAGATGCGACGGGACGTGGTTCGAGTCCGCCATGACGGCGCGCGTGAAGGCGACGGCCACCCGCTCGCGGGGCACGAGCGATTCGGGGCGTTCGATGAGGTCGAGCGGATCGTCGACGATGTCCGCGATGTCGACGAGATCGCAGTGCGAGCTCGTGCAGAACTGACAGTCGTTCGTCTGCGACGCGGTGATGATCACGAGCTCCTTGACCCGCCGGTCCAGCAGCCCTCCGGGATAGACGGAGCTCCCGAACCCGGCGAACGCCCGCAGGATCTCCGGTCGGAGGCACATCGCCTGGATCATCTCGACCGGCGGCCGGCCGCGCTCCCAGAGGCCGCGGCTCTCGTCGAACGAGGGGTCATCCTTGACAGCCTCGAAGGCGGACTGGATCTGCTCGGGCGAGACAGTGACGCGCATCGATGGGTCTCCTCGACGGGGCTGGCGTTGGCGGGCGGTCAGCGTACCGCCGCGAGCGGTCGCAGGGCATGGAGGGCCACGCCACGGTCGGTCACGCGTCCGAGTTCTCCGGGACGAGCCGAAGGCGCACGGCGATGGCCGCGATCTCCGCGCGGCCGTTCGCTCCAAGCTTCGACTTGATGTTCGAGACGTGCACGCTGGCGGTCTTCTCGCTGATGAACAGGTCCGTGGCAATCTCCCGGTTCGTGCGACCGAGGGTCAGCCGCTCCAGGACATCCTGCTCGCGCCGCGTGAGCCGGAACGGGATCTCGTAGCCGACCGGCGGAGCGCCGAGGCTGCTATCGGCTGAGGCGGACGGGCTCCCCAAGTCGATCCGCGACCGCGCCGCAAGCTGCTCGACCTCCCGCTGGAGTAGCGTGGCCCCCAGGTCACGCGCGATCCGGTGCGCCTCCGTCGCAGCGGCCTGCGCCGCGGGCCGCGACCCGCGTGAGTGGAGGAGCGCCTCCGCCTGGCGGAATCGGCTGTAGGCGGCCTCGTGGGGATGCCGCAGCTCGTCCGCCGCGGCTGCGGCCGTGGCCCAGGCGGCAGCATTCGAGCGACCCGTGAGCCGGCTCAGCTCGGCCTTGCCGAGTGCCACGTCGAGCGCGAGGTGCGGGTCGCCCGCACCGGGCTGCGCGCGCACGAGCTGGGCGTGATGCTCGAGCAGGCCGTCGAATTCGCGGCCGATGGCCAGCGCTGACTCCAGCTTCGCCGAATCGCCGAGTGGGCGAGCGACATCTGCGATGTCCGCCGCGGCGCGGATCGCCAGCCGGTGACAGACGCGCATGTGGACATCGCGCTCGGGCTGCGCAGAGCGCGCCAGGCTCTCGCGCACGGACTCGATCGCCTCCGATGGCTGCCCGCGCGCGATCAGGAGCAGGGCGATGCTCGAGTAGAGATCGTTCCACCCATAGACGGTCGCACTGAAGTTCTGGCACATCAGCAGCACGGTCTCGAAATGGTCGGCGGCGGAGTCCAGGCTCCCCCGACCCAGATCGAGAAGGCCCCGAGCGCCGTGTGCCATGACGCCGGGCAAGCCCACCGCCTCCCCCGCGAGTGCGGCGTCGATCCAGTATTCCGCCTCGGGCCAGCGTCCGAGCAGGAAGGCCGATTGGCCCCTGACAGCGCGCAGCGTGACCCCGAACCCCTCGGTTCCCCAACGGGTACTCTCGGCGATCGCCTCATCGGCGACCTGGCATGCCTCCTCCAGCTCTCCCGCCCAGTGGAGTGCGAGAGCCAGCTCGATGGCGATCTCGGCGGCGCCGGTGAAGTCCGCGACGGAGCGGGCGAGGGTCAGCGCCTGGCGCAGGGTTCGCACTCCGGACTCGGAGTGTCCGACGGCGGCGGCATTGCGGCCGATGCAGCCCAGCGCTCGGATCTCGGCCTCGGCCGAACCCACCTGCCGTGCCGTCGCGAGCGCTTCCCGGGCGAAGCGATCGGACTCGTCGAAATGGGCCTGCATCCCCAGTCCGTGCGCCAGGATGCCCAGTACATGGGCGCGCGCCACCGAAGGCGGATCGGTCGGGAGGATCTCGAGGGCACGACGGGCGACCGGCTCAACGGCGTCCGGGTTGGCGGCTCCGAGGTGATAGACGGCAAGGCGCTCGAGCAGTGCGCCGGTGCGAAGGGCATCCGGCTCGAGGGCCGAATCCTCGTCCAGCGCCGTGAGAACCAGCGCGATCGCCCGATCGTAGGCGCCGGTCATGGCAGCTGCCTGAGCCGTCCGCATCCTCAGCTCCTGGCGAGTCATACCGTCGGCGGACTCCATTTCCGACGGCCACAGGCTCAACGCCAGGTGGAGGTGGGCGAACGCGTTCCCGAAGGCGAACATCCGCTCCGCCGCGCGCCCAGCGCGTAGCAGCGCCGGCAGCGCCTGGCGCACGTCGCGTGCCTCGTACCAGTGGTGAGCCAGCTCGGAAGCGACCGCCGCATCTGTCTCCAGGTCAGGGTTGAGGGTCTCGATGGCTGCCGCGACCGCGGCATGCAGCGCCAACCGCTCACCGGGCAGAAGCTCGTCGTACACCGCTTCCTGCAGCAGGCCATGGCGGAACTGCATGACCTCGTCGTCGCCGGCCAGCAGCAGTTGGCGATCGATTGCCTCTCGCAGGGTCGCGGCGAGCTCCGCTTGAGCAATCTTCGCCACCGCTGCCAGGACGTCGTGCCGCGCGGACTGACCGGCCACGGCGACCACGCGCAAGAGGTCCCGGGACGCTGGGGAGAGTCCACCGACCCTGGCCAGCAGCGTCTCGCGGAGCGTGAGGCCGATGCGTTGCTCGCCTCGCTCCGCGACGGCGAGGAGCTCTTCCGTGAAGAAGGCGTTGCCACCGCCGCGATCGTGGAGCTGCGCGACGAGGGAGCGATCGGGAGGACGGCCGAGGATGCCCGCCAACTGGTCATGGACTTCGTTGAGCGTGAACGGCGCGAGCTCGAAGCGATCCACCTGTCCGCTCCGTCCCAGCTCGGCGAGAAGGGTCAGGAAGGGATGGCGCTCGTTCAGCTCGTCCGTGCGGTACGTCCCGATCAGCAGCACGCGACCCTGGGTCAGGTTTCGTACCAGGAACCGCAGCAGGTCCCGGGTCGACCGATCCGACCAATGCAGGTCCTCCAGCGCAATGACGGTCACGGCATCGGCGGCGATGCGCTCGATCAAGCCGAGTACCTGGAGGTACAGCGTCGACTGCGTTGCTGACGGAGGGGCCATCGCCCGGACATCGGCCTGGGCATCCGACCCCAGGTCGGGAATCAGCTGCAGGACGGTGGATCGGGCCGGCCCGACGATGCGGTCGAAGTCCTCCGCGGGCAGGGACCGGAGCCATGGACGCAGGGCGGCCACGAACGGGTCGTACGGACGCGCCCCATCTCCGAGGTCGACGCATCCGCCTTCCAGGACGCGCAGTCCGTCGGCCGCCGCGCCGGCGCGGAACTCCGCCAGCAGACGGCTCTTGCCGACCCCAGCTTCGCCGCCGATGAGCGTGGCCCCAACCGTCCCGGCCATGGCGCCATCGAGCGCGGCCTGCAGCCGTAGAAGCTCTTCGCCGCGTCCGATGAACACGGGGCTCGAGATCCGCGCGGTCATTCGCGGATTATCCGACCCCGTGGCGAGAGGACAACCTCACGAGCCGCTGATGGCCTAAGGAACGCCGATGCCGGCAACTAAGGAGCGTCCCATTGCCGTCGCCCGGTAGGCGGGCATACCCTCACCGCAGCACCGTGGAGCAACGGAGATACCAATGACGGACATGTCGAGCGCGCCGATCGCCGATGTTCAGATGGACCTCATCGGACAGGACTGCGCGACCTTGACGCCGATCATCGCGTCCCGGATGCGCCAGCTGGAAAGCGGGCAGGTGCTGGAGGTGATCTCCGACGACCCGACCGCGCGCAGCGGCCTGGCTTCGTGGTCGAGGCTGACCGGGAACCCCTTGGAGGCCATCGTCGAGGACAGTCCGGGGCGGACCCGCTATTACCTGCGTCGGAAGTAGGCCTGGAGGACAGCATCGATGCCGAAGTTCATCGCGCAGTCGTCGCACGGGCGGGACGATCCCGAGCGAGCGACGCTGCCCTTCATCATGGCGAACGTCGCCGCATCGGCCGACCAGGAAGCGATCGTCCTGCTCACCATCGAGGGGGTCTGGCTGGCCACCAAGGGCTATGCAGACGACATCCACCACGAGGGGATGCAACCGCTCGGCGAGGTGCTCGAGTCGCTCCTGGCCAACGGCGGGCAGGTGTGGGCCTGCGGCGCCTGCACGAAGCCGCGCGGCATCACCGAGGAGGACCTCATCGATGGTGCGCGGATCATCTCCGCGGCCGACCTCGTGGCCGAGATGGTGGACGGCGCCCCGCTGTACACCGTTTGAGCTCGCCTCAGAAATGAGGTTTCAGAGGCGGGTCGCCTAAGGACTGTGACGATGCGGGCTGCCTCGCCATGGGCCACCTTCTCCATCGAGTAGCGGGGCAACCTCCCGCCCAGCAGCAGATGGAGAAGGAACGTGACTCCGTACTTCTCGGCCCCGGGCACGTGGCAGAACGTGCGAGGCCAGCGCGCCATGGCGTCCATCGTGGCCGCCGCAAGCGCCGTGGCATCAACCGGAGGAGGAAGGATGCACCGGCCTCCACTCACGGTCCGTCGCCGCGCGCTCGCGATCCTGGTTGGCGCGGCAGTTGCCGCGCTCGCGACGACGCCCCAGCCCGCCGCGGCAGCCGATGGGGCGCCGTGCCCCGGAGGCGGCACCCTGGTCGTGAACGCGTACGGCACGTACCGCAACAGCGCCGACATCGGGGCGGACGGTCATGTCTGGGCGCTCGACGCGGCTCGCGAGTCGATCCAGATCTGGCAGA
>CBFGTN010000052.1:0-13910 GCA_965652075.1 uncultured bacterium
CGCCGAGTCCCCGTCACCATGCAGACCGGGCGGGACGTCAATGCTCATCGGCCGACGGATGGCCGAAGTAGGATCGGACGGATGGGTCAGCCACGCGTCGCGGTCGTCTTCACCGGCGGCACGATCTCGATGCGCGCTTCGGGCGCAGGCAACGTGCCGGTGCTTCGCGGCGAAGAGCTGCTCGCGACCGTGCCGGGGCTCGATGCCATCGCCGAGGTCGAGCCGATCGACTGGGGCCTCGTCCCCGCCTCGCACCTCTCCTTCGCGCAGGTCCTGGACATCGGCCGCATCCTCGAGCGTGAGCTGGCCCGGCCCGATGTCGGTGGCGCCGTCGTCGTGCAGGGGACCGACGTGATCGAGGAGACCGCGTTCGCCTGGGATCTGTTGCCACTGCCGGCGAAGCCCGTCGTCGTCGTCGGTGCGATGCGGTCGGCGTCCCAGGACGGCTACGACGGCCCGTCGAACCTGCGCGACGCCATCCTCGCCGCGACCGACCCGGCGCTACGCGCGCTGGGCGTCGTCGTGGCGATGGCCGGCGAGGTCCACGCCGCCGACGACGTGCGCAAGACCCACACGCACGCGCTCGACACGTTCAGGAGC
Source organism: uncultured bacterium (assembly GCA_965652075.1). Classification (GTDB taxonomy): domain Bacteria; phylum Chloroflexota; class Limnocylindria; order QHBO01; family QHBO01; genus JACDBZ01. Next base: position 601 of record CBFGTN010000052.1, read on the forward strand.
CCGAATCGCGGCCGCCTTGGTGTCGTGACCGATGCGGGCGTCTCGATCGAGCGTGTGCGCACGCCCGTCCACCTTCCACGGATCCCGGACGCCGCGGCCCTGCCGGTCCCGATCCTGACCGCGGTGCTCGACGAGCCGCCCCCGACGGTCCCCGCCGACGCGGTTGGCGTCGTCGTCGCCGCGACCGGTGGCGGGAACACGTCGCCCGCGTACCTGGACCTGGCCCGCTCCCTCATGGCGCGGTCGACTCCCGTCGTGCTGACGACCCGCGCCCCGTCGGGCCGGGTGCTGCCCGGGTATGGCTTCCCGGGCGGCTCGAGCGAATGGTGGGAGGCGGGCGCGACCTTCTCCGGCACCCTGGCCGCGTTCAAGGCTCGCGTCCTCGTCGCCCTGGGCCTCGGCGCCGGCCTCGACGCCGGCGGGCTCGCGGCGATGTGCGAGGCTTGGGGTGGTGGGCGCGCGGCTCCGGATGCGAGTCCACGACGGGACGAATGACGTAGGCCGGCACGCGACGGGCGGCGGATACCGGGCGAAGCGGGCAAGCCTACGGTACGCGTGAGAGAGACCCGAGCCAGGTGCCCGAGCAGATGATCCGCCGAGAGAGTCCCCGATCCCCGACAGCCGTCTCCGACGTCGAGCTGGGAGTCGCGGCCCTCCTCCTCCTGGTCGTCGTCGTCCTCGCCGTCGCCTTCGTCCCCGGCATCGCCTGACATCCGCGTCCCCACGCTAGGGGCGCAGCCGGTAGAACCGGAAGAAGTCGTTCTCGATCGGCAGGACCTCGACCGATCCGAATCCCGCCTCGGCCGCGTAGCGCCGAAGCGTCTCCGGCCGCATGACGGTGCCGGTCGCCGCCGAGGGCGCTCGCGATCGCCCGTCCGGCAGGCACGTCGTGATGCTCCAGCCGTACATGAAGCGCTCGATGTCGTCGCCGGGCGCGCCGAAGGCCTCCGCCACCCGTTCGTCGACGACGATCAGCGAGCCGTCCTCCGCCAACGACTCGCGGACTCCGCGAAGCACGGACACGGGGTCGGACATGTCGTGGACCGCCTCGACGATCAGTGCCAGGTCGGCCGGCTCGTCGAGCGAAGCCGCGTCCGCGTGGCGAAACTCGACCGCCCCGTCCATGCCGGCCTCGGCGGCGTGTCGTCGGGCGGCCTCGATCGACGGACCGTCGAGATCGACGCCCACGACTCGAGCGCGCGGATAGGCACGGCCGATCGCGATCGTCGACCAGCCCTCCCCGCAGCCGATGTCGACGACGCGGGCCGGCGGATCGGCCTGGAGCCGGTCGTGGACGTCGGCGATGCTCGGCAGCCATTCGCCTCCGAGGAGGTTGCTGACGGCCGGGCGGTTGAAGGCCGCCTGGCCCTCGCGCATGTCGGCGCCATAGGCATCCCAGCCGTGGCCGGCGCCGGACCGATACGCCTCGGCGACCTTCGGCAGCTGGCCGAGGGCGGCGACGATCATCCGCGACAGCGGCGACATGAGGCTCAGGCTCTCGGGGTCGACGAGCACGTCGCGATAGCCGTCCGGGAGGCTGAACCGATGGTCGCCGTCGACCTCGAGCAGGCCGCCGACAGCCTGCTGCTCGAGCCACTCACGCGCGTATCGCGCATCGGTCCGGGTCCGCGACGCGAGCTCGTCCGGGGTGGCGGGACCGTCATCCGCCAGGGAGCGGTACCAGCCGAGCCGCTCGCCGAGGTAGATGCCGGCGATGTCGAAGCTTCCGAGCGCCGAGGCGAAGATGCGCTCCGCGAGCGCGTCCGGGGTCGCGGCCATCGTGTCCTCCACTCTTCGTCGTGAGCGCGCCGCCGGAAGGCGGATCGTCGGCGGCGCCATCGATGCCATTCTCGGGCTACGATCGCCGCAGATGCTGTCGCGCCGCCGCTTTCTCGTGGGCGGCCTCCTCGCCCTCGTCTCCGCCCTCGCCGCTGCATGCGCTGCAGTGATCGGCAGCCAGCTGCCGACGCCGTCCAGCGAGCCGTCGAGGGCGCCGAGCCCGACGCCCGAGCCGACGCCGTCGCCGTCGCCGGCCGGACCGGGGCTGCGCGAGCGGATCGGCCAGATGCTGGTCGTCGGCTTTCGCGGGCTCACGCCGGAGGAGGCCGCCCCGACTCGCGACCTGATCGCCGCCGGAACGCTCGGGGGCGTGATCCTGTTCAGCGTCGATCAGCCGACCGGCGGTCCTCGCAACGTCGAGTCACCGGAGCAGCTCCGGGCGCTCATCGCGGACATGGCCGCCGCGGCGCCAGCGACGACGCCGCTGCTCGTGGCGGTCGACGAGGAGGGCGGCCAGGTCGCGCGGCTCGGACCGCAGCACGGCTTCCCACCGACGCGGTCCGCCGCCGAGCTCGGCCAGGGGACGCCGTCCGAGACCCGTGACGCGGCCGCGGCGATCGCTCGAACGCTCGCGGAGGTCGGGGTGACGCTGAACCTGGCCCCCGTCGTCGACCTCGCGGTCAACCCCGACAACCCGATCATCGCCGGCATCGGGCGCAGCTTCTCGGCGGATCCGGCGGTCGTGACCAGCCACGCCCGCGCCTTCATCGAGGCTCACCACGCCGCGGGCATCCGGTCCGCGATCAAGCATTTTCCCGGTCAGGGCAGCGCGACGGGCGACACGCACCTGGGGATCGTGGACGTCACCGACGAATGGACCGACGTCGAGCTCGAGCCGTTCCGCACGCTCGTTGCCGACGGGCTCCCCGATGCCGTCCTCACGGCACACATCTTCAACGCCACCCTGGATCCCGATCATCCCGCCACGCTGTCGCACGCGACCGTCGACGGGCTGCTGCGACACGACATCGGCTTCGATCGGGCGGTGATCAGCGACGACCTGCAGATGGGCGCGATCCGCGACGCGTACGGCTTCGACGAGGCGGTCGCGCTGGCGATCGAGGCGGGCATCGACCTGCTCCTCGTCGCCAACCAGATCGTCTACGAGCCGGACGTCGCGACCCGGATCGTCGACCTCGTCGAGGGGCTCGTGCGCGAGGGCCGGATCAGCGAGGCGCGGATCGACGCCTCTTATCGGCGCATCCTCGCGCTCAAGGGGGTTGCCGGCTGAAACGCGGCGTTCGTGGACGACGTGTGGACAGGTCGCCGACGAGGCCCGAAGTTCGTGGAGAAGGGGGATTGCACGGGGAGGATGGCGGTCCGCATACTTCGTCTCGTCCCGAAGGGGCAAGCGAACCGGATCACACGGCTTCGGTCATGGGTTCCGGGACCGGGTTCAGTGGCTTCGGCCAGTGGAGCCGGCGGCTCGGTGGCTTCGGTCGCCGCGTCGGACGCCTGTTCCTTCGGGACATTTCGCGTGCGCGAGGAGACCGATGACGACCGAGCGGAGCGGCGTCCGCGTCCACGACATCCGGATCGCGGACACCGAGGCGTTCCTCGTCGAGCCCGTTGGCGGCGGACGCGGACCGGGGCTCCTCTTCCTGCACTGGTTCGACACCGAGGCGCCGGACGGCAACCGCACCCAGTTCCTGGACGAGGCGAGCTCGCTCGCGCGCGCCCACGGCGCCGTCTCCGTCCTGCCGCAGGGCCGATTCCCATGGTCGGCGCCGCCGACCGATGCCGAGGCCGACGCGGAGCGCATTCGCGCCGAGGTCGAGCGCCACCGAGCGGCCCTCGACCTGCTCGCCGCACGCGACGACGTCGAGGAGGGCCGGATCGCCCTGGTCGGGCACGACTTCGGCGCGATGCACGGCGTCATCCTCGCGGCCGACGACGCCCGCCTCGCGGCGACGGTCATGATCGCGGCCACGCCGCGCTGGGGGGACTGGTTCCTGCCGTTCTGGCCGATCTCCGGAGACCGGTGGGACTACCTCCGCGCACTCTCACCGCTCGACCCGGTCAGCCGCATCGGCGACATCGCACCGCGGCCCGTGCTCCTCCAGTTCGCGGCGAGCGACTTCTTCATCGCCCCGATGACCGGGCTGGAGCTCCATCGCGCCGCCGGCGATCCGAAGGAGCTGCAGTCGTACGACGCCGACCACGGCGTCCGCGAGCCGAAGGCCGCCGCCGACCGCGCGACGTTCCTGGGTCGCGTTCTCGGCTGGCCGGATGCCTGACCGGCTGCTGATCGACGGACTCGCCGGCGACCCTGGCCGCATCCTCATCGCGGACGGTGCGATCGAGGCGATCGACGGGCCGGCTCCGACCGACTCGCAGATCCTCGCCGGGTCGGGGCTGATCGCCGTGCCGGGCTTCATCGAGCTCCAGGTCAACGGCGTCGGTGACGCCGACTTCACCGCCGAGCCGTCATCGATCGGGCGCGCCGCTGCCGAGCTGCCGCGCCGCGGCGTCACCAGCTTCCTGCCGACCGTCGTGACCAGCCCACGCGGGACGGTCGAACGCGCGCTCGATGCGCTGGCGGAGGCACCGGAGCCGGGCAGCGCGGTCGCGCTGGGGCTGCACGTCGAGGGTCCCTTCATCTCGCCGCAGCGCCTGGGCGCGCACGATCCGGCACACCGGCGCGACCCCGACCTCGTCGAGCTTCGCGAATGGGTCGCGGGTGGAGCGCGGATCGTCACGATCGCGCCGGAGCTCCCCGGCGGGATCGATGCGGTCGAGCTGATCGCGGACGCCGGATCCGTCGCCGCGGTCGGGCACACCGATGCCGACGCCGCGACGGCCGAGGCGGCGATCGAGGCCGGCGCGCGCTACGCGACCCACCTCTTCAACGCGATGGCGCCGATGGGCCACCGGGCGCCCGGAACGGCCGGCGCGCTCCTTGCCGACGAGCGCGTGACGGTCGGGCTGATCGCCGACGGGATCCACGTCGACCCGCTCGTGCTCGGCATCGTCGCGCGAGCGGCGGTCGGCCGGATCTCGCTCGTCAGCGATGGCGTGGCGACCGGCCTGGGCGGCCGCGCCCTCACGCACGGCCCGGGCGGCGCGCGCCTTTCGGACGGAACCCTGGCCGGCGGCACCGCGGGCCTCGACGACGTCGTTCGCACCTTCGCCGGCCTCGCCGGTCGGGAGGCCGCGATCGCGGCCGTCACCGCGACGCCGGCGCGCCTGCTTGGCCTTGACGATGGCCGCGGCGAGCTGCGCGTCGGCGGCCGCGCGGACCTCGCGCTCCTCACCGCCGACCTCCGGGTGGCGGTCACCATCGTCGCGGGTCGCGTCGCGTTCAGATCGCCAGCGGCAGCTGCTCCGGGGCCGGCTCCGGGCTGAGCACGATCCGGCGCCGGTCGGTGATCGGAATGCCGCGCCGGACCGCCGCAAGGCGCCGGTCGATCGGTTCCGCATCCGCCCGTCTCAGGTAGCCGCTGCCGCCGTCCGGGTACAGCCGGCGGTATCGGTCGGCCTCCGCGGGCCATTCGCGATCGAGGACCGAGAGGAAGTGCTCGCGCGTGCCCGCGCGCAGATTGAGGACGTTCGACCAGGCGTGGACGGCCCCGGCGTCGCGGGCGGCGGCCAGGACCGCGGCAAGATCGCGCGGGGCGTCGGTCAGCCCGGGCAGAACCGGCGCGAGGGCGACGCCCGCCGCAATGCCCGCGTCGGTCAGGAGCCGGATCGCGCGGAGCCGCTGGCGCGGTGGCGCGACGCCCGGCTCGAGGCGCGACGCAAGCTCGGCATCCATCGTCGCGACGCTCACGCTGACGGTCACCTCGACCCGGCGCGACGCATCGGCCAGCACGTCGATGTCCCGCACGACGAGCGGACCGCGGGTGATCAGGCCGAACGGCGTGCGTCCCTCGCCCAGGGCCCGGATGCAGCCGCGCGTGAGGCGGTAGCGGCCCTCGGCAGGCTGGTAGGGGTCGGTGGCGGCGCCGATCGCGACCGTCTCGCGTCGCCAGGACCGGCGGCGCAGCTCAGTCCGGAGGACCTCGACGACGTTGACCTTGACCCGCACGCTCGTGCCGTATCGGTCGTCCGACGGGCGGTCCGCGCGGCGCTCGAAACCGCGGACGTAACAGAATGCGCACCGATGCGCGCAGCCCATGTATGGATTGAGGCTCCAGTTGAAGCCCATCCCGGTCACCCGGTTGAGCGCCGTGCGACACGGCTCCTCGCGATAGGTGGCGCGCATGATGGATCAGTATAGAACAGATGTTCGGTTCGGTCTCCCGCCTTGAGGCGAATTGACACGGGTGGGGGCCGGCCCGAGCATCGGCCCGACATGCGCCGCCGCCCCGCCGTCTTCCTCGTGCTCACGCTCGTCGCAGCGACGGCGGTCGCGGCGATCGCCGAGCCGGCGCGCGGCCACCACGGCGGGCGCGAGATCAGCTCACTGTTCACCTGCGACCGCCCGGTCTCGCCGCCGCGCTGCACGAGCGTCGCGGACGGGCTCATCCATCACGTTGCCTTCGACGCGAGCCTGACCGCCGGCCTCGCCGAGTCTCTGGCACAGGCGATGGCGGAGGCCTACGACGAGCCCACGAAGCTGACGATGATCGTGGACCGGCGGCCGACCGGCGACACCGATGCGATCGCCTTCTCGACCGATTACGGCGAGAACGGCGCCGCCGGCTGGGTCTACTGCCCGCCGGATGCGCCCCAGGGCATCAACCCGGCCGGCCACCGCTGGTGCCGCGGGCAGGAGATCCACTTCAACCTCAACCCGCGCTACGGCGCGTTCTTCGCCGACGATGGCAGCCGCGATCACGTGACCTGCCACGAGCTCGGCCACACGCTCGGGCTCCGCCACTGGGGCAACCCCCCGCAGACCGAGGGCGACGAGGTGGGTGCGACCTGCATGAACGCGAACACGCCGGACGGGGCGACGCGCCTCCACCAGTTCGACGTCGACCATATCAACGCCTACGACTTCCGCCGCACGCCCCGAGGCACGGGCACGAACGGGCCCCGCGCGGCGCCGCGCCTCCTGCCGTGGCGGGGCATCATCGCCATGACCGAGGGCGAGCCGCGAGCCGCGACGCTGGACGAGCTCGTCACCTCTGCGGACGCGGTCGTCCGCGGTCGCATCACGTCGGTGGTTCCCGGTCGGGTCTTCGGCTCGAACGCCCGTCCACTGCACTACGCCGCGGCGACGCTCGAGGTGGACACGATCCTCGCCGGAGCCTTGCCGGCGGCGCATCGGTCGCGGCTGACGCTCGAGATCCCGCTCTTCGACGGCCCAGCGTCGATCGACGACCTGCCCGTCTGGGGAGAGGGCGCCTTCGTCCTGCGCAGCAAGGGAACCTCGGCGCGCGAGGCCGGGCTCGGCCCGGCGCTCATCCGGGCGGAGTCGGCGTACTACCGCCTCCTGACGTTCACCGGCCTCGTCGTGAACGATGGCGGGCGCGCAGTCGCCGACGAGGAGAGCGGGCCGTTGGCGGGGCTCTCCGGCATGCCGTTCGCGTCCGCCGTCCGCGCGCTCCAGGACGCCGGCCGCTAGCCGTCCCAATCGGAGGGGGTTGCTCGACGGCGGTATCCTTCCGGAGCCGTCGTGTCCTTCGGCAGCGTTTGGGGGAGTGGCGTTCCCGAACCCCGGAGGTGACCGACGTGGACTTGAGCATCGGCCGCGAGCTCGCCGGCCTTGCGCTGTTGGTGGGGCTCCTCACCACCGTCATGTGGCTTCTCGCCAAGACCCGCCGATCGCCTCACTGACCCACGCGGGGGTCGCGCCTCGGCGCCTGAAACTCGCCGGTGGGGCAAAGCCGGTAGCATGGCGCAGATGACGGAGACGACCGCCGAGCGAGCCTCGGCGACGGCGCCGCCGGCCGACGTCATGGCCGAGCTCGAGGCCTACCGGACCGAGCTCACCGGCTATTGCTACCGGATGCTCGGCTCGGCGTTCGAGGCGGAGGACGCGGTCCAGGAAACGTTCGTGCGCGCCTGGCGCGCCTATGACGGATTCGAGGGTCGCTCGTCACTGCGATCGTGGCTGTATCGCATCGCCACGAACGTGTGCCTGTCGATGCTCGGCGCCAGCCAGCGTCGGGCGCGGCCGATGGATCTCCAGCCCGCCCAGAGCGCCGACACGCCACTGCCGCCGCCGCTGTCGGAATCGGTCTGGGTCGAGCCCGCGCCGGATGCCCTCGTCGTCCCCGACGGCGACCCGGAAGCCGTCACCGTCGCTCGCGAGTCCGTTCGGCTCGCGTTCGTGGCCGCACTCCAGCACCTCCCCCCGCGTCAGCGAGCGATCCTCATCCTGCGCGAGGTCCTGCGCTGGAGGGCGGAGGAAGTCGGGGAGCTGCTCGGGACCTCGGTCGCATCGGTCAACAGCGCGCTCCAGCGCGCGCGGGCGACGATGGCGAGCCGGCAGGCGGACGACCCGTCGGCGTCGGAGCCGCTCGACGACACGAGCCGGGCGCTGCTCGACCAGTACGTCGACGCGTTCGAGCGCTACGACATGGACTCGCTGACGTCGCTGCTCGCGACCGACGCGACGTGGAACATGCCGCCATACGACCTGTGGCTCCAGACCCACCGCGACATCGCGGCCTGGTGCCTTGGGCCCGGGATCGGCTGCCAGGGCTCGCGCCTGGTGCGGACGATCGCGAACGGCCAGCCCGCCTTCGGCCAGTACAAGCCGAGCCCGGACGGCGGACTCGAGCCCTGGTCGCTCCAGGTCCTCGAGCTGTCAGGCGACCGGATCACCGGGATCACGTTCTTCCTCGACACGGCTCGGTTCTTCCCGCTCTTCGGGCTGCCGCTCACCTTCGGGGGCGACGTCCAACGGTAGTCCGCAGAACGCGAGCAGCTCGAGGAGCTCGACGGATGCGCCTCGGAGCCGGATCTCCGCACCCCGACGCTGAGCGGTGAGCTCCACGCGCGCCAGCGCCTCGACCGTGACGAGATCGGGGGCCGCGACCTCGGCGACGTCACACTCGAGGTCCGTCGGGTGTCCTTCCTGCAGCAGATGCTCGGCGCGCTCGCAGAGCGCCCGGACGTCCGCGAGCCCGAACGGCTCGCGCATCATCAGGCGTGGCCGACCGTGATCGGCGCCCGGCGCCGTCTCCTGTGACTCCACTCCGAGCGTAGGGACCGCCGGCGAGGCACGAACTCATCGGTCGCGCTCGGCCGCCACCGATGAGTCCAGGCGCGCGCTTCGGTCCAACGAGTTACCGAAGAAACCCGAGTTCACCGACGAGGAGTTCCATGACCGCACCGTCCCCAACGATCTCCATCGAGCGGCTGCGCGATGGCCTGGATGGCCGCGTGGTCGTTCCCGGCGACGCCGACTACGACGAGCTCCGCACCGTCGTGATGGGCGGCATCGACCTCCGGCCCGGGGCGATCGTCCGCGTCGCGGGCGCAGAGGACGTCGCGCGGGTCGTTCGCTACGCGGCCGAAATCGGCGCCGAGCTGGCCGTTCGCTGCGGCGGGCATTCGTCCGCCGGCTACAGCGCGACCGATGGCGGGATCGTCATCGACCTGCGCGACCTCAAGAGCATCGACCTCGACGTCGGTGGCCGCAGCCTGTGGGCCGGCGCCGGCCTCACCGCCGGCGAGGTCGGAGCCGCGGTGCTGCCTCACGGGCTCGTCATCGGCTTCGGCGACACCGCGTCGGTCGGGATCGGCGGCATCACCACGGGAGGAGGCGTCGGGTACCTCGTCCGTCGCGACGGCCTGACGATCGACAACCTGATCGGTGCCGAGATCGTCACCGCCGACGGGCGGATCCACACCGTCGACGCGAACGAGGATCCCGACCTGTTCTGGGCGATCCGCGGCGGCGGCGGCAACTTCGGCGTGGTGACGAAGTTCCACTACCGGCTGAACGAGCTGCCCGCCTTCTACGGTGGCATGCTCGTGCTGCCGGCCACGCCGGAGACGGTCGCCGGGTTCGTCGCGGCGGCCGAGGCCGCGCCCGAAGGGCTCTCGACGATCGCGAACGTCATGCCCGCCCCACCGATGCCGTTCCTCCCGGACGAGGCGGTGGGCCAGGTCGTCATCCTCGGGATGATCGCGTTCGCGGGCGACGCCGAGGCGGGGGAGCGCGCGGTGGCCCCGTTCCGGGCCCTGGCCGAGCCGCTCGCCGACTTCGTCCAGGAAGGGCCGTACACCGTCATGTTCCCGCCGGAGGAGGGCGGCGAGGAGTACCACCCGTTGGCCGTGTCCGTGAACATGCACATCGACCGCGTCGACCGCGCAGTGGCGGCGACGATCCTCGACTTCCTCGAAAAGTCCGATGCGCCGCTGCGGGCGGCGCAGCTGCGGGTGCTGGGCGGCGCCATGGCGCGCGTGCCGAGCGACGCAACCGCGTACGCCCATCGGTCGAGCCGGATCATGGTCAACCTGGCCGCGTTCTACGAGGGCGCGGACGACAAGGCCGCCAAGGAGGCGTGGGTCCGCGACTTCCAGTCGGCGATCGACCAGGGCGACCCGGCGGTCTACAGCAACTTCCTCGGCGATGAGGGCCCGCAGCGTGTCCGCGATGCGTACCCGGGCGCGACCTGGGATCGGCTCGTCGAGATCAAGCGCCGATACGACCCGGGCAACCTCTTCAAGCTGAACCAGAACGTCACCCCGTAGGCGCCGCCTCCGGGATGAAGTGTCGGCGGCAGAGGGCCTGGTAGGTCTCGACGCCGCCGACGTTCTCCGTCACCGCGCGCACGTCTCCGCCGCCGGGCGCCTTGCGCGCGTGGAAGATCGCGTCCTCGCCGCACACGGAGCACACGGCCGTCAGCTTGTCGACGCGCTCCGCACCGACCATCAGTGAGGGGAGCGGCTCGAACGGCTGGCCCAAAAAGGTCACGTCGAGGCCGGCGACGATGACGAGCAGGCCGCGCGCGGCCAGGTCGCGGACGACCTCCGTCAGCGCCGGCCCGAAGAACTGCGCCTCGTCGATCGCGACGATGTCGAGGTCGTCCACCTCGACCGACCGCGCGATGTCGTCGGCCGAGTCGACGGACCGCGATGGCGCGTCGAGCCCGGCATGCGAGGCGACGCGGGCGCCGCCGGCGCGGGTGTCGAGGGCGTGGCTGAACACGACGACCCGCTGCCCGGCGATCGCCGCGCGCCGGACACGGCGCAGGAGCTCCTCCGTCTTGCCCGCGAACATCGGCCCGGCAATGACCTCGACCCGCCCTCCGGGAGCGCTCGGATCCGGCATGGCCGGTCAGGACGTCACGGCGATCATCCGGCGAGTGTAGCCGCGCTCGCGCGCGTTGCTCCTCGGCACCGTAGCAAGATCAACGGTGGGTCAAAAGTACTAGCCACGGGGACGGGTTTGGGGTACCTTCGGCGGAGGCGAGACCGTGCGCTCCGAACGGCACGCATCCGAGCGGTCAACGCCCGCATCCATGGGAGGGGACATGTCCCACGCACTCCGCAGGCGGCATTCGGCCGCGCTCATCAGCCTGCTCACGGCCTTGATCATGGCCCTCGCGGTCGCCGCCCCGGTGTCGGCCGACTCGCCGGGCAACAACGGCACCGTCAAGATCCACGACGGCGCCGACGAACCCGCGCCCATCATCCAGAACGAGCCGCATGTCGGCTGTGGCTTCCACCTCCACTTCTTCTTCGCCGACGCCGGCCAGGCGGGTGACTGGTGGATCCAGTCCTGGCCACCGACCGGCAACAAGACGACGGTCCTGACGGGCACGTACCTGACCGATGCGAACGGCGAGTACCGCGATCCGGCCGTCGGCTCGCACTCGCTCCCGGCCGGCCACTACAAGCTCTTCTGGGTCGGTCGCAACGACAGCAACGTCAAGCACAAGACCTTCTGGACGGGCGACTGCCCACCACCGAGCGAGTGCACGTGGTTCTTCCGCAGCGCCGCGATCGGCACCGAGTTCAACGAGGGCGATACCCACCTCGGTGGGACGTTCACGACCATCGAGAACGACAACATCATGTTCGTTCGGCTGGAGGCGAACGGCTCGATCGTCGGCCGCTTCCCGATGGGCTTCCTGCTCGGTGACATGGCGACGATCACCTTCTCCGGGCCGATCAATGTCCAGCAGATCCTGTGGCACGACAACGACCCGAATCCGGGTGAGGCCGGCTGGTCCTTCAACGGGATTGCCGGGCCACTGACCGGTGACGGCAACAGCATCACCCAGACCGTCGACCTGACGACGTCCACGGTGAACATCGATGCCGGGGGCGACTCCGGCGGCATCGACTTCTGCTTCGTGCCCGCGGACAGCTGATCGCCGTTCGCTCGTGAGTCACCCGAGGGCCGGGGAACCGTAAGGTTCCTCGGCCCTCACTTCATGTGCGGCCCGGCGGCTTCTTGTGCCACCGGCCCATCAGATGCAAATCTCGGACGGCGTAGCGTCCTCGACGATCTCGACTTCGACCAGCGACCGTACGATGCCATCGGGTCCGACGGCGTTTGCACCATCACCGGCAGGAACGATCTGAACGACCGCCGCCTCGCGCCAACCCGGCGGAATGCCCACTTCAGCGTCCTCGCCGATGTCGAACCTCCAGAGCCGGTCATCCCAATCGATGACGACAAACTCGAGACCACAGTGCAGGTCGATGGCGACGAAATCCGTCGGCAGAGGCGTCGCGGTTGGAGCCTGCCCGAAACTGCAACCCGCCAGGATCAACGCGGCGACGACACGCATGGCCGGAGGAGTGCGGCGGTCGCTAGGGCGCGGTCACTACGATCTAGACCTGCTCCATCTGGACGATCGGCCCCTCGAGCTTCACGCCGGTCGCGTGAACAGGACAATATCCGTTCGGGACCTTGGCTATTCCACTGCTGCACGGGCGTCGGCGGGCGAGTGCCCATTCCCAGTCAGGCTTCACCCTCAAGTTGCGCCGTGATGGCTGGCATGACGTAGTCGTGGACGGCCGCGGCGACTAGTGCAGCGACAGTCCGGGAATCCGGCGAGTCTGCTCTCAGCTCCCACCATTGATCCTGGCCTCCGGGAAGCAGCTGCCCGATCCGCCTCGACCATGCGTAGTCCCCGTAGAGAGTGTTCGGCGCAGGCTTCGCCGGCAGGTAAGTCCGCTCTTGTCGCATTCGAGCCCACACGGCCTTGTTGGCGACGGTCACATTGACGGTGAAGCGCAATGCCTCGCCATCACTGAACTGCGACTTCTGGAAGCCGAGACTGATCCAATGAGCATCATCTGGAATCGAGAAGGCGTGCCCAGAACCCTTGAAGCCCAAGCCTCTGAGTCGCGGTGCCAGCTCATCGCGCAGCATTGCCGCGAAAGTCTCTTGGGCCGAGCTCATTTGGTGAACGATAGCCATGGCGTCGCCCGGCCATCGGTGATGGAAGGAAAGGGGTGTGGTCTGCCGCGCCCGCGCAATCCGCTAGCGCCCTACACCTGCTCCATCTGGACGATCGGCCCCTCGAGCTTCACGCCGGTCGCGTGAACAGGACAATATCCGTTCGGGACCTTCACGAGGTACTGCTGGTGGTAGTCCTCGGCGAAGTAGAACT
>CBFGTN010000053.1:0-13562 GCA_965652075.1 uncultured bacterium
GTCGCCGTCCTAATCAACACAGCACGTCAAGTTCGTGTGAAACGGACGTTCGAGTCGATCCGGGCCCGCGTCGCATCGGTCTCAGGCCGCGACAGATCGGCTCGGCGCGTGTCCAGAGCTGTCCGGTCTCTGTCGGTCGCCGGCGTCGCCGGCGCGGTGCTCGCCGGCCGTCGCGGCAACCAAATGGCCCGATCTGAACTCAGATCGGGCCATCAAGCGCCAGCGCCGACTGCAGGCCGAGGCGCGCCTGCGCGCGGGACCGGCCTCGACCGACCACGGCCTGGTCTTCACCGATGAGTTCGGCGGGCCGCTGACCGGCTCCCGCATAACCGAGCGCCGCCTCCGGTCGTTGCTACGCCGTGAAGGGCCGCCGCCGATCCGCTTCCACGACCGGCGCCACATGGCCGCAACGCTGATGCTGACCGCCGGGGTGAACCCCAAGGTCGTGTCCGAAATGCTGGGCCACACCAGCGTGGCGATCACCCTCGACCGTTACTCGCACGTCATGCCGACCATGCAGGCCGAGGCGGTTCGCCGGCTCGACGGTGTGCTCAGCGGGAAATTGAGGGTACGGCGGATTCCGCGGCCGCGAAAGAGCCCCAATTCACGCTCAGAATCGGGGCTGGAGAGCGAATTTGGTACCGCATACCGGATTCGAACCGGTGATCTCCGCCTTGAGAGGGCGGTGTCCTAGGCCTCTAGACGAATGCGGCACGACGTCCTCGGGACGGGCCCGAGGATACCAAAGCGCCCGGAGGCCGGGCAAACCAACCGATCGGGCTAGCGACGAGCTCCCACAGGGACTCCAACGGCCGCCGCGGCCGCGGTCATCGCCGGCCGGCGCTCTTCCAGCCAGCCGAGGACGCTGGCCGCGACCTCGGGCCAGGTGTGCTCCCCCATCACGAGCCCGAAGTGCGAGGCCGACGGGAAGTACTCGTATGACGCGCCGAGCAGGTCGGCGGTGTGGCGCGCCTCGTTCGGGTGGATGACGTCGTCGCGGCCGGCGCCGATGACGAGGCTCGGCGTGTCGACGAGCCCTGAGGTGTCGACGGCCACGCCCAGCATCCGCTCCTTGCGGGCGAGGCCGGACTCGCGGGCGCCGTCGAGGAGCTCGCTCATCTTGCCGATGTCGAGCTCGTCCATGTCCGGCATCCGCGAGCGGAGCTCCTCCGGCGTGCCGGTCCAGCCCCACCACGCCGCGTCGTACACGGCGGGAACGGCGCGCAGCTCATGGTCCTCCGGCCGTCGGGGCAGGGCGGCGGCGGGTGGGGAGGGCGCGAGCAGCACGAGGCCGAGTGGCGCGCGACGCTCGGCATACATGAGCGCCGCCAGGGCGCCGATGCCCCAGGCGATGATGGCGGCGGGCCGGCCCAGCTGGCGCATCGCGACGCCGATGTCGTCGGCGTAGTCGCGCATCGTGGTCACCTCCATGTCGGCGACGTCGGAGGTGAAATGGCCGCGCAGGTTCATCGCGTGCGCCTCCCAGCCGCGCTCGGCGAGGTACGCGGCGAACTCGGTCCACAGCCACGAGCCGGTGAGCGCGCCGTGGACGAGCAGCAGCGGTGGCTTGCGCGAGCGCCGCTCGGGCTGGTGGGTCTCGATGTGGATGCCCTCGGGCTCGATGAAGACCTCGTCGCGCTTGATCGCCTGCACCATGGTCGGCTCGTCAGTCCTCCAGGGGGTTGAAGACCATGCCGGTCAGCAGCTTCGGGTAGAAGTACGTCGACTTCTGCGGCATCACGTCGCCGGCGGCGGCCACGGCGGCCAGCTGATCGAGGCGCGTGGGTCGCACCAGGATGGCGGCGGTCGCCTCGCCGCGTGCCACGCGCTCGCGCGCATCGGCCTCGTCCCTAGTGTAGGCGAGCCGGATACCGGCGGCGACCTCATCGGGGCCGATGCCGAGCCGGTCGCCAAGCACCGAGACATGGAGTGCGGCGAGGTCGAGCGCGCGAACCTCCGGACTCATCGCCTCGCGGCGAAGCCGATCGGCCAGGCCGTCGGGGTCGCCCACCAGCAGGTGCCCGTCGTCGCCCGGCAGGACGAGCCCCAGGACCGGCGTCTCGTCCGCCGCGCGCTCGGCGAGAGCCGCCGGCAGCCGGTCGGGTGACACCGGGATCGCCTGCCACAGCGGGTCGTCGCCGCCGAGGATCGCGCGCAGCGCATCGGTGTCGACGTCCCTCAGCAGCCGGTGCGTCGGCAGGATCTCGAGCTCGACGAGCTCGGCGTTGACGATCTGCATCATGATCCAGTCCACGCCCAACGCCCCCGGCGCAACACCTGCCCAGCGCGGATCGGCTCGCACCTCCGCCTGATAGGCGAGGGCCGTCTCGTACCGATGGTGCCCGTCGGCGACGAACAGCGTCTGGCGCCCGAGGTAGCCGAGGAGACGATCGTCCGCCTCGATCGCGGCCAGCTGATGGAGCAGCCCATCACCGTCGCGGGCCCGCCACTCCTCGCTCCATGCACGGCTCATGACGTGGTGGTAGCGCTCCGAGCGATCGAAGTGGACGCTCAGGATCGGGCTGAGCTGGGTGTGCGTCGCCCGCAGCAGCGCGAGCCGGTCGGCCTTCGGGCCCGGCATCGTGTGCTCGTGCGGCCGGACGCCGTCGCCCCACGGCTCGAGCAGCACCCGCGCCACGATGCCCTCGACCGTCGGCGCGTCCGGGTCTGCCGAGGAGCCGTGGCGGTATGCGTAGACCGCCGGCTCGGCGCGGCGCTCGAGCGTCCCGTCGGCGGCCCACGCCTCGAGCGCCGCGGCCGCGCCCGCGTGCGGGTCGGCCTCGGGGCTCAGCTCGAGCCGGATCGCGTTGTGCGGGTCGCGCTCGAGCAGCCCGGCGCGCGCGTCCTCGTCGATGACGTCGTACGGCGGGCAGACGAGGTCGGTCACGTCGGCAAGGCGGATCGGGGGCGCATCCTCGTCGTCGGCAAGGCGCACGCGATCGGGCACGGCGGTCCCGCCGTACCGATCGAGGGAGTAGTGCAGCCCGCGGAAGGGCGCAACGCGCGGCATCGGCCGCAAGGATAGATGGCGTCCGGCTCAGGCGGCTCGCGACAGCGCGGCGACCGCCTGCTCGCGGACCTCCTCCCGACGGTCGGCCGTGGCGCGCTCGAGCAGTCTCCGCGCGCCGGCCGTGAGCGGCCCGGCGTTCCCGAGCGCCGCGATCGCGTTGCGAAGCAGCCGATGCCGCCCCGCCCGGGTCAGCGCCGTCTCGCCGAGCGCGCGGCCGAACGCGCGAGTGCCCATCGGCAGCAGCCACTCGATGAGCGGCAGCAGCGGAACGCGTAGCGGCCCTGGGTCGTCGGCGTCGGCATTGACCGGACAGACCTCTTGGCACACGTCGCAGCCGAAGACCCAGTCGCCGATGGCGTCGGCCTCCCACGGCGCGAAGGCGCCGGGGTGCTCGATCGTCAGGTAGCTGATGCATCGCCGCGCGTCGATCGTCCGCGGGCCGACGAGCGCACCGGTCGGGCAGCCTGAGAGGCAACGCCTGCACGAGCCGCACGAGCTGCGAATCGGGGCGTCCGCTGGCAGCTCCGCCGATGTGAGGATCGCGCCCAGGAAGACCCACGAGCCGGCCGGCTCATGGGTGAGGAGGTTCGTGTTCTTGCCGATCCAGCCGAGGCCGGCCCGGGCGGCGAGCGCGCGCTCCGCGAGCGGCCGGTCGTCGACGTAGGCCGTCTGCCCTGCCCCGATCCCCGATGCCCGCAGGTCGGCGGCGAGGCTCTCGAGGCGCCCGCGCAGCGCGCCGTGGTAGTCGCTGCCGAGCGCGTACCGCGCGATCCGTCCGGCCGGCTCGGCGGGCGTCCCCGACAGCACGGGCGCGAGTGCCTCGTGGAGCGCCGACGGCCGGTCGTCCCAGGCTGCCCGCTCCGCGCCAACGTACGGCGCAGCGACGGTGACGACCGTGCGCGCGGACGGATCGTGCTGGCGCGGGTCGGTCGCCCGCGCCGGCCGCGAGCCCCCCATCCAGCCCATCCGGCCCATCCGGCCGGCCGCGACGCTCTCCGCCATCCGCTCCCGATCGTCGGGAAGCGGCTCCGCGCTCGTGACCCCGATGAGCTGCAGCCCGTGGCGAGCCGCGAGCTCGCGAAGACGGCGGCGCGAGGACCGGGGCGACGCGGCGCCCACGTCAGTCCCCCCGTCGGCGGAGGACAAACGCCGGCGCCTCGCCGGTCGGCGCGATCTCGGTCGTCGCCAGCGGCATGGCGACCCGCGGGATCCGGAACCCGAACACCGATCCCGACTCGGCCTCGCGGTTGGCGGCAACCCAGATGCGCCCGCCATGCGCATCGATGATCGCGCGGCTGATGTAGAGGCCCAGGCCGAGGCCGCCGAAGCGACGCCGGCCGGTGTCGCCATCGGCCTGGTAGAAACGCTCGAACACGTTCTCCCGATGCTCCGCCGGGATGCCGATGCCGGTGTCCGACACGCGGACCTCGATCTCCCCGCCGCGGCGCTCGGCAGCGACCTCGATCGGGCCACCGTCGGGCGAGTACTTCACCGCGTTCTCGAGGAGATTGCTCACGACCTGCCCCAGCCGGTCGCGATCGGCGTGGAGCGGCAGGCTCTCCGGAGCCACAATCGCGATCGCGCGGTCCTGATGCTCGCGGCTGACGCGGCCGACCGCCTCGCGCAGCTCGTCGGCGAGGTCGAAGTCGATCGGCTCGATGCTGACGCCGCCACGTCGGTCGATCCGGCTCACGTCGAGCAGGTCGTCGACGAGCCTGCGCATCCGACCGACCTGCGACAGGATGACCCGCAGGTGCGCCATCTCCTTGCTCTCGCCCTCGTGCTCGGTGCGCAGGCGGCCCTCGAGCAGCTGCGAGTAGCCCTGGATGCTCGTGAGCGGCGTGCGCAGCTCGTGGCTCACGATCGAGAGGAAGTCGTCCTTGATCCGCTGCGCCACCTGCTCGCGGGCCATGCGCTCCTGGAGGTCCGACCACAGCTGGGCGTTCTGCAGCGCCGGTCCGGCGCGCTCGGCGACGGCCTCGGCCATACGCGGGATCCGCTCCGCGAGCGGCCGATCGCTGCGTCCGGCGGTCGCGAGCACGCCCTGGAGGCGGCCGCCGGCGAGGATCGGGACGGCCACCAGCCAGTCCATGCCGAGCGCGCGCATCCCGTCGGGATCGCCGGTCTGGATCTCCGCGGCCGTCGCCTGGCGGGGCGCCGCCGTCGCGCCGACGCTGCCGATCAGCCCGTCTCCGAGCCGCACCCGGCGGCCCTGCGCGAACGCGCGCCACGCGTCGACGAGCTCGCCGTCCGGGCCGGCCGCGGCGGCCGGGACAAGGCAGCGGTCGATGTCGTCGACCGTGAACACGAGGGTCGCGCCGCCGAGCATCGGCGCCGAGCCGGCGGCGATCGCCCCCAGTGTCGCGTCGCGCTCGAGGGAGGCGCCGAAGTCGCGCCCGAGCCGGCTGAGCAGCTCGCGCTCGCGCGTCTGCTCCCGCTGCCGCTCCTCCTCGACGAGCTGGGCCTGGAGCCTGGCGTTCTCCTCCGCGCGGCCGATCACGATCCGGCTGAAGAGGCCCGCGACGACCCCGAATCCGATGAGGTACGCGATCCGCACCGGCAGCGCCTCGATGGCCGCCTCGTCGAGCCGATTGCCCGGGAGCACGACGGCCAGGTACATCCCGGTCATGACGATCGACGACCAAACGGCCGCGCCGAGCCCGAATCGCAGGGCGGCGCCGAAGATCACGAGGCCATACAGGAGGTAAAGGTCCTGGGCATCGACCGCGACGTAGACCGCGACCGTCACCGCGGCCATCTCGACGACGGTGCTGATGATCCCGACCTCACGCGCGGGGAAGCGTCGGAGGAGCCAGAAGACGAGGAGGCTCCAGGCGGCCACGACGCCGAGCAGGACGAGGAGCACCTCGATCCCCTGCATCGTCGGGAAGAACAGCAGGAGCGCGACGGCAGCCAGCGCCACGAGGCCAAGGCGCACCCACGCGAGCTGGCGCTCCTGGGCGCGCATTCGGAGCTCGAGCTGCCGCTCGAGCTCGTAGGAACGATCGGACCCCGCATCCATGACCAGCATTGGACTCTAGCATCGGCCCATCCGCTTCCCTACACTCGCCGCGCAACCCGAGCCGTAGCGGCCGTGCAACTCGACGCCGGTCGGGCGCGTCTACCGGGGGACCCGGGCCCGGGCCAATCCACCCAACCCGAGAGGAAGATGACGAGCCGGACTCCCATGACCCGTGGCTTGCGCGTCGCCATGCTCGTCGCGGTCCTTGGCCTGCTCGTCGCTCCCCTCCCCGCCCGCGCGGCCAGCGCGGTCGACATCCAGGCGCGCGCCCTCGTCGGCGGCCGGTACGAGGTCGGCGGCTGGATGGCACTGTCGGTGTCCCTCTCGAACTCCGGCGAGCCGACGTCGGGCGAACTCGTGGCCGAGACCTCGATCGGGACGGTGCGCCGCTTCGTCGAGATGCCGGCCGGAGCGCAGAAGGTCGTGATGCTCTACGTCCAGCCGGAGGCGTTCCAGCGCCAGGTGCGGGTGACGTACGACGAGCCGAACGGCCAGGTCAACGCAACGGTCGACGTCCGGGTCTTCGAGCAGTCGAACGACCAGGTCGTGGTCATCGGCGACGGGACCGGCGCGCTCCGTCCCCAGCTGATCGACAGCGGCGGCGAGGTCGAGACGCCGGAGCCGATCGCGCTCGGCCCGGACGACATCCCGGAGCGCCCCGAGCCACTCGGTGGCATCTCCGCGATCGTGTGGGCCGGCGACAGCGGCGCCCTGAACGAGGCGCAGCGTCGCGCGATCGAGCGCTGGGTCGGTGACGGCGGACAGCTCGTCGTGGTCGGCGGTGGCAACTGGCAATCACGAACCGATGCGTTCAGCGATCTCCTGCCGCTCGAGAACCTTGCCGGCGTCGACGATGTCCCGCAGGACGCGCTCGCTGGATGGACGGGAGAGACCGAGGCACCGATCGCGACGGCGACCGTCGCGACGGGCGACCTCCACGACGACGCGCTGGCGCTGATCACCGCGGAGGACGGACAGGTCCTCGCCTCGATGCGCTCGGTCGGCGCGGGCCGGGTCATCCTCCTCGGGACCGACTTCGCGACCGACGAGTTTCGCGGCTGGGTCGGCGCCCCGAGCCTCTGGTCGCGATTGCTGCCGACGAACGCGGCGCTCGAGCAGTGGTTCGGCGGCGACTTCCCGATCCGCCAGGAGACGGAAAACGCGATGAGCGGTGCCCTGAGCACGGTGCCGGCCCTCGAGGTCCCGCCGGCCGAGCTCCTGCTCGCCGTCATCGTCGCCTACATCCTGCTGATCGGTCCGATCAGCTACATCGTGCTGCGCCGGATGGACCGGCGCGAGCTGGCCTGGGTGACCGCCCCGCTGCTCGTCGTCGTGTTCAGCGCGTGCTCGTACGGCATCGGCCGCACGATGAAGGGTGGCGACGTGCTCGTGAACGAGATCTCCGTGATCCGCACGACCTCGGAGGGCGGATCGGCGACCGTCGATGCCTACGCCGGCATCGTCTCGCCGGATCGCACGACGTACGACATGACCGTGGAGGCCGACGCGCTCATCGGCCAGCTCATGCGCCAGGACGGCCTGCCACGCCAGTCGAGCGACGTCCGGGTCGAGCAGGGCGAGCCCGCGCACCTCCGTGGGTTGACCGTGCCGGTGTTCGGCTTCGAGGCGGTTCGCGCGACGGGGATCGTCGACTACGCGCCGGGCCTGGCGGTCGAGTGGACGAGCCGTGACGGACAGGTCGTCGGCACGGTGACGAACACGTCGGACGTCGCGATCGACGACGTCGCCTACATCAGCACGGTCGGCGGTGAGCGGATCGGCGATCTGGCGCCGGGCGCCAGCGAGGAGTTCTCACTGCCGGGGACGAACTTCAACGGCTCGTCCGCGGCCGACCAGGTCTATGGCTTCGGTGGCTTCGACGCCAGTGACGACGGGCAGCGGCTCGTCAACCTGCGGCGCCAGGTCATCGACTCGCTCGTCGGATACGCGCAGTTCGGCCCGATGGCCCCCGACGTCGGCCGTCGCGGCCCGTTCATCATCGGCTGGCGTGACCAGCCCGGGCCGATGCCGGTCACCCTCGACAGCCAGCAGGCCCAGATCTACCGCACCTCGGTCGAGGTGCTCAGCGTCCGGCCCGCGCTCGCCACCGGCGAGGTCACAATCCTCCCGCACCAGATGGGCACCCAGGTGATCGAGACGGAGGGCGACGTGACCGCAGCGGGCGCCGGGATGATGACGCTGGGCGATGGCTCGGCGACGTGGAGCATCGCCCTTCCGGTCGAGGCCGCCGGCATCGTCGCCAGCGACGTCGAGATCATCGTCGGGCCCGATCCGAGCGTCGTCCTCAGCGACCAGGGTGGCTTCGGCGGCTTCTGGCCGGAGGGCTTCATCGTGGAGGTCCGCGACCCGTCGACCGGCGAGTGGACCGAGCTCGGCGACCTGAGCCGCCAGAACCGGTTCGAGATCGACGATCCCGCGACCGCGTTGAGCGCGACCGGCCGGATCGTCGTGCGCGTCACCGGCGTGCCCGCGAACCCCAACTTCGGGGAGGGCGGCGTCTTCCCGAGCGCGCAGGTCGCGGGGGTCCTGGAGCGATGATGAGCGTCCCCGTCGTCGAGACGCGCGGCCTCGTCAAGCGCTACGACGACCAGCTCGCGGTCGCCGGCATCGACCTCGTGATCGGGCACGGCGAGATCTTCGGCCTGGTCGGCCCGAATGGCGCCGGCAAGACGACGACGATGAAGATCCTCGCCACGCTGCTGGCGCCGTCGTCCGGCGAGGCATACGTGACGGGCATCCCGGTCGGCGCCGACCCGATCGAGGTCCGCAGGCGCATCGGCTACATGCCCGACTTCTACGGCGTCTACGACGACCTCCGGGTGTGGGAGTACCTCGACTTCTTCGCGCGGTGCTACGGGATCCCCGCATCGCGCCGGCCGACGATGGTCGGCGAGCTGCTCGAGATCGTCGGCCTGGTCGAGAAGCGCGACGCGTACGTCGAGACGCTGTCGCGGGGCATGCGCCAGCGTCTGTGCCTCGCGCACACGCTCGTCCACGACCCGGTCCTGCTGATCCTCGACGAGCCCGCATCGGGTCTCGACCCGCGCGCGCGCGTCGAGATGCGCGAGATCCTCCGGGAGCTGCGCGGGATGGGCAAGACAATCCTCGTCAGCAGCCACATCCTCCCGGAGCTCGGGGAGATGTGCACCGGCGTGGCGATCGTCGACCACGGCCGCGTCCTGCGCTCCGGCAGCATCGCCGACATCGAGCGATCGCTCCGTGCGACCGCCCTGCTGCGCATCGATCTCCTCGGCGACGAGGCGGCGGTGCGGGCGGCGGCCGACTGGCTCGGAACCGATCCGCGCGTCGGCGACGTCCTGCCGGCGCACAGCACCGACGGCGCGTCGCGCCTGGAGGTCGCCTTCGACGGCTCCCCCGACGACCAGGCGCTGCTGCTGCGATCGATGATCGAGGCCGGGCACCGGGTGGCCGGCTTCAGCCAGGCCACCAGCGATCTCGAGGAGATCTTCCTCCAGGTCACCGGCCAGAGCGAAGGAGAGGCGGCATGACGGCGGCGGCAGAGGCGATCCGTCCGGCGCGTCGCTCGGCCGCCCGCGACTTCTTCGCCGGGGTCGGCACGATCATGGTCAAGGAGCTGCGCTCGCGCATGCGCGGCCGTCGGGCGTTCATCGTGCTGACGATCTACCTCGGCCTGCTCGCGCTCATCACCTACGGCGCGTACCTGATCGTCGCGCCCAGCGCCCGCGACAACCTCGGTGGCTTCGGCAACCAGGCCAACACGTCCGCCATCGTGGGCCAGACGATCTTCACGCTCCTGTCGATCTTCCAGCTCATCCTGATCTGCTTCATCGCCCCCGGCTTCACGGCCGGCCAGATCAGCCTCGAACGCGAGAAGCAGACGCTCGACCTGCTGGTCAGCACGCCGATGCGCCCCGGAGCGATCGTCGTCGGCAAGCTCCTGGCCGCCCTGGCCTTCGTGTTCCTCATGATCGTCGCGGCCGTGCCGATCACGGCGCTCGTGCTGATGTACGGCGGCGCGTCGATCGACGACATCGTGCGACAGCAGCTCGTGCTGCTCTCCACGGCCGTCGCCCTGGGAGCGATCGGCCTCTTCTTCTCCGCGCTCCTCAAGCGGACGCAGGCGGCCACCGTGCTCAGCTACATCACGATGCTGGGCCTGACGCTCGGGACGATCATGCTGTTCGGCTTCTGGACGCTGCTGATCAATCAGAACAACGGCTTCGGGGTCGGGCCGCCCCGCCGGGCGCCGGAGCAGCTCCTCTACGTCAACCCGGGCATCGCCATGCTCGACGTGGTCGGCAACACCGAGCCCGGCGGCTTCGGCGGGATCAACTCGATGCTTCTCGAGTTCCGCGGCCAACCCGGGGGCTTCGGCGCCGCCGTCGACTGCGTCGGCGACGTGTGCGGGCCGGTCGACGAGTTCGGCAACCCGGTGAACGCCGAGGTCGTGGCCGGGACCGGCTACTGGTGGCCGCGCGTCGCGATCACCTTCGTCGCGGTCGCCGTCCTCCTCACGTGGCTGTCGACGCGCCTCGTCGTCCCGGCCGGGATGCGGTGGGCGTTCCGGCGCACGCGGCCCCCTGCTTCCGGACCGATCCCGGTCGATCCCGCCGCGGATCCGTCGCAGCCGACGCTCGAGGACATCGGGGAGCTCGATCGATGACGGACCGGACCGTCGCCGAGACCGTCGCGCGTCGCCTGGGGCCTGAGACGCTCGGCCGGCTGCGCAGCCTCCGCCGACGGCTGTGGTGGCGTCGCGCCGTTCGCGCCGGGATGCTGATCCTGGCCGCCACCGTCCTGTGCGTCGCGCTGGTCCAGCTGCTGGCCCGCGCCTTCCCGTTCGAGATCGCGCCGCTGATCCAGCTCGCGCTCGTCGGCGTCGGTGCGCTGGCGTGGGTCGTCCAGGCCGTCCGAGCCCGTCCGTCGCTGGTCGAGGCGGCCCGGCGCGCGGACGAGGAGCTCGCGCTGCGCCAGCGACTGGGAACGGCCCTCGAGTTGGCCAGTCGCGAGACCGACGACCCGCTCGAGGCCCTCCAGCTCGCGGACGCGCGTGCGCGGCTCGGCGCGGTCGACCTTCGGCGCGCGTTCCGTCCGCACGTGGCGCGCCGGCCGCTGGCCGTCGCCGGCATCGGCATGGCGATGACCCTCCTGCTCGTCGCGTGGCCGAATCCGCAGGACGACGTCATCGCCCAGCGACGCGCGGCCCGAGAAGCCGCCGAGCGAGTTGCCGAGCGCATCGAGGACGTCGCGGACGAGGTCGGCGAGGAGAACGTCGAGAACCCCGACCCGCGCCGAGAGGAGCTCGAGCGCAAGCTCAGGGAGCTGGCCCGCCAGCTCCGGGAGGAGGGCGCAGACCGTGAGGCGACCCTCGCACGCATCGGCTCGGTGCAGGAAGAGCTGTCTCGCATGGCCGATCCGCAGGCGGCCGAGCGCGACGCCGGCCTCACCCGGCTGGCGCGGTCGGCCTCGCGCGCCGCGACCGGCGACGAGGAGGCAAACGAGGAGGGCGACCCCGAGCGGGCGGCCAGCGACCTCGACGAGCTCGCCGACCGGCTGGACGAGCTCGACCCCGAGGAGGCGCTGGCCCGTGCGGCCGAGATGCGCCGGGCCGCGCAGGCAGGGGCCGCGTCGCAGCCGCAGGTCGCTCAGGCCCTCGCGGAGGCCGCGGACGCGCTCGACGCGGCGGAGCGTTCCGGCTCGGAGGAGGACCGGCAGGCCGCGGCCGAAGCGCTCGAGCGCGCCGCCGACGCCTTCCGCCAGTCGGAGCGGGATCGACAGCTCCAGCGTGACATCGCGAGCGCGCAGTCGGCGCTGCAGGAGGGCGCGCGCCAGGTCGCGCGCGCCGGCCAGCAGACCGCGGGTCAGCCCGGCGCGTCGGGGCAGCCCGGAGCGTCGGGGCAGCCGGGCGCATCGGGCCAGCCGGGCGCATCGGGCCAGCCAGGAGCGTCCGGCCAGCCGGGCGCCTCCGGCCAGCCGGGCGCCTCCGGACAGCCGGGCGCCTCCGGGCAGCCAGGTGCGTCAGGGCAGCCGGGGCAGCCGGGCGGCTCTCCCGGGAGCCAGCCGGGCAATCAGCCCGGGAGCCAGCCGGGCAATCAGCCCGGGAATCAACCTGGGAACCAGCCCGGGAATCAACCCGGAACCCAGCCTGGCAACCAGCCGGGACAGGGCGGGCAGCTGGGCGGCGGTGGCGGCACGACGGTGCGGCGGATTCCCGGCGGCGGCCTGCGCACGGGTGGCTTCGATGGCCCGTCGCGCGGCAACCAGGGCTTCGACGTCGACGACCAGCACAGCGTGCTCACCGACTTCGACCGATTCGGGCGCCCGGGCGACCCGGACTTCATCGCGGGGAGCGGCGGCAATGGCGGGACGGACCAGCAGGGATCCGGGTCGGGCGTCGGCTTCGATAACGACAGCCTGGTGCCGTACGCATCGGTCTTCGACCTCTTCTACGACTACGCCCAGTCGGCGCTCGATCGCCAGCAGGTGCCGATCACGCTGAAGGACTTCGTCCGCGACTACTTCTCGCGCCTGGAACCCGTGGAGTGAGCGACAGACCGATGACCGAGCCGACCCCGACCGCCCCCGCGACCCCGCCCCAGCTCGAGCCGGAGCGCTTCAGCGAGCTGGCGACGGCCATCGAGCGCGAGGTCGGGATGTTCATCGTCGGCCAGGAGCAGCTCGTGCGGCAGACGCTCATCAGCCTGCTGGCCGGATCGCACGCCCTGCTGGAGGGCGTTCCGGGCCTGGGCAAGACGATGCTCGTCCGCACGATGTCGGAGGCATTGGAGCTCGGCTTCAGCAGGATCCAGTTCACGCCGGACCTCATGCCCGCCGACATTGTGGGCACGAACATCATCGTCGAGGAGGGGGGCGAGCGGCGGTTCCGCTTCCAGCCCGGTCCGATCTTCAGCAACCTCGTCCTCGCCGACGAGATCAACCGCGCCACCCCGAAGACGCAGAGCGCGCTGCTCGAGGCGATGCAGGAGCACCGGGTCACCGTGGCGAAGCAGCAGTACACGCTGTCCGAGCCGTTCTTCGTCCTCGCCACCCAGAACCCGCTCGAGATGGAGGGAACGTATCCCCTGCCCGAGGCGCAGCTCGACCGGTTCTTCTTCAAGGTCGACGTTCCGTTCCCGTCCGAGGACGACCTCGTCCGGATCATGGAGCGCACGACCGGCGTGGAGCAGCCGAGCGTCGGCAAGGCCGCGACCGGGGCGGACGTCCTGGCGATGCAGCAGCTCGCCCGCGACGTGCCGATCGCCTCGCACGTGATGGCGTACGCGATTCGCATCCTGCGCGCAACGCATCCGGAGACGGAGCGCGTGCCCGAGATCGTGAAGCAGTACGTCCGCTACGGCGGCTCGCCGCGCGGGGCGCAGGCGATCGTGCTGGGCGCGAAGATCAGCGCGCTGCTCGACGGCCGATTCAACGTCTCGTACGCCGACGTGCAGGCCGTCGCCGCGCCGGCGCTTCGGCATCGGATCATCCTCAACTTCGAGGGCGAGGCCGAGGGCATCAGCACCGACT
>CBFGTN010000054.1:0-13067 GCA_965652075.1 uncultured bacterium
CCGTTCGGGACCTTCACGAGGTACTGCTGGTGGTAGTCCTCGGCGAAGTAGAACTCGTCCGCGGGTCGGATCTCGGTCGCGATCTGCCCGTAGCCGGCCTTGGTCAGCTCCTGCTGGAACATCGCCAGTGACGCCTTCGCCAGCTCGGCCTGCCGGTCGCCGTGCGTGAAGATGACGGACCGATACTGCGTGCCGACATCGTTGCCCTGGCGCATGCCCTGGGTCGGGTCATGGGCCTCCCAGAACAGCTTGAGCAGCTGCTCGTAGCCGATGCGCTGCGGGTCGAAGACGACGCGGACGGTCTCCGCATGGCCCGTCTTGCCGGTGCAGACCTCCTCGTACGTCGGGTTGGGCGTGAAGCCGCCCTCGTAGCCCACGGCGGTGACGATCACGCCGGGCTGCTCCCAGTACATCTTCTCCTCGCCCCAGAAGCAGCCGAGGGCGAACTCGGCGATCTCGCTGCCCTCCGGATACGGCGGCTTCAGCGGCTCGTTGTTGATCAGGCTGCGCTCGGCGGTGGGGAGCGGCTGCTCGCGGCCGGGGAGCGCATCGGCCGGCGCGGGCATCTTGGTCTTGCTGCCGAAGAGGAACATGCCCCAAGTCTACGCCCCGCTACCATCGGTGCCGATGGACGTGCCCGAGTCCACGGCGCATCCGGACGGCGAGGTGCACCTCGCCGAGATCGTCATGCCGAATCGGACGAACCACCTCGGGACCCTGTTCGGCGGCCACGCCCTGGGGCTCATGGACCATGCCGGATGGGTGGCGGCGACCCGGTTCGCGCATCGAACGATGGTCACCGTGGCGTCCGACCGCGTCGAGTTCAAGGTCCCCGTCCACGCCGGACAGCTCGTCGAGCTCGTGGCGCGGATCACCCGTGTCGGGCGGACATCGGTGACGGTCGGCGTCGACATGTACGCCGAGGACATCGCCAGCGGCGAGCGGCGGCTCGCGACGTCGGGCAGCTTCGTGTTCGTCGCCATCGACGACGACGGCCAGGCCGTGCCGATCGAGAGCAGCGACTGAACGTTCGTCGCGGCGATGCCGTACGTATGGGCAGACGCCGATGGCTCAGCGGCGCGGCCCAGGGGCGTGGGTACGCGCCGCTTCTTCGTGGCAAGACGAACGCCCCGCCGGTGCTCGGTCCTGCGGGGCGCTCATCTGGAGGGAGGTTGGGTGCCAAGAGTCTCCCCCTGCGGCATCTCGGCGGGAATGGACGTTGGCCGCACCCGCCGCTACGTCAAGTGACGTAGAGCCGGCCGTTGGCTCGCATCACCTCGGTCAGCCGATCGTGGTCGAGGGCGTGTGCGGTGATGCCGTCGCGCCCGGTCATCGTCTCCGCGGCGAGGAGCGCGTTGACGATCGCCGCCTCGGTCGCCTCGGCCGCGGCCTCGAGGAGCGGGTTGATGTGCTCGTCGACGACCATCCGCACGTCGACGAGCGGTCGCGGGTCGTCCTCGCCGGCATGGCGCGAGAGGTCGCGGTTGCCGGTGGCGAAGGCGCAGAAGAGGTCGCCCGAGCCGTGCGACGCGTAGCTCCCCATCCGCGCCACGCCCATTCCGGCGCGCTGCGCCAGGCGAGCGCACTGATGGGGCAGGAGCGGGGCGTCGGTGGCGAGGATGCCGATGATCGAGCCGCCCTCGGCACCCTGGCGAGCGTGCAGCGCCTCGACCTCGTCCCATGGCGACGGCACCTCGTCGCGCGGGATGGCGGCGCCGACGGCCACGCCGTCGATCCGCAGCAGCTCCCGAGCGCCGTAGTTCGCCTGGACGAGCGCGCCGACCGTCCACTCGCCGGCCCGGCGCGAGGCGCTGCCGATGCCGCCCTTGAACTCGTGGCAGATCATCCCCGTGCCACCGCCCACGTTGCCCTCGGCGACCGGCCCCGCCGCCGCGGCAGCCAGGGCAACCTGCACGTGCTCGGGCCGGACGTGGAAGCCGTTGATGTCGTTCAGCGCGCCGTCGTACGTCTCGCCAACGACGGGCAGCGCCCACACCTCGTCGCTCAACGCGTGCGCGATCACCGCGGCCTCGATCAACGCATCGCGCACGACGCCGACGCTGTGGGTGTTCGTGATCCCGATCGCCCCGCCCAGCATGCCGGCCTCGCGGATCCACTCCAGGCCGGTCAGCTCGCCGTTGCCGTTGAGCCGATGCGCGCCGGCGAAGACCGGCTCGCGCCAGATGTCGCCGTCGTGGGGGACGACGACCGTCACGCCGGTCCGGACCGGGCCGTTGCCGACCGTCAGCGGCCCGTCGCCCTCGATGAGGGTCGCGTGCCCGACCCGCACGCCCGCGACGTCGGTGATGGCGTCGAAGGGTCCGGGCTCCATCCGGCCGATGCGAATGCCGAGCTCGCGAGCGCGCATCGGCGGAGTGTAGCGGCGCCGCCAGGGCTCTCGTGGATGCCGTGTGGACAGCGGGCGATCGAGCTCCGAAAGTCGGGGATAACTGATCTTGTGCCCGCGATCAGACGCCCGGCATACTCGGGTCGTCCCGAAGGGGCAGGCGATATCGGATCACAGGGCTTCGGCCATGGGTTCCGGTAGCGGGACCGGCGGCTTCGGTCGTCGGGACCGAACGGTGTAGGTGGCTTCGGTTATCGGCACCGGGCGCATGTTCCTTCGGGATTTTCTGCGCGCCCCCGCGATCATTCCATGGCCGGGATGACCGCCGAGGAACCCTCGGCTCGGGTCGCCTCCTCGCCCGTCGTCCGGCGCAGCGTCAGCTCCGGGATCACCGTCGCCACGATGATCGCGGCGCCGATGGCACCGACCAGCGCCAGCCACATCGCGTTCGCCACCGCCAGCGAGAAGGCCTCGTGGATGCCGGCGACGATCTGGGCGATGAACGGCTGAACGGCGGCCTGCGCCTCCGGCGGCAGCGCCGCCAGGATCTGCTGGCCGAGGTCGACGCCGACACCGGTGATCTCGCTCTGCAGGTCGCCCCCGCTCTGCGCGAAGCCGTCGATGATCGGCTGCGGCACCCCGCGCTCGGCGAGCTGCCGCGGCACCTCGGCGATGAACGAGCTGCCGAAGATCGTGCCGGCGATGGCGAGGCCGATGGATCCGCCGACCTGGCGGAAGAACGTCAGCGAGCTCGTCGCCGCGCCGAGCATCCGGGGCGCGACCGCGCTCTGCACGACGATCGTGAAGACCGCGAAGGCCGGACCGATGCCGAGGCCGGTCATGAACATCCACACCCAGACCATGGGGATCGGCGTCTCCGCCGTGATGCCGGTCATGAAGTAGATGCCGATCGCGCTGAACAGCATCGCGCCGACCGTCATCCACTTGTAGCGCCCGGTCCGCGAGACGAGGTATCCCGACGTGATCGAGCTGCTCAGCACGCCGGCCATGAGTGGCAGCATCTGGTAGCCGGAGATCGTGGCGCTCGAGCCCTGCACGAACTGGAACCAGCGCGGCAGGAACACGATCGCGCCGAAGAAGCCGAACGTGACGAGCATCGTCGCCGCGATCGAGCCGGCCACGGTCCGATTGCGGAACAGCGAGAGCGGGATGATCGGCTCGACGGCGCGCGACTCGATCCACACGAAGACCGCGCCGAGCACCACGCCCAGCAGGATCAGGCCGCCGACGAGCGGATCGGTCCACTCACCGGTCTGCTTGTTCGTCAGGCCGATGAGGAACGGGACGATCGCCGCCGCGAAGACCGCCGCGCCCCAGTAGTCGATCGAGCGCACCGCCTCCGGATGGCGCACCGCGGGCAGCAGCCGCCAGAGGACGAACAGCGCGACGAGGCCGAGCGGCAGGTTGACGAAGAAGACCCAGTGCCAGCTGATCGAGTCGGTGATGAAGCCACCCAGCGCCGGGCCGATGATCGACGCCACGGCGAACATCGCGCCGAACAGCCCCTGGTAGCGGCCGCGCTCGCGAGGGCTGAACAGGTCGCCGATGATCGCGAGCGAGATCGGGAAGATCGCGCCGGCACCCAGGCCCTGGAGGCCGCGGAACGCGATGAGCTGCCACATCTCCTGGCTCAGGCCGCAGAGCAGTGAGCCGAGAAGGAACAGGCTGACGCCGATCATCATCATCGGCCGTCGCCCGAAGAGGTCCGACAGCTTGCCGTAGATCGGACCGCTGACCGTCGCGGTGAGCAGGTAGACGGTGACGACCCACACGTAGAGCTGATTGCCGGACAGGTCGGTGACGATCGTCGGCAGCGCCGTCCCCACGATCGTCTGGTCGAGCGCGGAGAGGAAGAGCGTGAGCATGATCGCGATGAGGATCTCGATCCGTGCTCGATGGTCGACGTGCACCGGGGCGTCGTCGATCGCGGTCTGTGCGGTGGTCATGCGGTCAGCGATTTCCTTGTCTCGGCCTCGAGCCGCTGCGCCGCGGCGTGGAGGTCCTTCACGGATTGCAGCAGGCGTCGCTGCTGCTCGTCGGTCATGACCGAGAAGAGGCGCGACATCCGCTCGCGCCGGCCAGCCTCCATCTCGGCGATCACGCGGCGGCCGTCATCGGTCAGGGTCACGAGGACCCGTCGACGGTCCTGCGCGTCGTCCGCGCGCGCGACGATGCCGCGCTCGACGAGGCGCCCGACGATGCCGGTCGCGTTCGGGAGTGCGACGCCGAGCTCGTCGGCGAGGCGGGTCATCGGCATGCCGCCGTGCATCTCCAGCAGCGCCAGCACCTGGAAGCCGACGATCGACAGGCCGTGCGCCTGGCAGCGCGCCGCCCAGCGGTGACGATGGTGGGCGAGCAGCGGGGCCAGCGCCTCGACGATCTCGGCGGCGCGGTCGGTGGGTGCGGCGGTGGACATGGTCATCGGCGGATCATTATGACCGCCATAACTATTGTGTCAACCGCAATCGTTCCCTCGGCCAACGATCAGGGCACGCGCGGCGAACGCTCCAGTCGGACTTCGTCCACCTCGGCCACCGACCCGAGGACGTGGACGGCGGCGAACCCCTCGCGGTTCAGCGCCGGCAGGGACTCCGCGAGCCATCGGTGCTGGCGGCGGAGGGCGGACGGCGGCGGCCGTGGAGCCGCGCGTCGAGCGTTCCGCTCCAGGGCGACGTCAATCGGCACGTCGAGGACGATCGCAACCGCCGGGCGACGGTGCCGCTTTGCCGTACGCAGCAGCTCGGCCCGCGCCCAGTCCTCGACGTTCGTGGCGTCGACCACGGTCAGGCGTCCGCGTCGCAGGCGCATCTCGAGCAGCCGATGGAGCAGGTCGAAGGCGTCGTCGGTCGCGCCCTGTGCGGAGGGATCGTCGGCGATGAGCGCGCGGAACTCGTCCGACGAGATGACCTCGGTCGGCGCGAAGTGCTTCGCGGCGAACGTCGTCTTGCCGCTGGCCGCGATGCCGACGAGCACGACGAGGGCATCGGCCGGGAGTGCGATGGCCGGGAAAACGAACCGACCGCCGGTCGTGTCGGCGGTCGGTGTCTCCGTCATGAACGGGGTCTCAGCCCTGGGCGTCGCAGTCCTGGCACATCTCCGAGTCGGGGATCGGGGCCTTCGGCTGGCCGATCGCGCGCGGCAGTGCGCGTCCGCAGATCGTCGAGCCGGGCTCACCGATGAGGTGCACCTTGCTGAAGTGGCGGTCCGGGAGGCGCCACGTCACATAACGGCGCTGGCGTGTCGGGGTCGAGGTCACAGGGCGGGAACTCCGGTGCGGGGCCACATTCTGCCAGATTTCGCTCTCTTTCACAAACCGGTGGCCGATCTGGCAGCATGGCCGATGACGAGATGAAACGCATCGCGATCCTCACCGGCGGCGGCGATGTCCCGGGCCTCAACTCGGTCATCAAGAGCGTCGTGTATCGGTCAACCGAGATGGGCTGGGATGCGATGGGCATCCGTCGCGGGTGGCAGGGCCTGACCCATGTCGACCCCGCGCTGGAGGATGGTGGCGGCTACATCCGGCGTCTCGACCGCTCGAACACGCGCACGATCGATCGGACCGGCGGCACCGTGCTCCACACCTCGCGCACGAACCCCTCGGCCATGGGCCGTGACGGGCTTCCCGAGTCCATCCCGCGCGACCGCGTCGACGCGCTCGAGGTGGCCGAGGGCCGCTACGACCTGACCCCGATCGTCGTGGACAACCTCGACCGCCTCGGGATCGAGGCGCTCGTCGCGATCGGCGGCGACGACACGCTGAGCTACGCGGCCCGGCTTGGCCGCGAGGGCTTTCCGGTGGTCGCCATCCCGAAGACGATGGACAACGACGTTCCCGGGACCGAGTACTGCATCGGCTTCTCGACCGCCGTCACGCGCGCGAAGGAGCTCATCAACCGGCAGCGCACGACGCTCGGCAGCCACGAGCGCATCGGCGTCTTCCGGATCTTCGGACGCAACTCCGGCTACACGGCCTGGTACGCCGCCTACGTCACGAGCGCGCGCTGCGTGATCCCGGAGGCGCCGTTCGACCTCGATCGGCTGGCGGACATCCTCGCCGACGACCGCCGCCTGAACCCATCCGGGTATGCCTTCGTCATCACCAGCGAGGGCGCGATGTGGCACGGCGGGCACCTCGGCGAGGTCGGCGAGGCCGATGCGTACGGCCACCGCCACAAGGCCGACGTCGGCATCGTGCTCGCCGACGAGATCAAGCGGCGGACCGGCGTCGAGACGGTGCACAGCGACCTGACCTACGACCTGCGCTCGGGCGACCCGGACGCGCTCGACCAGCTGGTGGCGATCACGTTCGCGAACATCGCCGTCGACCTCCTGGCCGACGGCAGGGTCGGGCGCATGGTCGCCGTCCGCGACGGCAATTACGAGCACGCGCCCCTGCCGGAGCGGGGCGGTCGCCAGCTCGACGTCGCGACGATGTACAACGCGGATCGCTTCCGGCCGCGCTACGAGGCGAAGCTCGGATCGCCACTCCTCCTGGGGCCCGCGGTCGTCGAGTGACCGGCGGCACCTGGGCGCCGGAGCGGCGGCTCCTGACCGTCGCGCTCATCGGCCTCGTCACCGCTGCCGCGTTCGAGGGCATGGCGGTTCCGACCGTCCTGCCCGCGATGGCCGACGAGCTCGGCGACCTCCAGCTCTACGGCTGGGCGTTCAGCGCCTTCTGGCTGACGAACATCGTCGGTATCACCCTCGCCGGGGCCGATGCGGACCGGCGCGGACCGGCGCGGGCGCTGGCGGTCGGGACGCTGCTGTTCTCCGCTGGAATGCTCATCTCCGGCCTCGCGCCGAGCATGCCGATCGTGATCGCCGGGCGGGCGATCCAGGGCTTCGGCAGCGGCGCGCTCGGCTCTGTCGTCTACGCGGCGATCGCCCGTGCCTATCCGCCGACGGCGGCGCCGCGGATGATCGCGCTCGTCTCGAGCGCGTGGGTCGTTCCCGGTCTCGTGGGTCCGGCCCTGGCGGGGCTCGCCAGCGACACGGTCGGATGGCGCTGGGTGTTCCTGGCGATCGTTCCGGCGGTGCTGCTCATGGGGTTCGCGCTCTACCTGCGGCTGGCGCCGCTGGGCCCGGCCGCGCGCACCGGCGAGCCGCCGCGCAGCGATCGTCGCCGCGCCGTCGACGCCTTCGGCCTCGCGATCGGCTCGACGATGCTGCTCGGCGCCCTGTCGATCGGGGCGTCGCTGCCGTCGCTCGCGCTGGCGATCGCCGGCACGTGGCTCGGGCTGAGCAGCCTCCGCCATCTCCTGCCGAAGGGCAGCCTTCGTCTCGCGCCCGGCCGCCCATCGGTCGTGATCGCGATCTTCGCGGTCGCGTTCGCGTTCTTCGGCACCGAGGCGTACGTCCCGCTCAGCGTCGTGGAGCTGCGGGGCGGCAGCGTGACGCTCGGCGGCATCGCCCTCTCTGCCGCGGCCGTGACCTGGACCGCCGGATCATGGCTCCAGGACCGGGCGGCGGGAGCGGGCATGCGCCGGACGCTCGTCGTCTCCGGCGCGGGGTTCATCGCCGCCGGCATCGGCATCACCTCGGCCGTCCTCGTCCCGGACGTGCCGGTGCTCATCGCGGCCGTCGGCTGGGCGGTCGCCGGCCTCGGCATGGGCCTCGCCTACTCGATGCTCGCGCTGCTCATGCTCGAGACCTCCACGCCCGGCGAGGAGGGCTTCAGCTCCGCCGCGCTGCAGCTGATGTTCACGCTCGGGACCGCGTACGGCGCGGGCGTTGGCGGGGCGGTCGTCGCGGTGTCGGAGGCGGGCGCGCTCGATCTGCAGCGGGCGATCGGCATCGTGTTCGCGATCATGGCCATCGTCGCCCTGCTGGCGATCGTCGTCGCGTGGCGCGTGCCCCGTGGGCCGTCGGAGCAGGCCGTCGCCGCGGAGCGCCAGCGGCTCGGCGCCCCGCTCGAGCACCCGTAGCGGCGTCCCGCTCGGCGGGGGACATCCGACCCTTGCCCGCCCGGTGAGCGAGGGGCTTCATGAGGGTGCCGCCGGCCCCGACGAGGTGCTGGACCCATGCTCGATCCGCAGGAACTCAGCCGGCGATCCTTCATGCGGCGCATGCTCGGGGCGGGAGTCGGGCTCCTCTCGCTCGAGTTCCTTGGCGCCACCCTGGCGATGCTCTGGCCCGGTCCCGGGGACGGCCTTGGCGTCGAGCACAGGGTCGGCACCCTGGCGCAGATCAACGGCCAGTTCCCGAACTGGGCTCGCGGCACGCCGTTCGAGTTCCGGCCCGCCCGCGCGTTCGTCGTCAACGTTCCGGCCGCACAGGCGATGGCGCTCGGGGACGAGGCCGTCACGCCCACTCCAAGCGCCACGCAGCTGCTCGCGCTCTGGCGCAAGTGCCCGCACCTCGGGTGCATGATCCCGGCCGCCTGCGAGAGCACCGATCGGTTCCAGTGCTACTGCCACCAGAGCACGTACAACATCATCGGCGAGAAGCTCGAGCTCGGGCCGGCGCCGCGGGGCATGGACCGCTTCCCGGTGCGGATCGATGCCGACGGCGTCGTGATCATCGACACGCGCGAGCTCATCGAGGGCCCGCCGAAGAACGAGGTGACGTTCCGCGATCCCCACCCGCAGGACGTCGGCTGCCTCTGAGGCCGGCTCAGATCACGCTGAGCTCGCGGATCGGCTCCTCGCGCTCGATCCGGTCGTACCCGAGCGGCGCGAGGTCGAGCGTCTCGTAGCGCCCGGTCGCGATCCACTCGGCGAGGCCGCGCCCGACCGCCGGCGCCTGCTGCAGGCCGTGGCCGCTGAAGCCGTTGGCGAGGATGAGGTTCGTGAGGCGTGGATGCGGCCCGACGATCGCGTTGTGGTCGAGCGTGTTCACCTCGTAGTGCCCCGCCCATGCGTCGAGGAGGCGGAGCTGGTCGAACGCCGGGACGCGGTGGGCGAGCGCCGGCCACACGAGCGACTCGAACGGCGCGCGGTCCGCGACGAGGTCGAGGGTGTCGGGGTCGGGCTCGCCGTCGCGCGGTGACCAGCCGCTGACGTACGCCGGGCCCTCGGGCCGGAAGTAGATGCCCGTCGGGTCGATCGTGAGCGGGGCCGCCCCGAGGCTGACCGGCGACTCGAGGTGGTACACGATCCGCTTGCGCGGTCGGACCGGGAGCTCGACGCCGGCCATGGCGGCGACGTCGGCCGCCCGTGGCCCGGCCGCGTTCACGACCCAGTCGGCGGCGATCTCGGACCCATCGGTCAGGCGCACGCCGGCCACGCGGCTGCCGTCGACCTCGATGGCCTCGACCTCTCCGATGCGCTCCTCCACGCCGAGGGAGCGGGCCTTGCGCCGGAAGCCCTGAAGCAGGGCGTAGGCATCGAACCAGCCCTCGCCCGCCAGCCCCAGGGAGCCGAGCGCGATGTCATCGGTCCGGAGCCAGTCGAACCGCGCCGAGAGCTCGGCCGGCGCGAGCAGCTCGACCGGCACCCCGAGCTCGCGCTGCACGGCGTGGTTGTGCTCGAGCGTCGAGCGGCCGGCGTCGGTGGCGAGGAACAGGTAGCCGTTCTCGACGAAGTCGATCTCCGGCACGTGCCCGTCGACGGCGAGGTATCGGTCCAGCGCCTTGATGAACTCGACGCCGAACTGGCTGATCTGGACGTTCAGCGGCGTGCTGAACTGGAGCCGGATGCTGGCCGCCGAGAGCGTCGTCGACGAGGTGCGGAAGGTCGTGTCGCGCTCGACGACGACGATGCGTCCATCGAAGTCCGGCCGGTCGGCGAGGAACGTCGCGACCGACGAGCCGATGATGGCGCCACCCACGATGACGACGTCGGCGCGCTCCGTTGGGCTCATGCGCGGATGCTAGCGACCTAGACTCACGTGGTGAGCGCCGCCCCGACGGTCCGAAGTGCGGACGCCCCACCAGCCACCGCCGACGTCGTCGTGATCGGCGGCGGGGTCATCGGCTGCGCGACCGCCTTCTTCGCCGCGCGGGCGGGCCTGTCGGTTGTCGTGCTCGAGCGGCGCGCGGCCCTCGCGACGCTGACGACGCCGGTGTCGACCGGCGCCTTCCGCCTGCAGTTCGACAACCCGGAGGAGATCGAGGTCGTCCGCGAGGGTGTCGACCTGTTCGACGACTTCGCGGCCCGAACCGGACTCGCAGGCTGGGACCTCGG
The DNA here is from genome assembly GCA_965652075.1 of uncultured bacterium. Classification (GTDB taxonomy): domain Bacteria; phylum Chloroflexota; class Limnocylindria; order QHBO01; family QHBO01; genus JACDBZ01. The sequence goes on from CBFGTN010000054.1 coordinate 10,495, forward strand.
CCTGCGCCACGGCGGCTACCTCTTCTGCTCGCTGACCGATGCGACCGTCGAGCGATCTCGCAGCCTCGTCGCGCGTCAGCGCGAGTGGGGCCTGACCGACGTCGAGCTCCTGACCGGCGACGAGGCTCGCGCACGATGGCCGTGGCTCTCGCCGGAGGTCCGCGGCGCCCGCTACCGCGCCGGGGACGGCTGGCTCGATCCGAAGCGGCTCGCGATCGGATTCGCCGCGGCCGCCTCGAGCGCGGCCGGCATTCCGGAAGCCACCGCCACCGGCGGCGCGACGTTCGTCACCCACGCCGGCGCCCACGAGATCGTCGTCGACGGCGACCGGGTCCGTGGCGTCCGGACGGCCCGCGGCGAGGTGGCGACGGACACCGTCGTCGTCGCCACCGGTCCGTTTCTCGCGCACACCGCCGGCCTCGCGGGCATCGGGGTCGAGCTTCGTCCGACCCGGCGCCAGAAGCTGATCGTGCCGTGGCTGCCCGAGGTGCCCGCCGACGCGCCGATGACGATCCACGAGGAGAGCGCCGCGCACTGGCGCCCGTTCCTCGACGGCGCGATCGCGCTCTTCACCGAGGCCGGCACCACGCCGAGCGAGCCGCACGACCCGGTGCCGGTCGAGCACGATTGGGCCTTCGGCCTCCTGGACCCGAGCTCGGATCACGGGCTGGCGCACGTCGCGCCGTTCTGGCGCGACGTCTGGACCGATGGCGCGCCGACCGCGCACTGGTACCTGCAGGCCGGCCAGTACGAGGTGACGCCCGACCGGCGGCCGTACCTCGGCCAGGCCGGCCCGGACGGGCTGTACCTCAACGGCGGCTACTCAGGGCACGGGATCATGGCGGGCACCGGCGGCAGCCGACGCGTCGTGGATCTCATCACCGGCGCGGCGGACGCGGCCGACAACCCGTTCAGCCCGGGTCGGACCTTCGCGGCTCGCGAGCACGACATCCTGTAGCCCCGCGCGTCCGTCGCTCAGGACGCCGAGTCGTCTGGGTCCTCGTGGTCGATGGGCTGCGTCATCGGCCCGTCCGGCCGCGGGTCTCGGTTCGCCGGGTCCTGGTCGCCCACGGTGGTCGGCTCCTGCTCCGGCCCGACGGTCTCCCCCTGCGTCCGCGACGTGCCGCCGCCCGGGATCGTCGGATCGTGGCGCCCCTCGCCCTGTCCCCAGGTCTGCTCGGTCCCGCCGCCTTCGAGCTCGGAGGGCGCGTCAGTTCGATCTCGCTCGGGTGCGGTCATCGCGAGGCACCGACCTCTGTGTGCTCGAGGCGCATCTCGATGCCGCATCGGCAGATGTAGCCCTGGCTGATGTGCTTCGAGTGGTCCCCGGTGTGCTTCACCATGATCTCGCAGCCGCAGTTGTCGCACACGTAGTCGGTGCCTTCGTACTGGCCCTTCTGCTGGTCCATGACATACCTCCTGCCACCGGATGCGCAGAGGGCGTGCCAGCGCTTCGGGGCGCTCGCGGCCTTGACACCGCCCGCGGACGCGGCCTACGGTGCCGCGCACAACCGAACACGGCGACGACCGGGACGAGTACCCGCGTCAGGCGAGCCCACAGGGAGCCGGGAAGGCTGAGACCCCGGCGGCGGCGCGACCGGTGAATGGACCCGCGAGCTCCGGCGGCGAACGGACGAGCTGTTCGACCAACTAGCCGTCGGCGGAGAGGCACCGATAGCGAGGCCGAGGCCATCGAGCTCCTGACCGGGCTCCGTGGTCGAATCGAGCCCGGGAATGAGAACAGCCCGGGGAACAACGGTGGCACCGTGAGATGACCCCCTCGCCCGTTGAGGCGAAGGGGTCGCGTTGTTCTCACTGGAGGCCAGACCGATGACGGTCACCATCTCCCGCACCCAGCGTCGCTTCGTGCTGCCTGAGGCAGAGCTGCCGACGCACTACGTCAACATCGCCGCCGACCTGCCGGAGGCGCTGCCGCCACCGCTTCACCCCGGCACGCGCGAGCCGATCGGGCCCGAGATGCTCGCGCCGCTGTTCCCGATGGAGCTCATCCGCCAGGAGGTGAGCGCGGACCCGCTGGTGGAGATCCCGGAGGAGGTGCGCGAGGCGTACCGGATCTACCGGCCCACGCCCCTCCAGCGGGCCACGGCGCTCGAGAAGGCCCTCGACACGCCGGCGCGGATCTACTTCAAGAACGAGAGCGTCAGCCCCGCCGGCAGCCACAAGCCGAACACGGCGATTGCCCAGGCCTTCTACAACCGAGCCGAGGGCGTCACGCGCCTCGTCACCGAGACGGGCGCCGGGCAGTGGGGGAGCGCCCTCGCCTTCGCGGGCAGCCTCTTCGGGCTGGAGACGAAGGTCTTCATGGTTCGGGTCAGCTACGAGCAGAAGCCGTATCGGCGAAGCTTCATCGAGTCGTTCGGCGCGACGGTCGTCCCGTCACCGTCGACCGAGACGAACGCCGGACGGGCGGTCCTCGCCGAGGATCCGGACTCGACCGGCAGCCTCGGCATCGCGATCAGCGAGGCGATCGAGGAGGCCGGCGGCCGCGAGGACACGAAGTACTCGCTCGGCAGCGTCCTGAACCACGTCCTGCTGCACCAGACGGTGATCGG
>CBFGTN010000055.1:0-12610 GCA_965652075.1 uncultured bacterium
CGATGCTCGATCCCCGCGTACAGGTCCTCGGTGTTCTCGCGGACGATGATCAGGTCGACGCCCTCGTAGCGCGTCTCGACGCCCTGCATCGTCCGCGCCGGGCGCACGTTGGCGTACAGCTCGAGCGCCTGGCGCAGCCCGACGTTGACCGATCGGAAGCCCGACCCGACCGGCGTCGTGATCGGCCCCTTGAGCGCCACGCCGTTGGTGCGGATCGACTCGACGACCCGGTCCGGCAGCGGGGTGCCCTCGGCGGCGATCGTCGCCTCCCCGGCCTCCTGGACGTCCCACTCGAAGCCGATGCCGGTCGCCTCGAGCACGCGCCTGGCCGCCTCGGCGAGCTCTGGACCGATCCCGTCGCCGGGGATCAGGGTGACGGTGTAGGTCACGCGGTACGTCTCCAGCTGCGGCCGCTCACAGCGTCGGCCGGTGCGAGACGCAGTGTAGGGCGGCCGGGTTCGAGGGGCGTTGGCTAGCGCGGTGTCGCGGCAAGCCGGTCGGACACGAGCCGATCCGCGGCCGCTCGGCTCGCCGACGTCCCCGTCACCGCCGCGAGGAACGCGTCGCGGTCGAGGCGGAAGGCCGCGACCGGGCTGTCGGCGACGACCGAGGCGGTTCGCGGCACGTCCCTGAGAAGCGCGATCTCGCCACAGCCGTCCCCCGCCTCCAGCCGCCGGATGCGGGCGCCGTCCTGCAGGACGCTCGCCGTGCCGCCGGTGAGGATGTAGTAGGCGTCACCTGACTGGCCCTGGGTCATCAGGTCCGCGCCGACCTCGAACTCGACGGGCCGCATGCTGCCGGCGAGGAGCTCGATCGTCGTCATGCCGAGCGGCCGGAACATCGGGATGCCGTTCAGGAGCGCCACCTGCTCGTGCGGAACGACGGCGGCAGCGTCGGCGCGACCGACCGGCACTGCAGTGATCGCGGCGAGGATCGGAAGGATGGCGCCCGCGATGATCAGCGCGCCCTCGAGGCCCACGGCGTCGACGAGCCATGGGGCGACGAGCGATCCGAGCGCGAGGGTCAGTGACACGATCCCCTCGAGGGCTCCGAAGACGCGAGCGCGGACGCGGTTGGGGACCAGGCGCTGGACGAGCGTGAGCCCCGCGACATCGAGGATCGCGTTCGCGATCCCGATGGCTCCGAGGAGGACGAAGGCGAACCACGGGACGGGGATGATCCCCAGGAGGGCCACCGGAATCCCCCACGCCGCGAGCGCCAGCGTGATCGGCAGGGCAAGGCGGCGCGACCCGACGAGTCCGATCGACGCCGCCGCTCCCACGAGCCCCCCCGCCCCGAGGCCAGAGGTGAGGAAGCCGACGCCGGCGTCGCCGAGCCCGAGGAGCTCGACCGAGACCGCGACGAGGAGGACCGTCAGGACGCCGCGAACGAATGTCTGCACCGAGAGCAGACCGATGAGCAGCCCCGCCGAGGGATACGTCACGAGCGCGCGAAAGCCCCCCGTGACCTCGGCCCACGCATTTCGGTCAGGCTGATCGGCCGAGCGCGGCAGGTCGGGCACCCCGGCGACCGGGATCACGACCGCTGCCGCGGCGATCCCGACCGTCGCGCCGACGAAGCCGGCGAGCGGGCCGCCGATGGCCAGGAGCGCGCCGCCGACCGCCGGCCCGACAAGCGTGCCGGCCGCCTCGCCCGTGCTCGTGACCGCATTCCCGGCCACGAGCTCCTCGGGAGAGCGGGCGATCGCGGGGAGCAATGCCATCGTGGCCGGCCGGACGACCGCCCCGAGGACGCCCTCCACGATGGCCCCGGCGACGATGAGGACCGGCGCCATGTCCATGGCAAGGACGGCCGCAGACATCCCGACTGCGAGCACGCGACCGGCGTTCGCCAGGCGCAGGACACGCGCCGGCGAGATGCGGTCGGCCAGCGTGCTGACGAGCGGCGCGAGGACGGCGGCCGGGAGGATCCGAGCGGTGCTGACGATCGCGGCCAGCACGACCCCGCCGGCGTCGTACGCGAAGACCAGCAGGCTGACGAGGAACGTCCACTGCGCGGCGTTGCCGAGCACCCACGACGCCTGCACGCGCAGCATCGCCGGGTTGCGGATGACATCCCCCATCGGTGCCGAGGCTGCGAACGACATCGCCTAAGCGGCGGGCTGCCGCGGGGTGGGCCGGAACCGGAAGTACGACCACAGCCCGACGCTGACGAGTCCGAAGATGGCGAAGAGGATCACGATCGTCAGCATGGGGGTTCGCGTCGAGTCGGCAAGGTACCCGCTCTGCGGGTTGACGAGGACGTGGAGGAAGCCGAATGCGCTGAGGGCGAAGAGCGCGGTCCACGTCCGGCGGCTCCAGGCGAAGACCGCGGCGCCGGGCAGGTACCGAAGCGGCAGCAGTCCGAAGACGAGGCCCTCGAACCCGGCGACGACGACCGTCGTGAGCGCGGTCGCCCCGATCGTCGCCATCGGACCATCCGAGTCGGTCGAGCCGCGGACGATCGCGAGGCCGAACCAGGCGGCAACGGTCAGCATCATGACCCATGCCGATGCCATCGCCGTCGCCCGCCCCTCGTCGCGCACCGACAGCTCGCTCGCGAACGTGAAGCCGATGAGCAGGCCGTACAGGTAGCCCGGCTGGAACGCGGTCAGCCGGGTCAGGAGCACGCAGCCGATCGCGATGACGATCGTCCACGGCAGCGTCCGGATGGCCGGCCGGTCCCGGAACCTCGCGAACCGGTAGGCGGCCGTCGGCAGGGCGAAGATCAGGCTCGTGATCAGGAGACCGGCGAGGAGGCCGAGCACGAGCCACAGCGAGTGGAGATCGAGGCCGAACGAGGGGTCGAGCAGCGCGTAGATGACGGCGCTCAGCAGCAGGAATGCGACGATGCCGAGCGGGCCCTGCCAGAAGCCTCGGCCGCTCGTCGGCCCGCGGCGGAGGCGATCGAAGCGACGCCCGATCCCACGGAACCACGACCCCACCTCGTCGGCGTTCGCCTCGAGCGTCGAGTTGAAGAGCGCGCCCGGGAACGGGATGAGCAGCGCGGTCCCGGCCGCCACGGCCACGCCCGTCGCGATCACGACAGGATCGGTCGAGATGTCGAACGGGCCCGGAACCACCGTCTCGAAGCTGCGGGACGAGCCGGCCGCGGTCGTCCAGATCGCGGCTCGGGCGTCGGGCGCGTCCGGCCCGCCGCTGCCCGACCAGCCTCCGGCCACCAGGACGTCGAGTGCCGCGCCGCCGCGGTCGACGTCGCCCATCCCGGCGTCGGCGAATCGCCCGGTCGGATCCTGGACGCGGGACCAGGTCGCACCGCCGTCCGACTCCAGGATCACGGCATCGCCGCCGGTCGCGGCGCCGACCGCGATCCCGCCGGTTCCCGAGAAGCCGACGGTGGCGAGCTCGCCGAACGGAGCGTCGGTGACGCCCTGCTCCTGGAGCGCATCGGTCCCGACGGTGAAGACCGCCGGGAAGCGCTGGCCGCCGGCATCGCGCGAGCCGGCGAGCGTGAAGCCGTTCCCTCCCCAGTCGGCGTCGCGAAGCCGGAGGCCGTCGACCTCGGCCGGGGCGAAGCGCGTCCAGGTGATCCCGTCGTCACTGATCAGCGCCGCCCCCGACCCGTCGCGCAGGTCCTCCCCGACCGCGAGCAGCTGGAAGCTGCCGGTCGCGATGCCGAAGAGCTCGATGCCGTCGAAGTCCGGGGTCTGCGGGAGGAGGCTCCACACGTTGCCGTCGAAGCGCCAGATCGCCGCCTGGCCGGTGCCTGGATCGTGCCCGACAGCGATCGGTCCAGCCCAGGTGCCCTCGACGGCGTTCAGCCGGCGCCCCAGGAAGCTCGCCACGAGGACGCGACGCCAGCCCATGCCATCGGGCAGGCCGGACCACATCGCGCCGTCGTCGCCGACCGAGCCGACGGCCAGGTAGCCCGGAGCGCCCGGGGTGACGTCGCGCATGACGCTGTCGGGAGTGACCTCGACGTCGTCCGCCCGCACCCAGTCCGCGCCGTCCGTCGAGGTCCAGACGGCCGCCTGCGGCGGCGAGCCCGCCGAGCCGACCGCCACCCACCGGCCGCTGACGTTCGTCACCGAGCGGATCGCCGACGGAGAGCCGGCGCCGGGCGGCTCGATGCGCTGCCAGTCCGACGCCAGGGTCGCGGCCGCGCCCGGAGCCGCGAGCGCGAGCACCGCGATCGCGGCGCCGGCACCGCCCGCCCAGCGGCGTCGGCGAAGGCGCGAGCGGCATCCACTCACGAGCGGCCCCTCCGTTGCCCGACGAGACACCGCAGAGGTGCGGCGGACGCGGAGCGATCAGTGTCGATTCGGACCGATGCAGCGTCAACCATCGCCGGGGCACGGCCGGTACAATCGGCATCCTCCCCGCGCCGGCTCCCAAGGCCTCCCGAGCGTGCGCCGGCGCCACGAAGCAGGAGACGGGATTGAAGCTCCAGGAGCACCGATCGAAGGAGATCCTCGCCCGCCACGGCGTGCCACTGCTCGCCGGCGAGACGGCCACGACGCCCGACGACGCGCGCGCGGCGGCCGAGCGCATCGGCGGGCCCGTGGTCGTGAAGGCCCAGGTGCTGGTCGGTGGCCGCGGCAAGGCCGGCGGCGTGAAGCTCGCCGCCACGCCGGACGAGGCGGCGGAGCGAGCCCGCGAGATCATCGGCCTCGACATCAAGGGCACGATCGTGAAGACGGTGCTCGTGGCGCCCGCGGCGGCGATCGCGAAGGAGTACTACGTCGGGCTCATCCTCGACCGGGCCGCCAAGGCGATCACCGTCATCGCCAGCGCCGAGGGCGGCGTCGAGATCGAGGAGACGGCGCGGACGAACCCGGAGGCCATCCTCCGGTTGCCGCTCCACCCCCTCATCGGCCTCCAGGAGCACGAGGTGCGGCGCATCGGCTTCTTCCTCGGCATTCCGGCGGAGCTGCGGAAAGACTTCGCTCTGGTCTGCCGCGGGCTGTATCGGTCCTTCGTCGAGTCCGACGCCGACCTCGCGGAGATCAACCCGCTCGTCGTGACCGATGACGGCCGGCTCCTCGCGCTGGACGCGAAGATCGTGCTCGACGACTCCGCGCTCCCCCGCCACCCTGACCTGGAGGCGATGCGCGACCTGAACGAGGAGGAGCCGTCGGAGGTCGCGGCGCGCGAGGCGGGCATCAGCTTCATCAAGCTCGACGGCGACATCGGCTGCATGGTCAACGGCGCCGGGCTGGCGATGACGACGATGGACCTCGTCAAGCTCGCCGGCGGCGAGCCGGCGAACTTCCTCGACATCGGCGGTGGCGCCAAGGCCGATCGGGTGGCGTCCGCCTTCCGGATCATCCTGGACGACCCGAACGTCAGGGCCATCCTCATCAACATCTTCGGCGGGATCACCCGGGGCGACGAGGTCGCGCGAGGCATCGTCGAGGCGCGCGGATCGTTGACCCGCGAGGTGCCGATGGTCGTGCGCATCGTCGGGACGAACGCGGAGGAGGCGAAGCCGATTTTGGCCGAGGCCAACCTCATCACGGCCGACTCGCTCGACGATGCCGCGGCGAAGGCCGTCGAGGCCGCCCGCGGCGCCGGAGCGCGCGCGTGAGCATCCTCGTCAACGGCGACACGCGGCTGCTCGTCCAGGGCATCACCGGACGGGAGGGCGCATTCCACTCGACCGCGATGCTCGAGTACGGCACGAACGTCGTCGCCGGGGTCACGCCGGGCAAGGGCGGCCAATCGGCCCTGGACGGGCGCGTGCCCGTCTTCGACACCGTCGCCGACGCGGTCGCCCAGACGGGCGCGAATGCCTCGTGCATCTTCGTCCCGGCGGCCTTTGCGCCCGACGCGATGCTCGAGGCCGCGGACGCCGGGGTGCCGCTCGTCATCTGCATCACCGAGGGGGTCCCGGCCCTCGACATGCTCACGGTCTTTCACGTCCTTCGCGCGAAGGGCGTCCGCCTCATCGGACCGAACTGTCCCGGCCTGACGTCCGTGGGCGAGGCGAAGGTCGGCATCATCCCGGGCACCATCCACGCCCGTGGCCCGGTCGGCCTCGTCTCGCGATCCGGGACGCTGACCTACGAGGTCGTTCAGGCCATGACCGATGCGGGCATGGGCCAGACGACGACCCTCGGAATCGGCGGCGACCCGATCGTCGGCACGAGCTTCATCGACGCGCTCGACCTGTTCAACCAGGACCCGGAGACCGAGGCGATCGTCATGATCGGCGAGATCGGCGGCGAGGAGGAGGAGAAGGCGGCGGCCTTCGTCGCCCGCGAGGTGCGCAAGCCGATGGCGGCGTTCATCGCCGGTCGCACCGCGCCCCCCGGACGCAGGATGGGCCATGCCGGCGCGATCATCTCGACCACCGGCGGCGGCACCGCCGAGTCGAAGCGCGCCGCGCTCGAGGAGGCCGGCGTCCGCGTCGCAGACTCGCCATCGCACATCCCGCGGCTGCTCCGCGAGGCCGGCGTCGGCTGACGGTCAGCCGCCCTAGGCGGTCAGGCCACCCTCCGACCGGCGAATGCGCGCCGTCAGCGCCATCAGCAGCTCGAGGCGGACCGCGGGATGGCGCTCGAGCAGTGTCGTGAAGTCGTCCCGGCCGATGACGAGCGCGTCGATCGGCTCGGTCGCCCGGACCGTCGCCGTCCTCGGCCCGCCGTCGATGAGCGAGATCTCGCCCAGGAAGTCCCCCGGCCCGAGCTCGCCGATCTGACGCCCGTCCACGAGCACGATTGCGGCGCCGGTTCGGATGATGAGGAAGGAGTCGCCCGGCTCCCCCTCGCGCGTCAGCTCCTCGTCGGCGGCGAAGCTGCGTTGCGACACGAGGTCGCCGATCGCGTCGAGCGCGCGATCGGTCATTCCCGAGAAGAGCGGGACGCCGCGCAGCGCGGTGTCGGTGACGGTCATGCGGTCTCCTTCAGGGTCGGTGCCGATTCGCATCGTCGGCGCCGACTGTTATCGCAACGATAAGGGCGCGCCTCGTCGTAACCCGGCGCGAACGAATCCACGAGCCGACGCTCGCGCCTTTGGCGCCGGCGGAGAGCCGATCGAGGGCTAGGCGGCGGGCGGGAGGGTCCGCCGCCCGATCGTGACTCCCGTCGGCGCCGGCGTTCACGCCGGGTTCAGCTCCGCTCGAGGAGCTCCCAGAGCACCCCGTTGAGCGTTCGCGGATGGACGAACGCCACCGTGCCGTGGGCGCCCGGCCGTGGCTCGCGGTCGATGAGCTCGGCCTCGGCGCTGGCGAGGTCGTCAAGCGACGCCGGCAGGTCGTCGGTGAGGAAGCACACGTGGTGGACGCCCTCGCCGTGCGAGGCGAGGTAGCGCGCGACGCCGCTCTCCTCGTCGATCGGCTCGACGAGCTCGAGGCGGGCGGCGGGATCCGGCCCGGTCGCCAGGAAGCAGAGGCGTACGCGCTGCGGCGCAAACGTCATCGGCGCCGCTTCGGGCTCGAGCCCGAACAGGGCCCGGTAGCGTGCCAGGGCGTCGTCGATCGAGCGCACGACGATCGCGACGTGGTGGATCGGGCCGATGCTCACGGCCGGTGCTCGCCCCATACGCCACGAAGGGCGGTCGCGATCTCGCCGAGGGTGACGTCCGCCTCCACGCAGGCGCGGATGCGAGGCAGGACGTTCTCCGTCCCTACGGCCGCGGCAGCGAGCGCCGCGAGGGCCGTGCCCGCGACGGTCTCGTCCCTTCGCGCGCGGACGGAGCGGGTACGCTCGACCTGGCGAGCCTCGAGTTCCGGGTCGATTGCCTGCGGCGCGGGCCGCTGCTCGTCACCCTCGTCGGTGAAGGCGTTGACGCCGACGACGATTCGGTCGCCCGCCTCGACGGCGCGCTGGACCTCGTAGGCCGCGTCGCCGATCGCATCGGGCTGGTAGCCGGCCTCGAGGGCGACGAGCGTGCCGCCGAGATCGTCGATGCGGGCGAGCTCGGCCATCGCGCTGCTGTGGATCGTCTCCGTCAGCGTCTCGACGTAGTACGAGCCCGCGAGCGGGTCGACCGTCGCGGCGACACCGGCCTCGTGATACAACACTTGTTGAGTCCTGAGCGCCAGCCGGGCGGTCCCCGGCGTCGGCAGCCCGAGGGCCTCGTCGAGCGCGTTCGTGTGCAGCGACTGGGTGCCGCCGAGGACCGCGGCGAGCGCCTGCACCGTCGTCCGCACGACGTTCACGTCCGGCTGCTGCGCCGTCAGCGTCGAGCCGCCTGTCTGGACGTGGAAGCGCATCGCCATCGACTTCGGGTCGCGCGCGCCGAAGCGATCGCGGGCAACCGTCGCCCATGTCCGCCGCGCGGCGCGGAACTTCGCGACCTCCTCGAGCAGGTCGCCATGAGCGGCGAAGAAGAAGGAGAGGCGCGGCGCGAACTCGTCGAACGCCAGCCCGCCCGCGATCGCCGCCTCGGCGTATGCGATCGCGTTCGCGACGGTGAACGCGACCTCCTGGATCGCCGTCGCCCCTGCCTCCCGCATGTGGTAGCCGCTGATGCTGATCGTGTTCCAGGCCGGAAGCTCGGTCCGGCAATAGGCGAACGTGTCGGTCACCAGCCGCATCGACGGCCCGGGCGGGAAGATGTACGTCCCGCGGGCGATGTACTCCTTGAGGATGTCGTTCTGGACGGTGCCCCGGAGCCGATGCGGATCGACGCCGCGGCGGCGCGCCACGGCCTCGTACAGCATGAGCAGGATCGCGGCGGTCGCGTTGATCGTCATCGACGTCGACACCTCGGCGGGGTCGATCCCCTCGAGCAGCAGCTCCATGTCGGCGATCGTGTCGATCGGCACGCCGGTGCGGCCCACCTCCCCCACCGCCATCGGGTCGTCGGAGTCGTAGCCCATCTGCGTCGGCAGGTCGAACGCGACCGACAGCCCGGTCTGGCCGCGCTCCAGGAGGTAGCGGAAGCGGCGGTTCGTCTCCTCCGCAGACCCAAAGCCGGCGTACTGGCGCATCGTCCACGGGCGGCCGCGATAGCCGTCACGGTGGACGCCCCTGGTGAACGGGAAGGCGCCGGGCTCACCGAGCGCGATGGTCGGGTCGAAGTCCTCGAGGTCCGTGGGACCGTAGACCGGCTCGACCTCGATGCCGGACGCGGACCGATGCGGACGGCGCCGCTCCGGCGCGTCGGGCTCGCTCATCGGCCTCCGATTGTCGCACGCGGGCTACTCAAGGCGGAGGAGCGCAGCGCCGGTCGCCACCGTCTGGCCGGGAGCGACGGCGACGTCGATCACCCTGCCGGCGCGCGGGGCGCGGACCTCGTTCTGCATCTTCATGGCCTCGATCGTGAGCAGCGCCGCGCCGTCGGAGACCTCGTCGCCCGCAGCGACGGCGACCGCCACGATCAGGCCGGGCAGCGTCGCGCGCACCTCGATCGGGCCGGCATGCGCCCGCGCCTCCGTCTCGGCCTCCGCGAGGACGCGCTCGCGCCAGGAGCGAACGCTGACAGGGATGCGCCGTCCGCGGAGCGTCACGATCCACTCACTCCCCTGTCCTTCCGCAAGGACAAGCACTGAGCGCTCCCCATCGGTGAGTCGCGCGACGCCGTGCGCCGGATCGGCCCAGTCGAAGATCCAGCCCTCCGCGGCGGTCGCGGGCTCCCCGCCGACGCGGGCCTCGTAGTCCGTCACTCGCGGAGCGCCTCGCGGCGGCCGAGCTCGCCCCATGCCGAGCCACGAGTCGGAACCGGCGCCCATCCCTGGACGAGTGAGGCAGATCGCGCGGCGATCGCGGCGAGGGCGACCAGGGCACGATCCTCGGTCCCGAGCTGCGGTCCGCCGGCCCACCGGTCGGCGATCAGCCCGGTGTCGTACTCACCTGCAACGAATGCCGGATCGTCGACCAGCCAGCGCAGGAATCCTGCATCGGTCTGGAGTCCGCCGATGAGCGTCTCGTCGAGGGCTCGGCGCAGCCGATCGATCGCGGCCGCGCGGTCCTCGGCATGAACCATGAGCTTGGCAAGCAGCGGGTCATACTCGGGGCGCAGGTCCGTGTCGGCTTCGATGCCCGCGTCGACGCGCACCCCGGGACCGGCTGGCATGACCCAGGCGCCGACCCGCCCTGCCGTCGGCCGGAAGCCGTCATACGGATCCTCGGCGTAGAGCCGCACCTCGATGGCGTGTCCGCGGCGCGGCGCGTCCACGACCTCGGGCGGCAGCCGCTCCCCCGCCGCGACGCGGATCTGCCAGGCGACGAGGTCGAGCCCGGTGACGAGCTCGGTCACGCCGTGCTCGACCTGGAGACGCGTATTCATCTCGAGGAAGTAGTGGCTGCCGTCGGCGGCGACGAGGAACTCGACCGTCGCGGCGTTGTGGAAGTCGACCGTGCTCGCGACACGACGCGCCGAGTCGAAGAGCGCGTCGCGCGTCGCATCGTCGATCCCGGGCGAGGGCGATTCCTCGACCAGCTTCTGATGGCGGCGCTGCACCGAGCAGTCCCGCTCCCCGAGAACCGCGAGCGCCCCGTGGCGATCACCGAGCAGCTGGACCTCGACGTGACGGGCCGGGGCGACGAGGCGCTCGACGTAGATCGTGCCGTCGCCGAACGCGGCCGCCGCCTCGCGGCGCGCGGCTTCGATCGCCGGGCGCAGCTCGTCCTCCTGATCGACGCGCCGCATGCCCCGGCCGCCTCCGCCCGCCGCGGCCTTCAGCATCACCGGATAGCCGATCGCGGAGACCGCGTCGACGTCGTCCTCGAGGGCGACCGTCGTGCCCGGCACGATCGGCACCCCGGCGTCAGCCGAAGACCGTCGCGCCGCGAGCTTGTTCCCCAGCGCCTCGAGCGCCGACGGCGGCGGTCCGATGAATGCGAGGCCTGCCGCCTCGACGGCGCGGGCGAACATGGCGTCCTCCGACAGGAACCCGTACCCCGGATGGATCGCCTCGGCGCCACTGCGACGCGCCGCGTCCACGACCGCCTCGATGGACAGGTAGGACTCGCGGGCCGGCGGTGGACCGATTCGCTCCGAGCGGTCCGCGAGGCGCACGTGCAGCGCGTCGACATCGGCGTCGGAGTGCACCGCGATCGGGCTGATGCCGAGTTCCCGGCACGCGCGGATGACGCGGATCGCGATCTCGCCCCGGTTCGCGATGAGCAGCCGCCGGAACGGCGCCGGCGTGTCCGTGCGCAAAGACGACGGGTCGCTCAAAGCGGCAGGTTGCCGTGCTTCTTCGGCGGGACGGATTGACGCTTGTTCTCGAGCATCGCCAGCGCGCCCGCGACGCGGGCGCGCGACTCGGACGGATTGATCACCTCGTCGACGTAGCCGCGGGCCGCGGCGATGTACGGGTTCGCGAATCGTTCCTCGTACTCGGCGACGAGCTGTGCCCGCTCTGCATCGGCGTCGTCGGCATCGGCGATGCGATCGCGGAAGATGATGTTCACGGCGCCCTCGACACCCATGACCGCGATCTCCGCCGTCGGCCATGCGAAGTTCTGGTCGCCCCGGACGTGCTTGCTGCTCATGACGTCGTAGGCGCCGCCGTAGGCCTTCCGGGTGATGATCGTGACCTTCGGGACCGTCGCCTCGCAGTAGGCGTACAACAGCTTCGCGCCGTGCCGGATGATGCCGCGATGCTCCTGGTCGACACCGGGAAGGAAGCCGGGAACGTCGACCAGCGTCAGCAGCGGGACATTGAACGCGTCGCAGGTGCGGACGAACCGTGCCGCCTTGTCGGAGGCATCGATGTCGAGGACGCCGGCGAGGACCTCAGGCTGCTGCGCGACGATCCCGACGCTGCGGCCCTCGACCCGCGCGAAGCCGCAGATGATGTTCCGCGCGAACGCCGCGTGCACCTCGGTGAAGGAGTCGGCGTCCACGATGCCGGCGATGACACGGTGCATGTCATAGGACTGCTTCGGCGAGTCCGGGATGAGCGCGTCGAGCGCTTCGCCGTCGACGCGCGGCGGCGACCACGCCTCGCGGCGCGGTGGCAGGTCGACGTTGTTCTGCGGCAGGTACCCGATCAATGTGCGAGCCAGCTCGAGCGCCTGCGGCTCGCCAGGGGCGAGGAAGTGCGCGACGCCGCTCGTCTCGTTGTGGACGCGGGCGCCGCCGAGGCCCTCGAAGTCGATCTCCTCGTGCGTCACCGTCTTCACGACGTTCGGTCCGGTCACGAACATGTAGCTCGTCCCCTCGACCATCACGACGAGGTCGGTGATCGCCGGTGAGTAGACCGCGCCGCCGGCACACGGACCCATGATCAGCGACAGCTGTGGCACGACGCCAGATGCGAGCGTGTTGCGCAGGAAGATGTCGGCGTAGCCGCCGAGGCTGACGACGCCTTCCTGGATGCGCGCGCCGCCGGAGTCGGACAGGCCGATGATCGGCGCGCCGTTCTCCATCGCCAGGTCCATGACCTTGCAGATCTTCTCGGCGTGCGCTTCGGACAACGAGCCGCCGAACACGGTGAAGTCCTGGCTGTACACAAAGACGAGCCGATCGTCGATCCGACCGTAGCCGGTGACGACGCCGTCACCCAGGTATCGCTCTTCGTCGAGCCCGAATTCGCTCGCGCGATGCGTGACGAACGCGTCGATTTCCGTGAAGCTGCCCTCGTCGAGGAGCAGTTCGAGTCGCTCGCGCGCCGATAGCTTGCCGCGAGCGTGCTGCTGATCGAGTCGTTTCGCGACCCCACCCAGTCGCGAGTCGGCGCGCCACGTCGCCAGTCG
>CBFGTN010000056.1:0-12470 GCA_965652075.1 uncultured bacterium
TGTCGAGCCCGTGATGCGCTCGATGACCATCCCCAGCAGGTAGTAGTTCGTGTTCGCGTAGGCCCATCCCTCGCCGGGCTGGTACCACGGGGCGTGGAGCGAGGCGAACAGCCGTGTGGCGCTCCAGGGCCGCTCCGGGTGCTCCTCGAGCCCGCGCCGGGTCGAGTCGTTGAAGACGTCGGCCAGGCCGCTCGTGTGGTCGAGGAGCTGGCGGATCGTGATCGCCCGGCTCACCTGGCGGATCTCCGGCAGGTGCGTCCGCACCGAGTCGTCGAGTCCGAGCCGGCCCTCCTCGACGAGCTGGAGGATCGCGGCCGCGACGAACGTCTTCGTGATGCTGCCGATGACCATCGTGCTGTTGGGCCGAAGGAGCGTCAGCCCGTCGCGTGCGACGCCGCTGCTCCCTGACCAGACCAACCGTCCGTCACGCACGGCCGCGAAGGTCACGCCGTACGCCCCGGCGCCGTAGCGCGCCGCATCGAGTGCGGCCTGGAAGCGGGTCGCGACGTCCGCGCTTGCCGTCGATGGCTCGTCGGCGACGACGATCGGCCCTGGCCGCGTGGGGGGGACGATGAGCTCGGCCGCCGGCTCGGTGCCGGATGCGATCGGAAGGCTGGCACGTGTCGTCGTGTCGCCGAGCGGCACGACCGGCTCGTCGGCATTCGTCGGGGCCTGCGTCGCGCTGGGAGAGAGGCTGACGACCAACGTGATGACGGTCGCGGCCAAGCCGACGCGCAGCCAACGCCGGGCCGGGGGTCCGAATGCGTTCCTCCCCCTGGCCGGCACCGGTCGGGCCTGACGCAGGTTCCGTTTCGTGCTGCGCATGATGCCAATCGGAGCGTCGCTCGACAACCGACTTTCGTCATCGGGCACCCTTGCCCGAGTCACCAAAATTTGTTAGCATTGCTAACGAATGACGTTGACCGAGCTGCCGCGCCGAATTCGGGGCGCGGTCCCCACCATGGCACGCACGACGCGCCGCCCGGACCGGGCGGCGTCGCTGCCAGCTGGGCGCGAACGAGGGCTCGGCCGCGGCCTCGCCGCGATGCGGCATCCGAACTATCGCCGCTACTGGTTCGGCCAGATCGGCAGCCTGATCGGCGCGTGGATGCAGTCGGTGGCGCTGCCGTGGCTCGTGCTCCAGCTCGGCGGCTCGCCGCTCCAGCTGGGCCTGGTCATGGCCTTCCTGTTCGGCCCGTCGATGGTCGTCGCCCCGCTCGGCGGCGTCCTCGCCGACCGCGTCGACAAGCGACGCACCCTCATCGTGGTCAACGCCGTGGCGATGCTGCAGGCGTCAATCCTGTTCGGGCTGACCGTCGCCGGCGTCATCGAGATCTGGCACATCTACGCGCTCGCGCTTGTCGCGGGCGTCGTCGGCGCGGTCGAGATGCCGCTGCGCCAGGCGTTCGTCGCCGAGCTCGTCCCGCGCGACGACCTCGTGAACGCGATCGCCTTGAGCTCGACCTCGTTCAACCTGTCGCGCGTCATCGGTCCGGCCGTGGCCGGCGTGACGATCGCCACGCTGGGGGTGGCGAGCAACTTCGGGATCAACGCCCTGAGCTACGTGTCGGTCATCGTCGGCCTGCTGCTGATCGAGCCGGGGCGCCTGTACCGGGCCGATCGACCGGCGGTCTTTCCGTCGGTGCGGGCCAGCCTCGCCGAGGGCCTGCGCTTCGCGCGACGCACGCCGACGATCCTCTGGCCGCTGGTCCTGCTCGGCGGGACGGCGGCATTGGCAATGAATTTCCAGACGCTCCTGCCGCTGTTCACGCGCGGTGCCCTCGCCATGGACGCGGAGGGCTACGGCGCGATGTACGCCGCGATGGGGGCCGGGTCGCTGGTCGGCTCGCTCGCGCTCGCGTTCATGGCCTCGCAGCGGCCGATGAAGCGGCTGATCCTCGGCGGCGGTGCCGGGTTCCTGGCGCTCACGTTCGCGCTCGGGTTCGCGCGCACACCCGCGGTGGCCTTCGCGCTCGTGATCGGGATCGGGCTGGCCTCGATGCTGATGATCAACACGATCAACGTCACGATCCAGAACGCAGTTCCGGATGCGCTCCGTGGCCGGGTGATGGCCCTGTACGTCACCGTCTTCGCGGGCACCGCGCCGATCGGCGGGATCCTCGCCGGGTCGCTGGCGCAGGCGTTCGGCGCGCCGGTGGCCCTGAGCGTCGGTGCCGCGTCCGCCAGCGCCGTGCTGGCGCTCGTCGCCTGGAAGCTCCGCTTCGCCGAAGCCGCGGCGCACGTCGAAGACGTCCGCGAGGAGCCCGCGCTCGAGGTGGCGGAGCCGGCCGCGGCATGACGCCTGCACCTCCAGTTGTTAGCATGATCAACTTCCTGGAGGGCTGACGCGTGGCAGACCTCGTCCCCGCGCCGCGTTCCGACCAGCCCAGGGTCCTGCCGCTGCTGGCGGCGCTGGGTGGGCTCCGCCGCGGCTTCGAGGCGCTCGGCGTCCGCAACTACCGCCTGTACTGGTCCGGCCAGGTCGTGAGCCTGATCGGGACCTGGATGCAGCAGGTCAGCCTGCCGTGGCTCGTCCTCTCGCTGGGCGGCTCGCCGATCCAGCTCGGACTGGTCGCCGTGCTCCAGTTCGGCCCGGCCATGGTGCTCGCGCCGTTCGGCGGGGTGTTCGCCGATCGGATCGACAAGCGGCTGGCGATGATGGCGACCCAGGCCGCCGCCGCCGGCCAGGCCCTCGTCCTCTTCCTCCTCGCCGTCACCGGCGTCGTCGAGATCTGGATGGTCATGGCCATGGCGCTGGTGCTCGGCCTGGTGAACGCGGTCGACATGCCCCTGCGCCAGTCGCTGGCGCCCGATCTCGTGCCGCGTCGTCTGCTCGCGAACGCGATCGCCCTGAACTCGATGGCGTTCAACTCGGCCCGCGTCGTCGGACCGGCCCTGGCGGGCGTGATCATCGCCATCGGCACCGGCGCCACCGGGTCAGCCGTCGCGGGCGTGGCAATCAACCTGGGCATCAACACGCTCACCTACGGCGCCGTGCTGATCAGCCTGCTGCGGATGAACCCCCATGAGATCCGCCGGCACGAGAAGCCGGAGCAGCATCCGCCGGTGCTCGAGAGCCTGCGCGAGGGGGTCTCGTATGCGGTTCGCACGCCGCTCGTGCTGTGGTGCCTCGTGCTCCTCGGGGGCGTCGCCGCCTTCGGCTTCAACTTCCAGATCCTGCTGCCGCTCTTCTCGCAGGAGGTGCTCGACCTTGGCCCCGAGGGATATGGCGGCCTCTACGCGGCGATGGGCGTCGGATCGCTGGCGGGCTCGCTGACGCTCGCCTACATGGGCAATCGCCGGGCGATCCCCCTGATGATCGGCGGGGGACTCGTCTTCAGCTCGCTGCTGGTCGGGATCGCCGCGACCGAGAGCCTGGTGGTCGCCGCCGGCCTGATCATGGGCGCGGGCTACTTCAGCATGCTGATGATCAACACGATCAACGCCACCGTGCAGGCCAACACGCCCGACGCGCTGCGCGGTCGGGTCATGAGCTTCTACGTGACCGTCTTCGCCGGATCCGCCCCACTGGGCGGGCTGTTCGCCGGCGCCGTCGCGGAGGCCTGGGGCACGCCGGCCGCGTTCCTGGCCGGCGCGGTGCTGTCGTTCCTCACGCTCGCCATCGTGGTCCTGGGCCTGCGCGCGGCGAGCAGGCGCGGCCAGCTGGGGGTCACGAACCTCGACGGCTCGACCACGCCGTCTCGGGCCCGCGGCGCGCCGGAGGCACGGGGCGTCTCAGCGGCGCGCTGAGTGAGCGGGGAGCAGCACCTGAAGCTCCTCGAGCGCCGCCGCCACGGACGCCCGACGGTCCGCCGGCAGCGGCTCCAGGAGCTCGCGCGCGGCCGCAAGCAGATCGCGCCGCATCGCGCGGGCTCGCTGCCGCCCGGTATCGGTCAGCGCCAGGATCACCGCCCGGCGGTCCTTGGGATCGGCCTGACGCTCGACGAGCCCGTCGTCGGCGAGCGCCGCGGCGAGGCGCGTCACGACGGGCGCGGTGACGACGAGCTGGCGGGCGACCTCGGCCTGCGCCTGCGGGCCGGAGGTGTCGATCAGGCGCAGGACGTTGTACTGCTGATAGGTCATGTCGTGCCAGGCGCGGCGCCTGCGCGCGTGCGCGACGAGGTGGCGCATGAGCGGTGCGACGGTCGCGATCAGGCTGGCCTCGAGACCCTGGGGGGCCTTTCGGGCCGCAGGCCTGGAATCCCCGGGCGCCCGGCGTCGCGGGGCGGCTGACGTGGGCATCGGGCTCGATCGTAGCAGCAGCACCTCGCCGGGGGTGACGCTGGCGCTGCTGTCGTCGGGCCACGCGGCGATCCACGCCGTCTCGGCGCTGCTGCCGCTCGTCTACGCCATCGTCATCGTCGAGTTCGGGCTCGACGAGCGCGATATCGGGATCTTCATCGCCATCACCACCGCCGTCGGCGGGACGATGCAGCTCGCCTACGGCGTCCTCACCCGCTACGTCGCCCGGCCCGTCCTCCTCGCCGGTGGCCAGCTCGTGTTCGGCATCGGCCTGCTCGTCGGCGGCCTGTCACAGACGATCGGCCAGCTGCTCGCCTCGATCAGCGTCACGCGGGTCGGCGCCAGCCCGCAGCATCCGGTGGGAAACGCGCTGCTCTCCGACGTGTATCCCGCCGAACGGCGCGGGTTCGCGATCAGCGCCCACATCGCCGGCGGGAACGTCGGCACCGTCCTCGTGCCATTCGTCGGCGGGGCGCTGCTCGCCACGATCGGCTGGCAGGCGACGCTCGCGGCCTTCGGCATCCCGGCGCTGGTGGTCGGAGTGCTGATCGCGCTCCTCGTCCGCGAGGACCGCGCTCGCTACCGCGAGGAGGTCCGCGCCTCCGGCTCGGCCCGCGACCACCTTCGTGCGGTTCTTGGTCGGCGCGACCTGCGCCTGATCATCGGCGCATCGCTGGTGGCGGCCGGCGGGCGCGGGCTCGACATCGTCGCGCCGTTCATGGTCCTCTACCTCGCCGGTCCGCTCGGCTTCGACGGCGGCACCGTCAACCTGCTCTACGCGCTGCTCCTCGTCGGCGCCGTGGTCGGACCGATCCTGGCCGGGCTGCTGTCGGACCGATTCGGACGCCGCCGCACCCTCGTCGTCTTCTACCTCTTCTCGGCCGTCGGCATCGTCGCGTTCGTCGCCGTCGGTGCGAACCTCGTCCTGCTCGTGCCGCTGCTGCTCCCGTTCGGCACGGCCGTCTTCAGCGAGGCACCCGTGCTGCAGGCCTACCTGGCCGACCGCGCGTCGGGACCGATCCGCGACGTCGCCTTCGCCGTGTACTTCACCTTCGCCTTCGGGATCGGTGCGGTATGGGCGCTCGTCATCGGCAGCGTCATCGGCCAGTTCGGGTACCCGGCCGCGTTCGGCGTGATGGCCGCCTCGTACGTCGTCGCGGCGATGCTCCTCCTCGCCGTGCGGGAGCGGATCGAGCCCGAGACGGCGTGACTCCGCGCGGCGGCGTGGTCCACCTATCGGCCCAACGTTCACGCGATGCCGGGTCGCGGGCAGCCATGGCTCAAGGATCGGCCGAGATGTCACGTGAATCAGCCATCTGTGAAGCCGTGGCTCATCCGTCAGCCACATGGGGTGAGCCGACGCGGGCTCGTTGATCGGTCGAGCCCTACGCTCCGAACCCGAGCGTTCCGACGATCACGAAGATCCCGGCGAGGGCGAACAGCGCCGCCGAGCCGATCCGAACGAGCCGCGGCGAGAGCCTCGTCCCAAGCTGGTGGCCAAGGGCAACGACCACGAGGTTGGCGGCGACCATTCCGGCCGTCGAGCCGATCCACGTGGGAAATGGCCCCTGGCTGGTGGCCAACGCGAACGTGGCGAGCATCGTCTTGTCGCCGAGCTCGCTGGCGATGAACGTCCCAGCCACGGTGAGCACGAGGGCCATCCCGGCCAGCTGTCGCGTGCTCGACGGCGCGTCCTCGGCGTCATCGCCGTCGTCGCCAAGGAGCGTCCACGCCGCCACTGCCAGGAACGCGACGCCGGACACGAGGGCGACGACGTTCTCCGGCAGGACGGCGCCGACGGCAGCCCCGACCAGCACGCTCACGCCCTGGATCAACGCCGCGGCGATCACGACGCCGAGGACGATCGGCCGCCACGGGTAGCGCGTCGCGAAGGCGAGGATCAGGAGCTGGCTCTTGTCGCCGAACTCCGCGACGAAGATCGCGCCGAACGCGATCGCCGCCGCAGCCAGGAAGTCCATGAACGGCCGATGCTAGCCGCGCACCGTATGTCGGTGGCATGCGGCCGATGGCTGAAGGCGCGACGACGTGACCGACCGATGCGACCGGCGAGTGGATCGGCCAAGGTCGGAGCCCCCGCGTCGCTGCCGGAGTCGCTCACGGAATCGATCGGTGGCCCCTTTGCGGCTCCATGCACCCCCTGAATGGGCGGTGAGGGCGCTCGGAGCGGGCTTAGAATCGGCGCCATGACGACGCAAGAGCATGCCGAGGCGACGATCGAGAATCTCCTCCGCGAGGAGCGCACCTTTCCGCCGCCTCCGGAGTTCGTGTCCAACGCCCTGCTGAACGACCCGTCGATCTACGAGCGCACCGACGACGAGCAGGGCTTCCGCGCCTTCTGGACCGAGGAGGGAAACCGCCTCGACTGGATGGAGCCCTGGAGCGAGCTCTACACCTGGGATGCGCCGTACACGAAGTGGTTCATCGGCGGCAAGCTGAACGTCAGCGTCAACTGCCTGGACCGCCATGTCGCCGCCGGCCTCGGGGAGCGCGTCGCCTATTTCTGGGAGGGTGAGCCCGGCGACACGCGCACGATCACCTACCAGGAGCTGCTGGACGACGTCTGCCGCTTCACGAACGCGCTTCGCGGCCTGGGCGTGAAGAAGGGCGACCGCATCGCCATCTACATGCCGATGATCCCGGAGCTGCCCGTCGCGATGCTGGCGTGCACGCGCATCGGTGCCGCGCACTCGGTCGTCTTCGGTGGCTTCAGCGCGGATGCGCTCGCCGATCGCATCGACGACGCGTCGTGCACCGTCGTCATCACTGCCGACGGCGGCTACCGCAAGGGCGCGACGGTCGCGCTCAAGCAGAGCGCCGACGAGGCGATCGGCCGCACCTCATCGGTCGAGCACTGCGTCGTCGTCAAGCGCACCGGCGACGACGTCGCCTGGACCGAGGGTCGCGATCACTGGTACCACGAGCTCGTCGACGGCCAGCCGACGAGCGCCGAGCCGGAGCCGATGGACTCCGAGGACCTCCTGTACCTGCTGTACACGTCGGGCACGACGGCAAAGCCGAAGGGAATCATGCACACGACCGGCGGCTACCTCGCCGGCGTCTCGGCCACCCATCGGTACATCTTCGACCTCCATCCCGACACCGACGTGTACTGGTGCATGGCCGACATCGGCTGGGTGACCGGCCACTCGTACATCGTCTACGGCCCGCTCTCGAACGCGACGACCGGGGTCATCTACGAGGGCGCCATCGACTTCCCGGACAAGGACCGATGGGCCCAGATCGCGGCGAAGTACCGCGCCACGATCCTCTACACCGCCCCGACCGCCATCCGCGCGCTCATGAAGTACGGCCACGAGCAGTTCGCGGGTGACGACCTCACGTCGCTCCGGCTGCTCGGCAGCGTCGGCGAGCCGATCAACCCCGAGGCGTGGGCGTGGTACTGGAAGTACGTCGGTGGCGAGCGCTGCCCGGTCGTCGACACGTGGTGGCAGACCGAGACCGGCATGATCATGATCACGCCGCTGCCGGGGATCACGACCCTCAAGCCGGGGAGCGCCACGTTCCCGTTCCCCGGCGTCCGCGCGGACGTCGTCGACGAGATGGGCAACTCCGTGCCGCTGGGCGGCGGCGGCTACCTCGTCCTCGAGCGGCCGTGGCCGGCGATGCTGCGCGGGATCTATGGCGACCCGAAGCGCTACGAGCAGACCTACTGGTCGCGCTATCCGGGCCGCTACTTCCCGGGCGACGGCTGCAAGCGCGACGACGAGGGCTACTACTGGCTGCTCGGGCGCGTGGACGACGTGATGAACGTGTCCGGCCACCGGATCTCGACGACCGAGGTGGAGTCCGCGCTCGTGTCGCACCCGTCGGTCGCCGAGGCCGCGGTCGTCGGTCGCTCCGACCCGCTGACGGGGCAGGCGATCTTCAGCTACGTGATCCTGCGGTCCGGCAACGAGGCGTCGGACCAGCTCGCCGGCGACCTGCGCGAGCACGTCGCCAGGATGATCGGAAAGTTCGCGCGTCCGAAGCAGATCCTGTTCACGCCGGACCTGCCGAAGACGCGCTCGGGAAAGATCATGCGACGCCTGCTGCGCGACATCGCGGAGCAGCGGGACCTCGGCGACGTCACGACCCTCGCGGACGCGAACGTGGTGAACACGATCCGCGAGGAGTCGGGGCGCGGCGAGGACTGATCAGGCGCACTCCTCGCGCTCCCACGAATACGAGGACCACGCGTTCGACCAGATCCCGTCTCGGCTCACGTCGGTGTTGACGTAGACATCGATCGGGATGTCGAGCGGGATCTCGTCACGCGAGGACTCGTTCTTCGGGAGCTTGATCCACACGGTCGAGCCGCCGGCCGCGGGGCGCAGCTTGATCATGATGTCGTTGTACTCCGACACGACGCTGCACTGCTCGATGCTCGCGCCGCGGTAGCTGTCGAAGCCGTTCGCGTGGAAGTTGATCCCGGCGCTGACGCAGCCGGCGGCGCCGTCGTTCGACATCATCGTCAGGATCGAGCGCAGGTTGGACGACTCCCGGTGGCCCGCCGGCCCGGACATGAGGACCGGATGGACGAGGGCCGGGTCCTTGACCTGCGCGGAGACATCCGCGTCCTGGTTGGCATCCGGCCGCAGCCAGAACGCCTGCCCATCGGCGACGGCATGGCCACAGGCGGTTGCCGATGGCTCCGAGCGCAGGAACGGCAGCCCGTTGGACCCGACCTGGGCCGTCACGCAGACCTCGGCGCCGACGCCCCGCGCGAGCTCGATCGTCGCGAGGATCCGCTCGTTGAGCTTGTTGGCCGGCACCGCGAAGTCGCCGATGCGCAGGACGTCGCGGGCGACCGGGACGCCGTCGACCATGTCGAAGACCGGATTGGCGACGTCGCCGCAGCGGATCAGGACGGGGTCGTTGAGGATCGTGTCGAGTCGAGGCTCCGATGCGAAGCCGCTCGACACCCACCCGGCCGCGCCACCCAGCGACGCGATCCGATACCAGTTCGCGCCGTTCGCCGCGCGCGGGCCTTCGGCGACGGTCATGACCGCCCCACGCACGAGGGAGTACAGGGATTCCTGGTCCTCGCCGGGGGCGGTGTGCACGTCGAGCTCGTCGACCGTCACTGTCGCCCAGTCGCCGACGGCGAGCTCGACCGGCGGTCCCGCGGGCGTCGGCTCGGGCGTCGGCTCGGCCGAGGCGCTGGCGGCGGGCGTCTCGTCGGCGCTGGGCTGGGCGCTCACGCTGGCCGAGGGCGTTGGCGACGCATCGCCGCCGCCCACTGCCGGGGGATCGTCGCTGCGGAACAGGGAGAACGTGATGAAGCTGATCGCGAGGACGGCGACCACGCCGACCGCCCCGAAGATGGCGAGCGTCCGGCGCGACGGACCGTCGCGTCGAGACGGCGGGGGCAGGCGGCTCGGCGGCGGCCGATACGCATCGGGCTCGCGCGACACGGGCGGCCCCCAGGTCGAGACGTCGAGGGGATCCAGGGCGGGAGTTGGCGGTTCGGCCGGGCGCTCTGGCGCGGCCTCGCCGTAGGGATCGGGCGTCGAGAAGATCGAGTCTCGCGATGCGGGCTGTTCGGGCTTGTCGGGCTGCTCGGGTCGGTCCATTGGGCGGTTCTCCTCCCCCCGGTTGGTGGCGATCGCGAGCGGATGGGCGAAGACGTCGGCAGCTCAGCGGTCTGGAATCGGGCTCGCGTGTTTGTCCTAGGACGCGCCGCGCGGCGCTTTGTCACACCCTAAGCCCGAACGAGCTGCGCGGCTACGTCTGCTGTCGAGGTTCGCGCCGCAGATCAGCCAGCGAACACGAGCCCTAGAATTCGCGGATGGCGCACCCCGCATCGTCGGGCGCGGAGCCGACGGAGGCCGCGGCCGAGTACCTGATGACGATCCGCTACATGCACGGCGAGGGTCAGCCGGTGATCGCCGCGCGCCTTGCCGAACGGCTCGGGGTGAGTGCCGCGACCGTCTCGGAGATGGTCACGCGCCTTGGCCGCGAAGGGCTGATCGTCGTCGATGGCGACACGCGCCAGCTGAACCTGACCGATCGAGGCCGCGATGCCGCCGAACGCACGTTCCGGCGGCACGCGCTCGCCGAGTGGCTGCTGACCGAGGTCGTCGGGCTCGGCTGGGCGGAGGCCGATGAGGAGGCCCATCACCTCCAGCACGCGTTCAGCGACCGCGTGACCGATCGGATCGACGAGCTGCTCGGGCACCCGCCGACGTGCCCGCACGGCAACCCGATCCCACGTGACGGCCGCACCCCGGAGCGCCCGGCGGGTGAGCGGATGTCCGACGCGCGAAGTGGCGGGACGATCACGGTCCTGCGCGTGACCGAGGAAGCGGAGGAGGACGCGCGGCTGCTGACGTTCCTCCAGGAGAACGGTGTCCGGCCCGGACATGCCTTCGAGGTCATCGACGTGGCCGAGCACATCGGCACGATGACCCTGCGGCGCTCGGACGGTGGGGCGTCGGACGGCCACGAGGTGACGATCGGCCTCGTCGCCGCCGCGAAGCTGCGAGTGCTCGAGGGGCGCGCCGACGCCTCGCTGTTCCACCGCGTCCCGGAGCGGGCCAGGCTGGCGACGGCCGGCTGAGGGGGTCTGCTAGCATCGGGCGGCATGGTTCGAAACCGAAGCCGCCGCGTCGTCATCGCAGCCGTCGCGACGGTGCTGTGGCTCGGCCTGATGATGATCGGGCTCCCGCTCATCAACGCGCTGTATCCGACCGTGGGCGGAGAGGGCCCTGAAGGCACCGTGGCGTTCATCGGCCTGGTGACCGGGGTGATCACGGTCGGCATCTTCATGTGGGCCGCCTCGGACTAGCCGAATTCCGCGCCTGAAGCCGCGGAAGACCGGATTTCCCTCGTTCGTTATCATTCCCGCGTGAGCCGAATATCCACCGGGGCGCGCGCGTGAGCGGTCCGTGGGATCGGCCACCATCCTCGAACCCGGACGACCGCGAATGGCCCGCCGAGGACCTCGAGCCCCGCTCGTCCGCGGATGCACCCGTGGAACCCTGGTCCGCCGACGACCCGTGGCAGGAGCGGCGCAGTCCATCGTCCGGCTGGGATGAGTGGCCGGCACCAGCCCCATCCGCAGGCGAGTACGGGTCCGATCAGCCCGAGCCTTCGGTCAGCGACCCGTGGGCGGAGTCGTGGACCGATGAGGTTCCGGGGATCCCGCTGACCCCATCGAGCGACGAAGACCGATCGTGGGAACGCCCGAGCCATGCGGCCACCGAGTCGCCTGCTCCCGTCTCCGAGCCTCCGGCCGATGAGCCCTTCGCCGATGAGCCCGTCACCGACGAGCCCGTCGGCTACGAGCCCGCCGCATACGAGCCGCCGGTCGGATACGAACCCCCGCCCGCGTACCCGCCACCGCCGACCGACGAGCCGACTCCGGCCGAGCCGGCGGACGCCTCTGCTCCCCAGCCGCTTCGCGATGCCGAGCCGGCGAGCGCGCCGCACATCGAGCCGTGGTCACCGGACGCCGACCCGTGGGGCGCCGCCTGGACGGTGCCGCCCGCAGCCGAGGAGGCGACCGATGATGGGCACCTCGCGGATGCTGACGCGGCCGACGACGAATCGGCGCCGGAGGATGAGGGTGTCCTCGCGGCGCCCGCGGATGACGAGGGCAGCGACAACGGGGTCGCGGCGGCGCTTCTCGCGGCTGGTGCGCTGACTGCCGAGCCGGACATCCAGCTCGCCCCGGAGCGAGAGGACGAGGCCGAAGGCGCGGCAGACGAACCGCCTGAAGAGGGAAGGGATTCCGAGCTTCCGGAGGCGGCGGACCTCGAGCCCGCACCGGAAGCCGTGGCCGCGTGGAACGCATGGGACGCCGACATCGAGTCGGCGCCGACCGCTGAGCCGCCAAGCGCGGCGCCGATCTGGAGGCCGGAGCCTGAGCCCGCCGAAGCGGAGGCGACGGACGTTGAGCCAACCGGCGCCGCGGCTGACGAGGCCGAACCGGCCGACCTGGAGGTGCCCGAAGCCACGTTCAGTGCAGACGAGGCGGCCGCGCCGGAGGCCGAGTCCGCCGAAGCTGAGCCTGCAGAAGCCGAGCCGGCCGAAGCGGAGCCGGCCGAAGCGGAGGCCCTGGAGGTGGTCGAGGCGGAGGTCGAGCCGACGGAGCCCGAGGCCAGGGAGCCCGAGCCCGTCGCGGCCGAGGTCGACGAGCCGGAGGGTGCCGACGCGACGCCGATCCCACCGGAGTCGCCGTGGGACGCCGACCTCTGGGCCGCGAC
>CBFGTN010000057.1:0-12455 GCA_965652075.1 uncultured bacterium
GGAACGTGACGATCGTCGTCCCGGTGTTGATGACGAGCTGCCACGTGTCGCTGAAGCCGAAGAGCGGCCCGGACACGAGCCAGACGAGGACGACCGCCGCGGCGGCGGCCATGGCCCATGGCGTTCCCGCGCCTTTCGTGATCGCGTCGGCGGCCGCCTGAAAACGGTCGACGAAGGTCGGTTCGGATGCCTGGGTGGGGACGGAAGCCATGGCGCCACCTCGTGCTGTGTGCCGAGCGGAGCCGGAGAGGGATCAGCCGGGGCTGAAACGCCTGCCGTGAAAGCGCGACGGCCATGCCCTGCCCGGGCTCATCTGGAGGAAGGGCTCGTCGGGGAACCCTGCGTCCTCATCGGCCGCCGGCTCCATCTGCCGCACGACCGACGAGGGAGGGTCGCCCCGTGCAATCGTGGCCCGCTGCTCGATGCGGCGAGGGGCCATTCGGGTCCGTGACCTGGCGGGCATCGGTCTCCTGTCGACTGCGTCGGTGGGCTGTACCGATGCAGACGCTGTGCCACGCGATTTGGTTACCGGAGGCGACGCGGATCGACGACTCCCGCCGACCCCAGGGGCGTAGACTGCCTTCTGCCGGCGGTGACAGCCGTCAACCGCTATCTGAGTCGACCATGCTGGGTGCCCGAGCACGGAGACCAGCGCAGCCACCTGCCCTGACTGCACCGCGACGCGGTGCACCGATCGTGCTCGCCCTCGCCCTCGCGCTGGCGACTGCCGTTCCGATCGCGTCCCTTGCGCTCACGGGCCCGACGATCTCGCTGTCTCCCACCAGCGGTCCGGCGGGAAGCCGGGTCCAGGTCGTCGGTTCGGGGTTCGTCAGCGCGACCCGGGGCAAGATCCTGTTCGATGGCGGCGCGAGCGGCATGCCGACGTTCAAGGTCGCCGCCGACGGCACCTTCTCGGTAGCGCTCACCGTCCCATCGTCCGCTGGACCGGGGACCCACGCCGTCCAGGCGAAGCTGACGAGCGGGCCGCAGAAGAACCAGATCGTCGCCACGTCCGCGTTCACCGTCCCGGCGCCGGCAACGCCGACCCCGAGCCCGTCCCCGACCCCCGCGCCGACACCCGCGCCCACACCGGCGCCGACCCCTGCCCCGACCGTCCCGCCGACGCCAGATCCGACACCGCCGCCGACGCCCGATCCGTCGTCACCGGCGCCGCCGACGCCAGGCCCCTCCCCATCGACCGGGCCGACCGAGTCGCCGCTGCCGCAACCGACTCCGGCCGCCTTCCCGGGCGCGGTCGGGTACGGAGGCACCACGGCAGGTGGCCGGGGCGGCGACGTGCGTTTCGTGACGACCCTTGCCGACAGCGGGCCCGGCTCGCTGCGAGCGGCGCTCGAGGCGACCGGTCCCCGGACCGTGGTGTTCGGGGTCGCGGGCGTGATCACGCTCGCGTCGCCCATCAAGATCGAGAGCCCCTTCCTGACCGTCGCGGGCCAGACCGCACCCGGAGACGGGATCGTCGTGCGCGGCGAGATGGTGAAGATCCTCACCCACGACGTGGTGATCCGGCACCTGCGCTTCCGCACCGGCGATGCCACGACCGCCGAGCCGGCAGATGCGGACGGCCTCACGATTCACGCGGCCGCAGGCCCGATCTCGAACATCATCCTCGACCACGTCGACATGACCTGGGGCCCGGACATGGGCGGTCTGGCGGTGCTCGGCGCCGTGTCGAACCTCACCGTCCAGCATTCGATCATGGGCGAGGGCCTCTACCTCTCGCACCACCCGGAGGGAACGACCAGGAACGGCGGGCACGCGTTCGGGACGAACGTGTCCCCGCTCTCCGCCGGCACCGGCCATGCGCAGCGCCTGACGTTCTACCGGAACCTGTTCACCGATGCGGAGAAGCGCATGCCGGCGATCCGCAGCGCCGACTGCGTCGACCTGGTGAACAACGTCATCTACGACTGGGGCACGCAGTCGGTAACCGGCAATCCACGCGCGCTGAACATCGTGAACAACTGGTATCGGTGGGGACCGGTGAGCTCAACCCGAGCGATGTTCAAGTCGCAGTCGGTGGATGCGGACCCCGTGATCTATGCCGATGCGGTCTACCTCTCGGGCAACGTCGCCGACGGGTTCGCGCCGAGCGCGCTCTCGGGCACCGTCTACGCGACGTCCGTCCGATGCGGCGGGCTGAGCGTCACCCCGGACAGCGCGGACGCCGCCTGGACAGCCGTGATCGACGGCGTCGGCGCCACGCTCCCGGTCCGCGACGAGGTCGATCGGCGCATCCTCGACGAGGTGCTGGCGCGGACCGGCGGCTACTTCAACGGAGACGGCCAGCCGGCCCCGAATCCGTACTGGCCGACGCCCGCGGCGGGCTCGCCGCCGACGGACGCGGACCTCGACGGGATGGCGGATCCGTGGGAGCTGGGCGCCTTCGGCGACCTCGCGCACGACGGCCGCGGCGACGCGGATGGCGACGGCTACACCGATCTCGAGGAGTACCTGAACGCCATCGGCGGGTGAGGGGGTGGCGTGCCCGAAAGGACTCGAACCTTCGACCTTCAGGTCCGCAACCTGACGCTCTATCCACTGAGCTACGGGCACACGCCATGGGGCTGGCGGAGAGGGAGGGATTCGAACCCTCGGAAGAGGAAACCCCCTTCAACGGTTTAGCAAACCGCCGCACTAGGCCACTATGCGACCTCTCCTCGGCCGCGGCCGATGATAGCATGGGGTGCCTCCGGCCTCGCCGACTCGCCTCCGGCTGACGATCGACCCGAGCCCGATCCCAAGAGCGTGCCTCGTATGCCTGCGACCCTTCTTCCGATCATCGGCCAGCCCCTCCCACGCACCGTCCTCGAGGGCGTGCTGCGACGGGTCCTGGCGGAGTCCGGCAGCGCGATCCATGTCGAGCCACGCGAGGTGCGGGCGCACCAGCTGGCCGACGCGCTGAACGAGGTGCGGTCGAGCGAGGATGTCGTCGGAGCGCTGATCTCTTCGCCGCACAAGGAGAAGGCAGCGCCGCTCTCGGACTGGCTGAGCGAGGACGCGCGGATGAGCGGCGCGGTGAACGTCATGGCCCGCGTCGAGGGGCGCCTGCGCGGCTACAACTCGGACCTGGACGGGGTCCGCGCGGGGCTCGGATCGGTCCTGCCGCGCGTTCGGGGCAAGTGGCCTCGCAACGCGGTGGTCCTCGGTGCGGGAGGCGGCGCGCGCGCGGTCGTCGCGGCGCTCATCGGCTCCGGATTCCAGCGCGTCGTCGTGTTCAACCGCCATCTGCACCGGGCCGAGTCCCTCGTCTCGCACTTCTCGCGCGCGGCGCGCCACATGGAGCTGCGGGCGCGGCCGTGGCACGAGGCCATCATCGAGGCCGAGCTGGCGCGGGCGGAGGTCCTGGTCAACGCCAGCGGCATCGGGGTCGAGGCGAGCGAGTCCCCGATCCCGGAAGAGCTGATCCCGCCCGGCCGATTCGTCCTCGACCTCGTCTTCAACCGGGCCGCGACGCCGCTGATGGAGGCCGCGGGCAGTCGCGACGGCACCGTGGCCAACGGACAGGGTGCCTTCCTGGCGTCGACGGCGGCCACGCTGAAGGTCCTGACCGGCTCCGCACCGCCGGCCGACGCGTTGCGGGCGGCCCTGGCCGAGGAGCTCGGCATCCCGATGGAGGGCCTCGCGGTCGTTGGCGACTGAGCCCCGTTCGGTGATGATGCGCAGCGTGGCTGCGCGCGTTTACCTGATGGGCGTCGAATGACCGGCGCGCGGGATTCCGATGCCCGCCTGGCCGAACGGATCCGGGCCGGCCAGACGCAGGCGCTCGGCGAGCTGTACGACCGGTACGCCGGAACGGCACTCGCGATCGCGCTGCGCGTCGTCGCCGACCGGACGGAAGCGGAGGATGTCGTGCACGACGCGTTTGTCGCGGTGTGGCGCAAGATCGACCGATTCGACGCCGAGCGCGGCTCGCTCCGCGCCTGGCTGCTGACGGTCGTGCGCAACCGCGCCATCGATCGCGTGCGAGCCCGACGCGCCAGCGTGGACGTCGAGGATGCCGACGAGCGATCGCTCCTGCGAACCGGCCCGAACCCGACATGGGAGGACGCGCTGCGGCAGACGAGTGCCGCGGAGGTGCGTGCCGCGCTGGATGCGCTGCCGGAGGAGCAACGTCGCGCCCTGGAGCTCGCGTACTTCGAGGGCTACACGTACCGCGAGGTGGCGGACGTCACCGGCGTCGCGGCGGGGACCGCGGCGGGGCGCTTGCGCCTCGGCCTGGCGAAGCTGCGCGAGGCGCTCGCCGGCAGCAGCGGGGCGCCGCTCCCCGCCGTCGAGGCAGTCGTGCACGAGGAGGCGGGTCGATGAGCGATGTGACCTGCGCCCAGGTCGACGAGCTCGCCGCGGCCTATGCCCTCGGTGCCATGGTCGCCGACGAGGAGCGCGCGGTCAGCGAGCACCTTGCCACCTGCGATCAACCCCACGATGAGGCGCGCGAGCTCATCGGTGTCGGCAGTCTGCTGTCGGCATCCGACGCGCCAGTGGAGCCGGGCTCCGCCCTGCGCGCTCGGCTGATGACGACGATCGCGACGACGCCGCAGGATCACCGGTTCGTTGCGGGTGCCGGGGTGGAGGGCGCCGAGCCGGCGGAGGCGCGCCGCCCGTGGTGGCGGATGGGACCGCTTGCCGTCGGGGTCGCGGTGGTCGCGCTGGCGATCGCGGTCGGCATCGGGGCGTGGGGCCTCAGCGTGAACGCGCAGCTCGCCGAGCGGAACGAGGTCCTGCGGGCGGTCGCGAACGCCGACGCGGCCTACGCCGCCACCGGCAGCGCCGGATCCGGCTGGGTCATCGAGTCAGGGGGCACCGCGCACTTCGTCGCCGCCGACCTCGCCGCCCTGCCGGAGGACATGATCTACGAGCTCTGGCTGCTCGACGCCGAGGGAACGCCGACGGCGGTGGGAACGGTCGACGATCCCGACGACCTCGTGATCGTGCCGCTCGAGCACGACCTCGCGGGCCAGGCCGCCTTTGCGGTCACGGTCGAGGCCGGCCGCGTCGACGCGCCGACCTCCGACCCGGTGATCGTCGCCCCGCTCGAGAGCTGAGCATGGGCGGCGAAGGCGCCGCGCGCGTATCGGCTTCTCGTACACTCCGGTGGCCCGATGTTCTTCACCCACGGCTGGGTGCACGTCATCGCCGGCTGCATGTTCTGCGGCAAGACGGACGAGATGCTGCGCCTCCTCCGACGCTTCTCGATCGCCGGCCGCCAGGTCGTCCTGGTGAAGCCGCGCCTCGATACCCGCACCGACGAGATCACCGTCGTCTCGCGCTCCGGCGCCGAGCACCGGGCCGTCACCGTCGACCGATCGGGGGAGATCGAGTCGGCAGTGGGCAGCGCGGACATCGTGGCCATCGAGGAGGGGCAGTTCTTCGACGAGGCCCTGCCCGAGGTCGTCGAAGCCCTCGCGGCAGCCGGCAAGCAGGTGATCGTCACCGGGCTCGACCGCGACTTCCGCGGCATCCCGTTCGGCACGATGCCGCGCCTCCTGGCGCTGGCTGACCAGGTGACGAAGCTGACGGCGATCTGCATGGTGTGTGGCGAGCCGGCGACGCGCACGCAGCGGCTGATCGACGGTGCACCGGCGCCGGCCGACTCGCCGCTGATCGTCATCGGTGGGCTCGGCGACGAGACGTACGAAGCGCGCTGCCGCCTCCACCACGAGGTGCCCCCGGGCGACGCCTGAGGGTCTTGGCAGGCAACTTGCGCCCCGGGTCCCCAGGCCCTCCGGGCCGCGTGGCTCGACGATGAGCGTGAGCCTTGGCTCCACGCCGGGGGTAGTTAGCAATAGGAACCACAGCGAGACATTGGCATGCACCGATTACTGATCATCGTTGCCCTCGTCGGCTTGCTGGCGGGGTGTGCAACCCAGAGTGGCGAGAGCACGGGGCCCGCTGGCTCGGTGCCGATGGCATCCAGCTCGGAGTCGGGCGCGGTTGCCGGCGCCCCGTCACCGTCATGCGCCGAGGCGTTCGGGCCGATCGCCGAGATGAATCTCAGCGAGACCGCTGACCTCGGAGACCTGGCGGACGAGCTCGATCCGACGATCGAGAACTGCGAGTCCGTGGCCGACTGGATCGCGGGGGCCCAGGAAGTGATCTCCGGCGAGGTCCGTCCGGGCACCGCCGACCTGCTGCTCCGGATTCGCTGCCAGAGCCCGACGCTCTCGAGCTCCGCGATCTGCGACGAGCTCTCCTGACACCGATCGCCGGCAGGTCCGGCCTCGGCGAATGACGTAGGGCCCCGGGAGGCGCTTGTCTCCCGGGCCTTCCGGCGCCTGCCCGTCGCGATCGAGGGCGCCCGCTGCGACGATGGGCGCATGAGCAGCCACGCCTTCGCCATCGATCCCGCCTCGACCGTCATCCTGCGCGTGATCGATGGCGGTCGCCGGGCGCAGGAGGTCCGGCAGCGCGCGATGCTGCGCTCGACGGTCGGCGGATGCCCGGACCACTGGTGGAAGCCGACCGCGCCGCGCACGCCGGCCTGCACGTGCGATCCCGTCGACTGAGCGGCGGCCGCTGACGCGCCAGCCGAGCTGGCGGAGGGGGTGGGATTCGAACCCACGGTGGGCTTGCACCCACTCCGGTTTTCAAGACCGGCGCAATCGTCCGCTCTGCCACCCCTCCGGGCGGTCAGAGTAGCAAGGTTGGGTCGGTCGCTCCGACCCTCAGCCGATGCGGTCCCGGCCGCCGAAGGCCGGCCGCAGCACCTCTGGGATCGTGACGCTGCCGTCCGGCTGCTGGAACGTCTCGAGGATCGACGCCACCGTCCGCGGCAGCGCCAGCCCCGACCCGTTGAGCGTGTGGACGATCTCCGGCTTCGCGCCGGCCTCGGACCGATAACGGATCGCCATGCGCCGGGCCTGGTAGTCACGGAAGTTGCTGACGCTGCTGACCTCGAGCCAGCGCTCGACGCCCGGTGCCCACACCTCCAGGTCGTACTTGCGCGCCTGGACGAAGCCCAGCTCCTTGGTGGCCATGAGGACGACGCGGTATGCCAGCCCGAGTCGCTGAAGCAGCGTCTCGGCACAGGCGGTCAGCCACTCGAGCTCGCCGGGCGAGTGGTCCGGAGCGGCGAAGCTCACCATCTCGACCTTGTCGAACTGATGCACCCGAAGGATGCCGCGGGTGTCGCGCCCCGCCGCTCCCGACTCGCGGCGGAACGAGGCCGAGTAGGCCACGTAGCGGACCGGAAGGCCCTCGGCGTCGAGGATCTCGTCGCGATGGAGGTTCGTCACCGGCACCTCGGCCGTGGGGATCAGGTACAGGCCGTCGCGCTCGACGACGTACATCTGGTCCTCCTTGTCCGGGATCTGCCCGGTGCCGCGCGCCGAATCGGCGTTCACCAGGACCGGCGGCCAGATCTCGGTCATGCCGTGCTCGCGCGAGTGGACGTCGAGGTACCAGTTGATGAGCGCGCGCTGGAGCGTCGCGCCGTCGCCGACGTACACCGGCCACCCCGAGCCGGTGACCTTCGCTCCCCGGACGTTGTCGATGATCCCGAGGCGCTCGGCGAGTTCCCAGTGCGGGACCCGCTCGCCGCGCGGCAGCGGATCGCCCCAGGTGCGCACGACGACGTTCGCCTCCTCGCCGCCGACGGGGACGTCGGGGTCCGCGGGGTTCGGGATGCGGAGCATCGCGTCCTCGAGCTCCGCATCGACGGTCGCCAGCTCGGCGTCGAGGCGATCGATGCGATCGGCACCGGCCGCCGAGGCCGCCTTCAAGTCCGCCACCTCGGGCCCGTTTGGGTCGGCACCGCCGCGAATGGCCTCGCCGATCTGACGGCTCGCATCGTTCCGCCGGGCCTTGAGCGCATCGGCCTCGGCCACGAGCGCCCGCCGTCGCTCGTCGAGCTCGATGGCGCGGTCGACGACCGCGGGATCCTCGCCCTTGTCGGCGGCGGCGAGCTTCAGCCGATCCGCGTCCTCGCGGAGCCGCTGCAGGCCGACGCTCACGATGCGACCCGCGCACCGGCGGCCGCGCGCAGGCGGTCGACGACGAACCCGCGATCGAGCGCCGCCAGCAGCCAGCCGGCACGCGGTCCGGAGGGGCGGCCGAGGAACGCGAGGTACAGCGCCGCGAACGCCCGGCCGGCCGGAAGCTCGCGGGATGCCGCGGTCGCGAAGATCGCGGCCTGGAGCGACTCGCCGTCCCAGGCGGCTGGCTCGAGCGCGTCGGCGAGCGCCCCGAGGTAGGCGCGCTGCGCGTCGTCGGCCTCCGCGATCCGGTCCGGCAGCCGATCGCGTTGGACCGAGAGGCGCGCGGAGTCGGGCGCGTAGGCCTCGAGCCAGGCACGTGCCGCGGCGCGACGCTCGTGGAGGATCTCGGCCTCTCGCTCGGCGAGCGGCGAGCCCTTCTCCGCCGTCACGCGCTCAACGACGTCGATCCCCGGAATCTGCTCGAGCAGCGCGAGGTGGCTGAACGCCGGCCGGTAGGCGTCCGCCTCGACCGCGACGTCCGCACCGGGCTCGACGAGGCTGTAGGTGAAGACCCGGTCGTGGTGGGGCGGCAGCTCCCCGCGGACCTCGCGTCCGGCCGTGGCGGCTGCCAGGCGATCGGACTCGTCGAACAGTCGCGGGATCGCATCGGTGCCCTCGGGATCGAACTCGATTGCGGTGTTCGGACGCGGACGCAGGAAGAGAAGGCGCAGCTGCTCCGGCGGCACGACCTCGGCCATCCGGGCAGCCGATGCGCCGACGCCCTTGGACGTCGACATCTTGCGCCCGCCGAGGTTCAGGAACTCGTACGGGACGTTGCGCGGCGGCTCGTTGCCGAACACCTCGCGAGCGATCGCGTCGGATCGGTCGCGGGAGCCACCGGCCGTCGAGAGGTCCTTGCCGGCAGGCTCGATCGTCACGCCGAACAGATCCCACTTCGCGGCCCAGTCGACGTTGTAGGGAAGCTTGGCGCGGCCGCCGAAGGGCGAGACCTCCCCCGCGTGGCCGCAGCCGGTCGCCCACGCCACGAGGTCGGGGCGGCACTCGTAGCGCACGACGCCGCGCTCGGCGTCCCAGCCCGTGACGATCGTCGTGCCGATCCGCCCGCAGCTCTCGCAGATGACGAACAGCGGGTGCCATTCGTCGGGATGGTTCACGTTCGCGACGCGCCGGTAGATCTCGCGAATCGTCGCCGCGGCGTCGAGCGCGCGGCGAACGTACGGATCCATCGCGCCGGAGGCGTACACCTCGCTCATCCAGTAGTAGGTGTCGGGCCGGATGCCCAGCCCGTCGAACGTGTCGACGAAGACGCCGGCGAAGTGGCGGGCGTACGACGCGTGGCAGTCCCCCGCCGGGTCCGGGACGTGCGCGAGCGGCATGCCCATCGAGCGCTCGATGGCGTCGGGGGTCAGGAGAGCCTGGGCGTCCATCGGGTCGAGGTCGTCGACCCCGTAGCGCAGCTCGACCTCGACGCCCGCGTTCCGCAGTGCACGGGCGATCGTGTCGACCACCACCGGCCCGCGAAGGCTGCCGACGTGGACGGTTCCGGAGGGGGTCTTCGAGTCGTTGACGACCTGCGGGCCGACCGCCGATGACGCGATCTCGTCAGCCCAGAACACGCTGAGCTACCCGATACGGACGAGCGTGTACTCGATCGGTCCGGCGGGGGCCTGCACGGTGAACCTGTCGCCCTTCTTCAGGCCCATGAGCGCCGATCCGACGGGCGACTCGTTGCTGATGCGGCCCTCGCGTGGCGCCGCCTCCGCCGAGCCGACGATCGTGAACGTCTCCTCGCCGTCGCCACCCTTGATCACGACCTTCGAGCCGATGCCGACCTTGTCGCCGTTCGCCTTCTCGATGACCTCGGCGTTGCGGAGCTGGAGCTCGAGCGTCGCGATCCGTCCCTCCAGGAACGATTGCTCCTGCTTGGCGTCCTCGTACTCGGCGTTCTCGCTGAGGTCGCCGTCGAGCTTGGCCTCGTGGATCCGCGCCGCGATCCGCGGGCGGTCGACGGTGATCAGCTCGTTGAGCTCGGCCTTGAGCTTCGCCAGGCCCTCGGCGGTGAGGTAGACAGGCTTCGTGTTCATCGTGAACCCCTGATCCTCCTGCGGCGCCTCTGTGGGAGAGGCCGTCCGAGTCGTGGGGATCGACCGGACGTCCGCGCTCGATAACAAAAAACGCTTCAGGCCTCGCGCCGTCCGGATCACTCCGGTTGGCGGCGTCTCCTGAAGCTGGCCGTACCCGTCGGGCCAGGCGCTTGCCGGTGTCCCGGCTGCCCGCAGATTGTAGGCGCGACGCCCGCCCTCGTCAAAGCCTCGGGCCTCAACGACCGGTGACGACGAGCACGACGATGAGGAGCGCGAAGACGATCCGATAGACGCTGAACACCGCGAACGATCGGCGCCGGAGCCAGGACAGCAGGAAGCCGATCGCCAGCATCCCGGAGACGGCCGCGGCGGTGAATCCAACCGCGATCGCAAGCCACTCGATGCCGGTGTGCGGCTCGGCGATCAGGTGCCGCGACCCGTAGAGGCCGGCCCCGAGCGTGATCGGCGCGGCGAGCAGGAAGCTGAAGCGAGCGGCCGCCTCCCGGGTCAGGCCGAGCGCAAGGCCGGTCGTGATCGTCGCGCCCGAGCGGCTGATGCCCGGCAGCAGGGCGAGGGCCTGGCTGAAGCCGACCGTCAGTGCGGCCGGCCCACGGAGCTGCTCGAGCTCGGTCGTTCGACGGCCGAGCCGATCCGCCAGGTACAGGAGCGCGCCGCCGACGACGAGGAACCCCGCGATCGCCAGCCGCGCGGTGTCGCTGTCGCCGTGGAACGTCTCGGCGATCAGGTCCTCGAGCGCGAAGCCAATGATCGCCGCGGGGATCGTTGCGACGACCAGCAGCCACGCCATCCGGCGGTCCGTGTCGGCTCCGATCCGCCGCTCGCGGACGCTGGCCCACCACGCGCGCAGGTAGCGGACCCAGTCACGCGCGAAGTAGACGACCAGCGCCAGGAGCGTGCCCAGGTGCAGGAAGACGTCGAACGCGAGCGACCCGACGAGCCCGCCCTCCTCCCAGCCCAGGATCCAGGGGGCGAGCTCGAGGTGCGCCGAGGAGCTGATCGGGATGAACTCCGTCAGCCCCTGCAGGATGCCGATGAGGGCAGCCTGGACGACGACGTCCAACTAGCGGATGAAGAGCGGGGCGAGCACCAGCGTGATCGTGGCCAGCAGCTTCACGAGGACGTGAAGCGACGGGCCGGCGGTGTCCTTGAACGGATCGCCGACCGTGTCGCCGACGACCGCCGCGGCGTGCGCCTCGGTCTTCTTGCCGATGACGCTACCGCCATCGTCCTTGAGGTTACCCGACTCGATGTACTTCTTCGCGTTGTCCCACGCCCCGCCGCCGTTGTTCAGGACGGTCGCCAGCATGACGCCGGCGATCGTGCCGACCATCAGGAGGCCGGCCACGGCCTGGTAGCCCAGGATCAGGCCAACGAGGATCGGGGTGGCCACGGCCACGAGCCCGGGGGCGACCATCTCTCGAAGCGCGGCGCGCGTCGTGATGTCGACGACGCGGGCGTAATCGGGGCGCTCGGAGTAGTCCATGATCCCGGGCATCTCGCGGAACTGGCGCCGCACCTCGACGATGATCGACTGCGCGGTCTTGCCGACCGCACGGATCGCGAGGCTGCTGAAGAAGTACACGAGCATCGCGCCGACCAGTGCGGCGACGAAGACGCCGACGTCGGCGAGGTTGACCGCCTCCAGCCGCGGGCCGCTGCGGTTGCTCTGGATGAGGTTCACCTTGTCGATGTAGGCACTGAACAGGAGGAACGCCGCGAGGCTCGCGCTGGCGATCGCATAGCCCTTGGTGAGCGCCTTCGTCGTGTTCCCGACCGCGTCGAGACGGTCGGTGATCTCGCGCGTGTGTGACTCCGAGCGGCTGAACTCGGCGACACCACCGGCGTTGTCGGTGATCGGCCCGAAGGTGTCCATGGCCAGGATGTAGGCGGTCGTCATCAGCATGCCCATCGTCGCGACGGCCGTCCCGAAGATGCCGCCCACGTTGACGCCCTCGGCGTTGATCAGGTCGGCCTGCGAGCCCAGCCAGTGGCTGGCGATGATCGCGATGCCGATGGCGATGGCCGTGACGAAGGTCGTCTCGAAGCCGACCGCGGTGCCGCTGATGATGTTCGTCGCCGGACCGGTCTTCGAGGCCTCGGCGATCTCACGCACCGGCCGGAACGTGCCGGCGGTGTAGTACTGCGTGATGTAGACGAAGACGACGCTCGTCGCCAGGCCGACGATGCCGGCGAAGAAGAACCAGACCCAGACCGGCAGCCCGTTCGCGCTCGACCCGTTCGTGTCCATCATTACGAAGGTCACGAACGCGAGCGCGGCCACCGACAGGACCGTGGTGACCCAGTACCCGCGATTCAGGATGTTCATCGGGTCCTCGGTCTCGCTGCCGCGGATGAAGAACATCGCGACGATCGTCGCCAGCAGGCCGAACGCACG
>CBFGTN010000058.1:0-12161 GCA_965652075.1 uncultured bacterium
GGGAGGGCAAGACCGATGCGGACTACCACCACCTGATCCTGCTGGCGAAGGACGACGTCGGCTACCGCAACCTCCTGGCGCTGACGACCGCGGCGCACCTCGACGGCTACTACTACAAGCCGCGGATCGACAAGGAGCTGCTGGCGAGGCACGCGCAGGGGCTCATCGGCACGAGTGCCTGCCTCGGCGGGGAGGTGCTGAAGCGGCTGGCGCAGGGCGACGAACAGGGCGCGGCGGAGGCCGCCGACAGCTATCGGTCCATCCTGGGCGACGGGAACTTCTACATCGAGATCCAGGAGCACGGGATCGACGACCAGGCGCGGCTCCATCCGCAGCTCGTCGAGCTGGCGCGGCGCCAGAACATCCCGCTGCTGGCGACGAACGACACCCACTACACGCACCCGGAGCAGTACGAGGCGCACGACCTGCTCGTCTGCATCCAGACCGCGTCGAACCTCGACACGCCGGGGCGGATGCGCTTCGAGAACAACGAGTTCTACCTGAAGCCGGCGGCCGACATGCGCCGCCTCTTCAACGGCGAGCTGCCCGAGGCGTTCGACAACACGCTGCTGATCGCCGAGCAGTGCAACGTGAACCTCGACTTCGAGGGGCTGCGGCTGCCGCACTTCGAGGTGCCCGACGGCGAGACCGATGCGTCCTGGCTCCGCACGGAGTGCGAGCGCGGATTACTGGAGCGTTACCAGACGCTTACCGATGAGATCCGCGGCCGGCTCGACTACGAGCTCGGGATCATCGATCGGATGGGGTACAGCAGCTACTTCCTGATCGTCGCCGACTTCATCCGCTTCGCGCGGGAGCGGGGGATCATGACGACCTGCCGGGGCAGCGCGCCGGGCTCGATCGTCACCTACTCCCTCGGCATCACCCCGGTCGACCCGCTCGAATACGGCCTGCCCTTCGAGCGCTTCCTCAACCCGGACCGGGTGACGATGCCGGACATCGACATCGACTTCCAGGACAGCCGCCGCGACGAGGTCATCGAGTACGTCACGCGCAAGTACGGCGACGACCGGGTGGCGCAGATCATCACCTTCGGGACGCTCGGCGCGAAGGCCGCCATTCGCGACGTCGGCCGGGCGATGGGCCTGACCTACGCGGAGGCCGATCGGGTCGCGAAGGCGGTCCCGAACGAGCTGAACATCTCGCTCGACCGCGCCGTCGAGACCTCGCCGCAGCTGCGCGAGCTGATGGCCGGCGACGACCGGGTGGATCGGCTCATCACGATCGCGAAGCAGCTCGAGGGCGTGTCGCGGCACGCGTCGACCCATGCCGCGGGCATCGTCATCAGCCGCGATCCGCTGACCGAGATCATGCCGCTCCAGCGCGCGACCGACGGCCGCACGACGATGACCCAGTTCGAGATGCACGCCTGCGAGGCGCTGGGCCTCCTGAAGTTCGACTTCCTGGGCCTGATCAACCTGACGATCCTGGCCGATGCCGTGGAGCTGGTGCGGACGCATCGGTCCATTGATCTCGACGTCGACAACCTCCCGCTCGACGACGCGAAGACGTTCGAGCTGCTCGGGCACGGCGACACGATGGGCGTGTTCCAGCTGGAGGGCTCGGGGATGCGCCGATACGTCCGCGAGCTGAAGCCGACCGAGGTGCGCGACCTCGCCGCCATGGTCGCCCTCTTCCGGCCCGGACCGATGGCGAACATCCCCGCCTACATCCGCCGCAAGCACGGCGAGGAGCCGGTCACGTACCTCCATCCCGCCCTGGAGCCCGCGCTGCGGGACACGTACGGGATCTTCGTGTACCAGGAGGACATCATGACCGCCGCCATCGCGATGGCGGACTACACCGGTCCCGAGGCGGACAACCTCTGCTACGCGATCCGCAAGAAGAAGGAGGACGTCCTCCGCCAGCACGAGGCGAAGTTCAAGGCCGGCGCGAAGAAGAAGGGGATCGAGCCGCACATCGTCGACAAGGTCTTCGCCGAGTTCGAGCCCTTCGCCCGATACGGCTTCAACAAGGCCCACGCCACCTGCTACGGGCTGATCGCCTACCAGACGGCCTACCTGAAGGCGAACTACCCGATCGAGTTCATGACCGCCGTCCTGAACGGCTTCCGCGAGCGCGCGGAGAAGGTCGCCGCGGTCATCGCCGAGTGCCGCCGGCTGGGGATCGAGGTGCGCCCGCCGGACGTGCAGAAGTCCGGGTCCCTCTTCTCGGTCGAGACCGATGCCTCCGGCGCCCCGGAGGCGATCCGGTTCGGCCTCTCGGCCATCAAGAACGTCGGGGAGGGCGCGGTCGAGGCGATCGTCGCGGTGCGGGATGCCGGTGCCGAGCCCGGACCGTTCGCCTCGCTCGACGACTTCTCCCGGCGGGTCGACCTCCACGTGCTGAACCGGCGCGTCGTCGAGTCGCTGGTCAAGGCGAACGCGATGGCCTCGCTGGGGACCGCGTCCGCATTGCTGGAAGCCCTGGATGCGTCCCTGGAGAACGGTGCGCGTCACCAGCGTGATGTGGCTGCCGGGCAGTCGACGCTCTTCGACCTGTTCGCGCTGCCGGCGGAGAGCGGCGGCACCTCGTTCCTCGACGGCGGCGACGAGATCCCGAAGCGCGAGCGCCTGCGCTGGGAGAAGGAGCTGATCGGGCTCTACCTGTCGGACCACCCGCTGAGCGAGATCGAGCAGGAGCTGCCGGACTACGCGACCGCGCTCGTCGTCGACCTCGCGGAGGAGGCCGATCAGACGAAGGTGACGCTCGGCGGGATCGTGGCCGGGTCGCGGCGCGTCATCACCCGCGCCGGCCAGACGATGCTCGTCGCCACCGTCGAGGACCTGACCGGCTCGGTCGAGGTCGTCGTGTTCCCGAAGGTCTTCGAGGAGACCGCGCCGGCGTGGTCGACCGACTCGATCGTCCTCGTGTCGGGCCGACTCGATCGGCGCGACGAGGCCCCGCAGATCCTGTGCGAGGCGGTGTGGTCGTGGGACGACGCCGTGCGGATGGGCGTCGAGGCGTTCGGCGCCGAGCGCGACCGGCTGCTCGCTCCCCGAGGTCGGTGGGAGCGCAACGGCAAGCCAGCCGCCTCGCGTGAGCCGATCCCGGTCGAGACGCCGTCACCCGTCCCCGTCGCGGTGGCCGAGACCGTCGGCGCCCCCGAGCCCGCCGAGGAGCCGCCCGCTCCGGCCGACGCGGTCCCGCTGCAGGCCGCCCCTGTGGGATCGGCCGCGACCGTCGCGGTGCGGATCGGGGACGACATCCCGAGCGACCAACTGCTCGGGGCGATCGAGTCGGTGAAGGGAGCGCTCGCCTCGCGTCCCGGGCCGCTGGCGGTGACGCTGTCGATCTCGGTCGCCGGGGCGTCCCGCCAGGTCCGCCTGCCCGACCGCGTCGCGTGGGACGAGCGGCTGGCCGAGTCGCTCGGCCGTGCTGCCGGGGTCCCGGTGACCGTCGAGCTCCAGCCGAGCGCCGACGAGCTGTCGTAGGGCGGATGGCCGAGGGCCGCGACTGGGGCTTTCGGCGCCTCGACGCATCGGTCGCCGGTAACAACTTCGCGCGGTTCATCTCCGATCTCGACGGGCGGGAGCGGTTCCGGGAGGTCGTCGAGGCGCGCGGTGGGCCATCGAAGACGTCCCTCGACGGCTCGCCGGAGAGCCTCGGACCACTCGGCGCCTGGCTGCTCGGAGCCCTGCGCGAGGACCTCGGCCGCGTCGAGTCGCCGTCCCGCGGAATCCTCGGTCGACTGTTCGGGCGCGGCTCGGCCCCACGCGACGCGCCCGCGTGGGCGAGCGGCGATCTGCCGGCATCCGTCGACGGGCTGAGCGACGAAGGGCTGCGACTCATCGACGAGGCGGCGGCGTACCTGATGCAGTGCTATCGCACCGAATTCCCGCACTCGCGCTGCGCGCTCGACACCGACGCGACCAGCCCGACGTTCAACGAGCCGACCGTCATCGGTCCGGCCGACGTCGTCGCCTCGCCGGTGCGGATGGTGCTCGAGGCGCTCGAGCCGCTGCTGGGCGGAGCCGCATCGGCCGATGGCTGGCTCTCCGAGGTCTTCGACGCCTGGGCCGCTCGCGTCCCGGACGCGATGCGCGACCCGCCGCGGGGCGTCGAGTGGGCGTACCAGCAGCTCTCCCGCGCCGAGGCGAAGGCCCACTTCGACCGATACGTCGCCACCGAGCAGG
This sequence comes from uncultured bacterium, assembly GCA_965652075.1. Lineage (GTDB taxonomy): Bacteria > Chloroflexota > Limnocylindria > QHBO01 > QHBO01 > JACDBZ01. Next base: position 4,158 of record CBFGTN010000058.1, read on the forward strand.
AGCGCCTCGAGGCGTTCCGCGATCTCGTCGAGAGGCTCGGCGGCCCGAAGCGCCCGGAGCTGGACCTGTCGCGCGACAGCATGCGTCCGCTCGGCGCGTGGGTGCTCGGCGCGGTCGCGGACGGTCCGCGCGACGGCGAGGTCCCGCTGTGGGCGCAGTCGATGCCTCCGTACCAGCTGACGTGGTCGGGCGACGGGATCCGCCTGATGGACGGCCTCGCGACGTACTTCGCGGCCGCGGTGCACCGGCGCCACCCAGGGCTGACCTGGACGATGAGCACGAAATCCTTCGACGTCGACTACCAGACCCCGACCCTCGGCAACCTCATGCCGGTGCGCCCGATGCTCGTCGGGTTGGACCGTGGCCGATCGGCGGAGCCGCCCGACGGCGATTGGCTGGTCCGCATCTTCGATCCCTGGGACCAGGCCTTTGAGCGCGGGCCGTCAGCCGACGACAAGCCGGCGATCGACGACGTCGACGTCAATCCCACCGACATGCCGGGCTTCGACGTCGAGATCTGGATCTCCGAGGCCGTGGAGGCCCTGATCGGCGCGGATGCCTTCGCGGCACTGCAGCCGACGCTCGCCGCCATACCGGGCGTGAAGGAGCTCGTCTGGGAGGACCGCGAGCTCCTCTACGCCAAGCTCGAGCGTGGCGCGTCGCTCCCCGAGCTCCGAGACCGGATCACCGCAGTGCTGCGCGACGCGGCGGAGGAACGAACCGGCTGACGTTCGGGCCGCCCGACGTGGCTCTGAGCCTTCGAGCGGCCGAGCACGCTCGCGTCATCTGATGAACACAAACCCCAACAGGCCGCCTCCCAGGATCACCACGGGGATCCCGATGGGCCTCTGCCACAGGTAGAGCGCGATGAGCGCCCCAGCGAAGATCGCGAATGCCGCGACGCTGCCCAGCGCAGGTGGCGCCAGGCCGACAATCGTGGCCCCGACCAGCCCGACGACGGCTGCGGTCACGCCGTCGAGAACCGCATGGACTCGCCGGTTGGCGACGATGGTCTCCAGCTGCCGGTGGCCGACGAGCGTGATTGCGAACGCGGGCAGGAAGATCCCGAACGTCATCGCGAGCGCGCCGACCAGGCCGCCGCCGACGTAGCCAACGAACGTGGCGAAGATGATCAGCGGGGCCGGGATGATGCCCGAGAGGGCGAGCCCATCGAGGAACTGGCTGGACGTCATCCATCCGCCTGGGCCGGTGGCATCGTCCTCGACGAAGGGGATCGCGGTGTAGGCACCCCCGAAGGTGAGGGCTCCGGCGCGCAGTCCCGACACCAGGAGCTCTCCGGGAGTGGCCGCCTCTCGTGGCACGGCTTGCGGATCTGCAGGCGGGCCGACGCGATCGAGGTTCCCCATCACCGCGAAGATCGACAGGACGAGGACGGCCCCAGCCAGCGCAACCCCCAGCAGCCACTGGCCGCGAATGGCGAGGGCATACCCAAGGCCGCCGGCCAGGAGCGGGATGGCGAATGGGAGGCCCGCCAGGCTCGCGATCGCTGCCACGGCGGCGATGGCGAGCAGGTACCGATCGGTGACCGCCCGTGCGCCGATCCGGTGAAGGCCGCGGATGATGAGAGCAAGAACCGCCGCCTGGAATCCCGCGAAGGCGCTGGCGAAGAGTGCCGATTGCATGCCGACCTGCACGTAGAACCAGGAGAGGCCCAGCATCAGCAGAAGGCCGGGGAGGAGGAATGCGAGGCCGGCGACCAATCCGCCGAGACGGCCGCGGGCCAACGTGCCGAAGTACATGGTCAGCTCCTGCGCCTCGGGACCCGGGAGGACCTGATACACGGCGAGCGTCCGGTTGAATCGCGATGAGGTGATCCACCCCTCTTCGTCGACCAGCTCGCGTCGAAGCATGGCGATCTGGGCAACCGGGCCGCCCCAGGCGAGGGCGCCAAAGCGGAGGAATCGCCACGCGACCCGGAGCGCCGAGAGCTGCGGCGCGTTCGCTGATTCGTCGGCGTCGACCATCGTTCGCAGGGTACGGCGTCGGTTCAGACGAACCGCGTGGTCAGCCGCGAGACCGACGGGTCGCAACCAGCCGCGAGACCCACCAGCCCAGCCAGGCGACGGCCGCGGCCGACTGGAGCGGGCGCGGCAGCCCGCCGGCCCGTCGCATGCTTCGTTCGACGACGCCGGGACTCCACGCCTCCGCGGTCATCGCGGCGAGAGCGACCGGCCCGAAGGGATGGTCGCGAAGCGCCCGCCCGGGCTCGAGCCGCACGAGCGAGTGCCACGAGCGGACCATGCCGCACGACGGACAGGGGTAGCCGGTGATCCGACGGATCGGGCAGGTCGTCGGCCCATGCGTGACGACGGCCCGGGGAACGACCGACCCGATCGCGACGGCCGCACCGACCAGGGTCAGCCGAGAGCGGCGATCCACGAAGGGCTAGCGGCGGAGCGGCCGATCCTTCGCATCGGGCAGGCTGCCGATGACGATGAGGATCAGGTCGATGAGCGCCCAGATCCCGCACCCGCCGAGGGTGACGAGCTTCAGGACGCCGAGTCCGGTGTAGCCGAGGTAGAAGCGGTCGATCCCGAAGATTCCGACGAAGAACGAGAGCAGGACGGCGATCAGCCACTCCTTGTCGGAGTAGAGGCCGGGGATCTCGACCGCGCGGAACCACGTCCCCTCCGGCCCATCGGCGCGTCGAACGTTCGTGTCCTGCCGGAGGTCGCCCGCCTTCACCTGCGTCAGGAGGTCCCCGACGGTGAACGGCCCCGTCTCGGTGCCCATGCGCTGGACGTAGTACGTCTCGGTCCCGGTCACCATCGGCTCACCCCAGTGCGTGTGCACCCAGCATAGCCCCGGGCCGCTGACTCACTCGTCGAACTCGAACGACTCGATCAGGTCCCCGATCCCGCTCAACCGATCCGATTCCTCGATGTCCGTGCCGGTGGCCTCGATGCGGATCTCCATCCATCGGTCCGGGAAGCCGGGCGGGCTGAGCTGGTACCAGTAGATCAGCCCATCCGCCATGCGCTGGACCATCTGCGCCGCGGGCTCTCCACCGATGATCGCGTCGGCATGGAGCCCTGCCGGTCGCTGCTCGACAGGCTCGGGGACGAGCGGCGTGCCGGTCCGGTACTCGGTGATGACGATCGACGCCTCACCGGCCGGGATCGCCTCGCCGGCGATCGTGCACGCCTCGTTGATGTCGAGGCAGAGGTCGTCGGGATCGATCGGGTAGGTCGTGAGGTGTGCGATGACCGATGCGCCGCCCTCCGGCGCCGCCGCCCCGGTCCCGAGCGTCCAGTCGTCGGGATACTCGAACGAGATGCCCGCGTCCGCGAACCGCAGGCTCGTGTTCACCGGTCCGAACGCCGTCGAGATCACGAGCATCACGACGCCGATCAGGATGGCGCCGGCGACGACGACCGCGGCCGCGATCCAGCCCGAGTCCATGCGGCTGGGCGGCGCCTCCGGCCGAGGGCGGGGACGCCGGATCGGCTCGGCGGGGGCGGTTGCCGGCACCCAGTGCGGCGCGATCGCGACCGTGTGCGCACGGTCCCACTGCGCCCGCCGCCCAGAATTCGAGAGGATCCACCACGCCTCGTTGATCCGGCTCATCGTCGGCGACGGCTCGGCCCCGGCATCGGGGTGGTAGCGCTTGGCGAGGGAACGATACGCGCGCGCGATCGCCTCGCGGGTGGCCGTACGAGGGACGCCGAGGACGAGGTACGGGTCGATCTCGGGCACGACGCGCGCAGTCTACGCCGGCATGCCCGTCGGCTATCCTTGCGGCCGATGACCACGAAGCGCGCAGCGAGCTCGGCGAGGGCCGCGAAGCCCAAGCCGAAGGAGCCCGGGGATCCCGGCTCGACCGTGCGGCCGCGCCGCGGGGCCGCAGCGAAGACCGCGACGGTGCCGGCCGCCGACGTCGCGCCGATCGACAATGTCCAGCTGGACGCGGCGATCCTCCGGTTTCTGCGCCGCTACCCGAACCAGACCGTCGACCTGGCGCCACTGGCCGCGGAGCTGAAGGTCGACCCGTATCGGATCCAGCTGGCCGTCGAGGATCTGGGGCGGCGGCGGATGGTCGTTGTGCCGTTCATCGAGCCCGGCACCGCGGGCGGCGCGACGCTCACCCAGATCGGCGTCCTGTGGCTGCTGAACCACGAGGGCGGCAAGCCGGCCGACACGCCGACCGCGCTCAAGCTCGCGAAGCAGCACGTGCGCGCGTCGGACGAGGCCGCGCGCCTGCCACGCGCCGACGTCTACGGCATCGGCGCGCGCAAGGTCAGCCGGGGCTAGTCGCTATCGGTCGAGGAAGCGACGCAGGAAGTGCGTCGTCGCCTCGTGACGCGGGTCGTTGAGGACCTGCTCGGGCGGCCCCTGCTCGACGATCTTGCCGCCCTCCATGAACACGACCCGGTCGGCAGCCTCCTGGGCGAAGTGCATCTCGTGAGTCACGACGATCATCGTCGTGCCGGCATGCGCGAGGTCCTCCATGACCCGGAGCACCTCGCCGATCAGCTCGGGGTCGAGCGCCGATGTCGGCTCGTCGAAGAGCAGCACCTTCGGCTCCATCGTGAGCGCCCGCGCGATCGCCGCGCGCTGCTTCTGCCCGCCTGACAGGCGCGACGGGTACTCGTTCGCCTTGTCGACGAGCCCGACCACCTCGATGTAGTACTCGGCGCGCTGCTTCGCCTCGGCGGCCGACATCCTGAGCACGCGCGTGGGCGCCTCGATGCAGTTGCCGAGCACCGTCATGTGCGGGAAGAGGTTGAAGTCCTGGAACAGCATCCCGGCGCGCAGCCTGATCTGCCGGATCTCTTCGAGGTGCCTCCGGCTGCGGGCGTGAAGCGGATCGGCCTCCAGGCGCAGCCCGTCGACCTCGACCCACCCGGCCGTCGGCTCCTCGAGGAAGTTGATGCAGCGCAGGAGCGTCGTCTTGCCGGAGCCGGATCGGCCGATGACCATCACCGCCTCCCGTTGCCGGACCTCCATGTCGACGCCGCGCAGCACGTGGTTCGTGCCGAAGTACTTCTCCAGCTCACCGATCCGAACGATCGGCTCCCCGATGTGCAGCGGCAGGATCGAGCCGCGCTCGTAGCCGCTCGTCGCGGTCGCCGGGCGCTCGCCGAAGTCCGGGAGCCGGTCGGGGAGCGGCGAGTCGGTCATCGGTCGCTCCGCGCCAGGCGCCGTTCGAGGCGGTCCTGGAAGAGGCTGAAGATGATCGTCAGGACCCAGTAGGCCAGCGCCGCGATGATGAGGGCGGGGATCGTCTGGAACTCCGCCCGCCCGACGTTCTGCGCCCGCCACAGGAGCTCCTGCACGGTGATGATCGAGACGAGCGAGCTGTCCTTGATCATCGCGATGAACTCGTTGCCGATCGCGGGGATGACGATCCGGATGGCCTGGGGGAGGACGATCCGGCGGAACGTCAGTGACTCGCGCATCCCCAGCGCTCCCGCCGCCTCGCGCTGGCCCCGAGGGACGGCCTGGATGCCGGCGCGGAAGATCTCGGTCATGTACGCGCCGTAGTTGAACCCCAGGGCGATGATCCCGGTCGGGATCGGTGGAAGGACGATGCCCGCCTGGGGGAGCGCGTAGTACGCGAAGAAGATCTGGACGAGCAGTGGCGTGCCGCGGACCAGGGAGACGTACAGGGTGGCGACCGCATAGATGACCGGGTTCGAGCTCAGTCGGCCGAGCGCGCCCATGATCGCCAGGACCGTCGCCAGGATGATCGACAGGACCGAGACGAGGATCGTGATCCAGACGCCGCCGAGGATGTACGGCCCGCTGGTGACGATGAACTCCCACTCGACCCGGCCGGCGACCCACAGGAACCATCCGAGGCCGCCGACGAGGACGATCCAGACGGCCGCGAAGATCAGCCGTCGTCGCCATCGATCGGCGGCGCGGGCCTCGGCGATCTCCTCGACGATCGGAGCGGGCGGCGTCGGCTCAACCAGCGATGCGCTGTGGGCGTGAGCGCCGCCGCCTGCCTGCGTCATCGTGTGTCCTCAGTTCGCCGAGAGATGCATCGACGGGGAGGCCGTCGCGGCCATCCCCGTCGAGTGCGTTGTCCGCGGAAGCCGTTACTCCTGCGTCGTCAGGTCCAGGCCTCCGTACCAATCCTCCGAGAACCCGGTCAGGGTCCCGTCGTCGTGCATGTCGGTGATGATCTGGTCGACCGCCTCGACGAGCGAGTCGTTGTCCTCGACGGCATTGTCGAAGCACACCGCCAGCGGCTCGAAGAAGACCGGGTCGCCGACCGCGACGACGGGATAGCCCTCATCGATCGCGCCCTGGACCGTCGTGCTCGAGCTGAGCCATCCCTCGAACTCGGTGCGGCCGGCCTGCCACGCCTCAGCGCAGTTGATGTCGGTCGGAAGCGTCGTCGGCGTCATGTCGGCCGGGGGATCGGTCACCTCGCCGGCCTCGGCCGTCAGGGTGAGCGTGCCTTCCATCCAGTCGAAGTACGTCGTGCCCTCGGCGACGCAGACGGTCGTCCCGGAGAAGTCCTCCAGGCTCTCGATCCCCGTCCCGTCAGTGGTCGCCATCTGAGCGGGCGTGAAGTAGTACGGCTGCGTGAAGTCGAGGACCTCCTGGCGCGTCTCGGTGATCGTCACCGACCCGACGCTCATGTCCCAACGATCCGACCAGTTCCCGCCCTGGACGGCATCGAACGGCGGATCGGTGAACTCGACGGTCACGCCGAGTCGCGCGCCGATCTCGTTCGCGACGTCGATGTCGAATCCCTCGTACTCGCCTGTCTCGGAGTTCAGGGAGGACTGGGGTGGATATGCCGGGTCGGTCGAGACGCGGATGACCCCCGCGTCGCAGATCCGCGCGAGCTGGCCGTCCGTGTCGCCGGCGCAGACCGTCTCGCCGTCGCCGCCGCCGGTGCTCGGCGCCGCACTGCCGCCCCCGTCATCGCCCTGACAGGCGGCGAGGACGAGCATCGCGACCGGCAGGATCGCGAAGCGTCGGTACTTGTTCACGAAGCGTCTCCTCACATGCAGTGGGCCGAATGCAGTGGCTCGCCGCCCTCTCGACGGCGTTCATGGTGCTCGGTCGGCACGTTGTAGCACGTCCACGCGACCCGCGCCATCCGCTCACGGCACCGTCCGACGGTTCCTATCGCGGGCATTCTCGCGCCGATCGGCCGCATCGGTACACTCTCGTGCATGACCTCGACCGTGCCGACGACGCCGCTCAGCCGAGCGTCGACGATCCCGAAGCGCTACTACCTCGACGCCGACGTGCTCGAGCGCGAGAAGGAGCGGGTGTTCGGAGCGACCTGGCAGCTCGTGGCCAGGACCGATGAGCTCCAGCGCGTCGGCGACTTCGTGCCGGTCACGGTTGTGGACGAGCCCGTCGTGATCACTCACGGGATCGACGGCCAGCTGCGCGCCTTCTACAACGTCTGCCGCCATCGGGCCGGGCAGGTGGCGCTCACGAAGGGCAACCGCAAGTCGCTCCAGTGCCGCTACCACGGCTGGACCTACGGCCTGGACGGGACGCTGCGCGCGTGTCCCGAGATGGAGGAGACGGAGGGCTTCGCGAAGGAGGACTTCGGCCTCATGCCGGTCCGGGTCGACACGTGGGGCCCGTTCGTGTTCGTGAACCTCTCCGATTCGGCGCCGCCGCTGGCCGAGGTGATGGGCGCGATCCCGTCCGAGGTCGCCCGCGCCGGCTATGACGTCGACCGCATGCGGCTGGTCGAACGCCGCGACTACGTGATCGAGTGCAACTGGAAGGTCTACGTCGACAACTACCTCGAGGGCTACCACCTGCCGATCGCGCACCCGCAGCTCTACAAGGAGCTCGACTACGACTCCTATCGCGTCGAGGAGTTCCGCTACTACTCGAAGCAGCACGCGCCGATCCGGGAGCTGAAGCCGGGCGAGGAGATCGGTCGCGACCGCCGCTACCTGCGCACGGCCGATGGGGAAGAGGACGCCCTCTACTACTGGCTCTTCCCGAACACGATGTTCAACATCTACCAGGACAACATGTCCTCGAACGTCATCC
>CBFGTN010000059.1:0-12061 GCA_965652075.1 uncultured bacterium
TCGCCGACCTCTACGTCAACGACGCGTTCGGCGCCGCCCACCGCGCGCACGCCTCGACCGAGGGGATCACCCACTTCCTGCCGGCCGTGGCGGGCCTGCTCATGGAGCGGGAGGTCGATGCGCTGTCCCGTCTGCTCACGAAGCCGGCACGGCCGTTCCACTCGATCATCGGCGGGGCGAAGGTGTCTGGGAAGCTCGAGGTGCTGAGCGCGCTCGTCACCCGATGCCAGGCGGTGCTCCTCGGCGGCGGGATGGCGAACACGTTCCTCGCGGCCAAGGGCCTGAGCCTCGGCAAGAGCCTGATCGAGGAGGAGCAGCTGGACAACGCGCGCGCCGTCATCGAGGAGGCGAAGCGCAAGCGCGTGCGCCTCATGCTGCCGACCGATGCGGTCGTGGCGCCCCAGATCCACCAACGGTCGAAGACCCGGGTCGTGCCGATCGAGGAGGTTCCGAAGGACCAGATGGTGGTGGACATCGGCCCGGCCACGGTCAAGGCCTACGGCGAGCACCTCGCCAAGGCACGCACGGTCTTCTGGAACGGGCCAATGGGCGTCTTCGAGATGCCGCAGATGGCGGAGGCCACGAACGCGATCGCGAAGCTCCTCGCGCGCCGCGCGCGTGCCGGGGTCGTCGTCGTCGTCGGCGGAGGTGACTCGGGTGCCGCCGTCGAGCGCCTCGGCCTCACCGAGCGCATGACCCACGTCTCGACGGGTGGCGGCGCGTCGCTCGAGTTCCTCGAGGGCAAGACCCTGCCCGGCGTCGCCGCGCTCCTGCCGGCCGATGCCGAGATCGACCTGGACAAGGAGGGCACGTGACGACGCTCATCGAGGACGTCATCGGCCGCGAGATCCTCGACTCGCGCGGGAATCCGACCGTCGAGGTCGACGTCTTCCTCGAGGACGGTGCCGTCGGCACGGCCCTCGTGCCGTCGGGGGCCTCGACCGGCGCCCACGAGGCCGTCGAGCTGCGCGACGGCGACGCCGGCCGGTACGGCGGCAAGGGCGTCCTCACGGCCGTGCGCCACGTGAACGAGACGATTCGTCCGGAGCTGCTCGGGATCGACGCGCTCGACCAGGTCAGCCTGGATCGGCTGCTGATCAGCCTCGACGGGACCGACAACAAGTCGAAGCTCGGTGCGAACGCGCTCCTCGGCGTGAGCCTGGCGGTCGCGCACGCCGCGGCCGAGTCCGTCGCGCTGCCCCTGTACCGGTACCTCGGGGGCGCAGGCGCCCGCGTGCTGCCCGTGCCGCTCGTCAACATCCTGAACGGCGGCAAGCACGCGATCGACTCGACCGACTTCCAGGAATTCATGATCGCGCCGCTCGGCGCGCCGTCCTTCCGGGAGGGTCTGCGGTGGGCCGCCGAGACGTTCCACGCCCTCGGGACGCTCCTCCACGAGCAGGGCTTCGCCACGACCGTCGGCGACGAGGGGGGATACGCGCCCAGCCTCGGCAGCAATGAAGATGCGATCGGCGCGGTCCTCACGGCGATCGAGCGGGCCGGCTACGCGCCCGGTGAGCAGGTGGCGATCGCCCTCGACCCGGCGACGACCGAGCTCTATGCGGACGGGCGCTACACCCTGGCCCGGGAGGGTCGCGCGCTCACCGGGGACGAGCTCATCGACTTCTGGACCGATTGGGCCGACCGATACCCGATCGTCAGCATCGAGGACGGGCTGGCCGAGGACGACTGGGAGGGCTGGGCGACGCTCACCGAGCGGATTGGCGAGCGCGTCCAGCTCGTCGGCGACGACCTGCTGGTGACGAACACCCGTCGCCTGGAGCGTGCGATTGGCGAGCGAGCGGCAAACAGCATCCTGGTGAAGCTCAACCAGATCGGGACGCTGACGGAGACGATCGAGGCGGTCGAGATGGCCCAGCGGGCAGGCTGGACCGCGATCATCAGCCACCGTTCCGGCGAGACGGAAGACACGACGATCGCCGACCTGGTCGTGGCCCTGAACGCCGGGCAGATCAAGACGGGCTCGATGAGCCGGGGCGAGCGGACCGCGAAGTACAACCGCCTCCTGCGGATCGAGGAGGAGCTCGGCGACGCGGCGGAGTACGCGGGAGCCGGAGCGTTCGGGGCCGCCTCGAGTGGCTGACGCGTTCGACCTGCGCGACCTCGTCGCCCGCCTCGCCGACGACCGCCACGACTTCGCCGAATTCTTCCGGAGCTCGTCGGGCTCGCTCAGCCTCACGGTCGCGCGCTGGCCGGCGGGGTCGATCGACGATCAGCAGCCGCACACCGAGGACGAGGTGTACTACGTCGCCGCGGGCCGGGCGCAGCTCACGGTGGATGGAGCGCCGACACCGGTCGGCCCGGGCTCCGTGGCATTCGTCGCCGCCGGCGTCGAGCATCGCTTCGTCGAGATCGTCGATGACCTCGAGGTGCTCGTGTTCTGGTCGCCCGCGCGGGGGACGAGGGGCTAGGCCTCGTCCTCCGGGGTCTCCTTGGCGCGGCGACGCGCGGCGGCAGACTCGCGGCTCGCGCGGGTTACGGCGACCTTCGCCTTGCCGGCGGCCGTGCGTGGCCGGTCGGCGGCCTTGCCGGCGGCGGCCTTCGAGGCCTTCGCGGCGGCGACCTTCTTGCGCTGGGCGGTCTTGCTCGCGGCCGTCCGCTTCCGGGGCGCTGTGCCCTCGGCGTCGTCGAGCAGGTGGGCGGCGTTGACCTTCGCCATCAGCCGGCTCTTGCGGCGGGCGGCGTTGTTGGGATGCAGGATGCCCTTCTCGGCGGCCTTGTCGAGGGCGCTGATCGCCGCCGCGACCGCGGCCGGGCCATCACCGTCCGTGCGGCCGAGCGCGATGTCGGATGCGTCCTGCACGAGCGTCTTGGCCTCGCTCCGCGTGCGTCGGTTGACGGCGCGGCGCCGAATCGACTGGCGGGCGCGCTTCAGCGCGGAGGGGGTGCGCGCGCCCTTCCAGGTGCGGGCGGTTCTTGCCACGTGGGATCCTCGAGCGATGGTCTGCGTTCCGCGCACGCTCACGCATGGGAAGCGCGCCGCGGGACCGGGAGTATACCAGCGGCCGGCCGGACGGGCTACTCGACAGCCGGGCCGGAAGCGGCGACAATCCGCCAGACCGACGACGGGCGTCCCGGACGTTTGCCACCGAGCGGTCCGCAGCGGAGACAACCGAGCAGGGGAGACATCAGGCCATCGTGATGGCCCGATGAGAGCGAGCGCGCATTCGGACTGCAACGCTGTGCCCCGACGCGCCGTCTTCTACCCCGAACGCCCATGACGACTGCCACCCTGTCCCGCCGCATCTTCCGGCCCATGGCGACCCGCCCAGCCCGTCGCTCGGTGCTCGTCGGCTTCCTCGCGACGCTCGTGATCGGCCTCGTGCTGATCGCCGCGATCTCGATCGCGGTCGGGCTCGCAGCCGGCGCGAATGCCCTCGGCGGCGTGCGAGTCGCGGGCATCGACGTCGCGGGACTCGACCGGGCCGCGGCCGCGGAACGCCTGGCCGCCGAGCTCCCGGCGCTCGACGCCGGCCGGGCCGTCGTCGCCGTCGGCGACACCGAGGTCGCGGTGCCCTATGCGGCGCTCGGGCGCGGCTACGAGACCGAGGCGATGCTCGACGCGGCCTTCGGCGTCGGTCGGAGCGGCAACCCGATCGAGGACGCGATCGACCGCCTGCGGAGCCTGGTCCGGGTCACGAGCCTTCCTGTCGCGGTCCATGCCTACGACGCCGGCGCACTCGCCGATCTCGCCTCCGGCGTCGCCGCCGATGCGAGCTTCCCGCCGCGCGAGGCCGCGGTGCTCCGCGACGGGCGGCAGTTCACGGTCCGGGAGAGCGCGGACGGACGCGGCATCGAGTCGGCCGACGTGGCGGCCGCCCTGGCCGCCGCCGTCGACACGCCGGATCCGGCAGATGTCCGGATCGTGCTGTCGGCCGCGACGCTCCCACCCGTCGTCGACACGGAGATGGCCGAGTCGGCGGCCGCCACCGCGACGGCGATGGCCGCGCACCTCGACCTGACGATCCCGGGCGTCGACGAGCCGCTTCGGCTCCGGGCGCGGACGATCGCCGACGCGATCTCCTTCGGGCCGCAGGGCGCCGATCCGTACGCGGCGCGCCTCGATCCAGCCGCCATCGAGGCGGCGGTCGAGGGGCGAGCCGGAGACGTCAACGTCGTGCCGGTCAACGCCCAGATCGCAGTTGCCGCGAGCGGCGGTCTCGGCGGCATCGTCCCGGGACAGGACGGCCGGCGGCTCGACGTCCAGGCATCCTCGTCGCGGCTGCTCGACGTGCTCGCCCGACGCGCCGGCGGAGCATCGGTGGGCTCCATGGCGCTCGTCGTCGACGTCACCGAGCCGTCGCTGACCACCGCCGAGGCGGAGGCGATCCGCCCGCAGATGCAGATGGTCTCGAGCTGGACCACGTACTACGTCCCCGGCGAGGGCAACGGCTTCGGGAACAACATCAACATCCCGGCGCGCGACATCGACGGGCGCAACCTCGCGCCCGGCGAGTGGTTCAGCTTCTGGGACAGCATCGGGCCGGTCACGGTCGAGCGCGGGTTCATGTACGGCGGCGTGATCATCGGCGGCCGCAGCGTCGCCGGCGGGGCGATCGGCGGAGGGATCTGCTCGACCTCGACGACGATCTTCAACGCCGCGCTCCGGATGGGCCTGGAGATGGGCATCCGCGCCAACCACTACTACTACATCGACCGATACCCCGACGGCCTCGACGCCACCGTGTACATGGACGACAACTTCGTCCAGGACATGACGTTCCGCAACGACACCGAGTACCCGATCGTCATCCGCGGCTTCGGCGGCAACGGGTTCGTCACGTTCCAGATCTGGTCGGTGCCGACGGGACGGACGGTCGTCATCACCGATCCGGTCACGAGCAACCACCGCACCGCCATCGAGACGACGGTCACCGACCCGAGCATGGCGCCGGGCACCTCCAAGCGGGTCGAGTTCCCGCACGACGGCCACGACGTCAGCCGCACGCGGTACGTCTACGACGCGGACGGAACCCTGATCCACCAGAACACGTACTTCAGCTCGTACCGCACCGTGAACGGCATCACCGCCGTCGGGCCGCGGGCCGCCGCGCCGCCCGACGAGGGCGACGGCGGGACGGCGGGCGCAGGCGGCTCCGGCGACGTCCCGCCCGACGAGGAGCCGTAGGGACCGGCATCGCTTCTTCGCTAGACTCCGCCGGTGATTCCCCCGGAGCGCATCCGCAACTTCAGCATCGTCGCGCACATCGACCACGGAAAGTCGACCCTCGCCGACCGGCTGCTGGAGACGACCCACACGATCGACAAGCGGCAGATGACCTCCCAGGTGCTCGATTCCATGGAGCTCGAGCGCGAGAAGGGGATCACGATCAAGGCGCGGGCCGTCCGCCTCCACTACGACGCCGCCGACGGCCAGACATACGCCCTCAACCTGATCGACACGCCGGGGCACGTCGACTTCACGTACGAGGTCAGCCGCTCGCTGCAGGCCTGCGAGGGCGCGATCCTCGTCATCGACGCGAGCCAGGGGATCGAGGCGCAGACCCTCGCGAACGTCCACCTGGCGATGGCCCAGGACCTGGCGATCGTGCCGGTCATCAACAAGATCGACCTCCCGAGCGCCGATCCCGAGATGGTCATGGCCGAGCTGGAGGAGACGCTCGCGATCCCTCGGGAGGAGGTGATCCTCGTCAGCGCCAAGGACGGCACCGGGGTGAGCGACGTGCTCGAGGCGATCGTGCGCAGGGTGCCCGCACCGGCCGCCGACGTCGGCGGGGCGCTGAGGGCCCTCGTCTTCGACAGCCATTACGACCCGTACAAGGGCGTCGTCGCCTATGTGCGCCTGGCGTCCGGCACGCTCCGCGACCACGAGCGCGTCCGCTTCATGGCCACCGGCGCCGAGTCGGAGATCCTCGAGCTCGGGTACTTCCGGCCGCAGCCCGTCCCGACCGACCGGCTCGTGGCGGGCGAGGTCGGCTATGTCGCGAGCGGCCTGAAGAGCATTCGCGAGGCACGCGTCGGCGACACGCTCACGACCTCGGGGACCGGCGGTGCGGACGAGGCGCTGCCGGGCTACCGGGAGCCGCTGCCGCTCGTGTTCGCGGGCATCTACCCCCTGCGAGGCGACGACTACCCGGAGCTGCGCGACGCGCTCGACAAGCTCCACCTCAATGACGCCGGGTTCGTCTACGAGCCGGAGTCGTCCGCGGCCCTCGGCTTCGGGTTCCGCTGCGGCTTCCTCGGGCTCCTGCACATGGAGATCACCCAGGAGCGTCTGGAGCGCGAGTTCGGCCTCGACCTGATCGCCTCCGCTCCGAGCGTCGAGTACCGGGTGAAGCTCCAGCACCGAGCCGACGAGGTCGTCGTCGACAACCCGGCCCAGATGCCGCCGGTCGGCGAGATCGAGTCGATCGGCGAACCGTGGGTCGCCGCGCAGGTGATCACCCCGACCGACCACATCGGCGCGCTCATGGAGCTCGCGACGGCGCGGCGCGGCGAGTTCCAGAACATGGAGTACCTGGACCCGAGCCGGGTCAACCTGCACTTCGAGATGCCGCTCGGAGAGCTGATCATCGACTTCTACGACCAGCTGAAGAGCCGATCGAGCGGGTATGCCAGCCTCGACTACGCCTACATCGGCTACCGTCCCGGCGATCTCGTGAAGCTCGACGTCCTCGTCGGCGGCGAGCCGGTCGATGCCCTCAGCCTGATCGTGCATCGGTCGAACGCCTACCGCCAGGGCAAGGCGCTGGTGGAGAAGCTCAAGGAGCTGATCCCTCGGCAGCTGTTCGAGGTGCCCGTCCAGGCGGCGATCGGCTCGAATATCATCAGCCGCGAGACGATCCGGGCGATGCGCAAGAACGTGCTGGCCAAGTGCTACGGCGGCGACGTGACGCGCAAGCGCAAGCTGCTTGAGAAACAGAAGGAAGGAAAGCAGCGGATGAAGCGGATCGGCTCGGTCGAGATCCCGCAGGAGGCCTTCCTTGCCGTGCTGCGCATGAACGAGGGCGCGTCGTAACCGATGGACTTCGTCGACTCGCTGCGCCTGGCGATCTGCCTGGGGCTGACGCTCTTCCTGGTCCTCCTCCGCTTCGACGCCGAGCGGATCACGCGCAGCGACTACTTCCGCTACCGGACGCCGTGGATGGGTCCGGTCAGCTACTACATCCTCGTCGGCGCCTTCGCCATCGGGATCGCGATCATCCTTCCATCCGGGCGCGAGCAGCTCTTCCTGGTCGGTGGCCAGACCGACGAGATGCTGCCGATCATGCTCCTCTTCGTGATGGTGGCCCTGCTGAACGCGGTCGCCCTCGCCTTCCTGCGCTACGGGGGCATCCTGCCGCTGCCCGTCGAGCTGCTGCCGTCGCGGATCCTTGGCGCGGCCGCCAACGCGATCAGCGAGGAGATCCAGTTCCGGTCGATCGTCCTGGGCCTGCTCCTGTTCGCCGGCATCCCGGCCGGGTTCGCAATCGCGCTGCAGGCGGTCGTCTACGGCCTCGCCCAACGGCGCCTGTGGCGCGACCGCGACTGGTACTTCCTCGCGGGCTCGGTGCTGCTCGGCTGGGCGGCCGGCGTCGCGACCTACGAGACCGGCTCGGTGATCCCGGCGATCGTCGGCCACTTCGCGGTCACCATGGCCCTGTTCGGGTTCGCCGGAGGGCGCCTGCGGCAGCGACCGATCTGAACCGGTGAGGGGCGCTGAGAGGCGTCTCCGCCCGGCCCGCCCGGCAGGCGGGCGGGACCCGCTGCGCCGCCCCGCTGTGACCCTTCTCATGTCCCGAACGGTCGTTGCCGAAGGCTGGAGGCGAGCCGGCTTCGTACACTCGACGAGATGACCGTGCCCGCACACCACCTGTACGTGCACGTGCCGTTCTGTCGGCTCGTGTGCGCGTACTGCGACTTCGTGACGGTCGGGGGCCGCGCGGCCGATCTCCCGCGGTATGCCGATGCGCTCGTCGCCGAGCTTGGCCTGCGGCCGGCGCCCGGCGAGCTGCGCACAATCTCCTTCGGTGGGGGCACGCCCTCGCTGCTCGAGGCGGAGCAGGTCGCGCGGATCATCTCCGCCGCGACACGCCGCTGGGAACGGGTCGAGCTCGAGGAGGTCGGCCTGGAGGCGAATCCCTCCAGGCGCGAAGCGACCGACTGGTCCGGCCTGCGCGCCGCGGGCGTCACGCGCGTCAGCATCGGCGTCCAGTCGCTCCGTGACGCCGACCTGCGCGCCCTCGCGCGCGGCCACACTGCGGACGAGGCGCGCGAGGCCTTTGCGGCAGCGCGGGCCGCGGGATTCGACAACGTCAGCGTCGACCTGATCTACGCCATCCCCGGCCAGTCGGCGAGCGACTGGCGGGCCGGCATCGCCGCCGCCATCGACCTGGGACCCGACCACGTGAGCTGCTACGCCCTCCAGCTGGCACTCGAGCCCGATGAGTGGGCGGCGCCGCCCCGACCCGGAGCGCTGCGCTGGCGGACGCGGATGGCGGCCCGACAGGACGAAGGCCTGGCCGCCGAGCAGTACCGGATCGCCGAGGAGCTGCTCGGCGCCGCGGGGTACCGGCACTACGAGCTCAGCTCGTGGGCGCTTCCCGGCCGCGAGTCACGGCACAACATGGCGTATTGGACGCGCCGCGCGTACACGGGCATCGGTGCCGGTGCGCATTCGTTCGACGGAGCCGACGAGCGGTCGTGGAACGCACGCGACCTCGACGCCTACCTCGATGACCTCGAGGATGGGCGGCTGCCGATCGCCGGTGTGGACCGGCTCGACGAGGGAGCGCGCGCATTCGAGGCCATGGCCCTCGGCCTGCGGCGAGTCGACGGCGTCGAGCGTTCGGCCTTTGCCGCCGAGTTCGGCGCCGATCCCCTCGAGCGCTTCACGGACCGCCTCGCGGACGAACGCACCCGTGGCTTGATCGAGATCGGCCCCGATCGGCTGCGGCTGACGCCGGCCGGCCGGCTGCTCGCCTCGGAGGCCTGCCTCGCCTTTCTGCCGGGCTGATGCTGTTCCGCCCGTCGATCCTGAAGGGCATTGCCGCCGGGACCGTCACGCGGACGTACCGGCGATGGGATCGGCCCCGCGTCCGTGCGGGCGGGCGGCAGCGGACGCCGGCCGGCGTGGTCGCCTTCGACGCCGTCGCGCCAGTGGCTCGAGAGGCGCTCACCGATGCGGACGCGCGAGCCGCTGGGCTCTCGGGCCTTGACGAGCTGCTTCAGCTCGTCGATCGGCGGTCAACCGGCGAGATCTACCGCATCGACCTGCATCTGGCCGGGCCCGATCCCCGGGTCGCGCTGCGCGAGTCGACTCCGGACTCCGACGAGGTCGCCGAGGTCGCGAGACGCCTGGACCGGCTCGACCGCGCGAGCCGGCACGGCCCCTGGACGGCGGCGGTGCTTCAGGCGATCGCCGACAACCCGGGCGTCCGCGCCGCCGACCTCGCCGCGAGCTTCGGTCGCGAGCGGGACCCGTTCAAGCTCGACGTGCGCAAGCTCAAGGAGCTCGGGCTGACCGAGAGCCTGCGGCCCGGATATCGACTTTCGCCGCGCGGGCGAGCCGTGCTCGCGTCGGTGGGACCCGGGTGAGGATGCGGGCCACGTGGTCGGCGTTGACATCGCCTTTCGGCGAGGCGTACCATGCCGGCATCGACCGTTAGCACTCTCACGGCGAGAGTGCTAAGGCCCGAAACGAGGGAACGATGACGGAAGGACCCGGCGCGCGTGAGCGTGCGGCGGCACGGGCCGAGCCCGAGCTGACCGAGCGGCAGCGTTCCGTGCTGCGCGCCGTCGTCGAGGACTACGTGCTGACCGCGGTGCCCGTGGGCTCGAAGGCGCTCGTCGAGCGCTACGCGCTTGCCGTGTCGCCGGCCACCGTGCGCAGCGCGATGGCCGAGCTCGAGGCGCTCGGGCTGCTCACGCACCCGCACACGAGCGCGGGGCGCGTCCCGTCGGATCTCGGCTACCGCCTGTACGTGGAGTCCCTCATGCGCGAGGCGGAGCTCGACACGGCCGACCGGCTGATGATCCGCCACCAGTTCAGCCAGGTCCCGCTCACGAGCAACGAGTGGCTGCGCCTGGCGGCCAGCATCCTGGCGGGCAGCTCGCGAGCGGCATCGGTCGTGACCCCCGCACGCTCGCGGCGCGCGCGCTTCGGACACGTGCAGCTCGTCGCCCTTGCCGACGGCACGCGCCTGCTCGTCCTCGTCCTCGCGGACGGCAACGTCCACCAGCGTCGGCTCGACCGCAACGCGCTCGAGCGGCAGCTCCCCGACGAAGCGCTCGACCAGGCCGCGCTGGACGCGGCCGCCTCGGCGCTGAACGCCGAGCTCGCCGGCCTGACCGCGCCCCAGGCCCGGCGGCGGACGGTGAAGCTCGCGCCGCTCGCGGCGCGCATCGGCGAGGTCGTGGCCTCGATGCTCGAGGGTGCCGACTCGGTCGTGGTGGAGGAGGTCGTCACCGACGGCATCGGCAACGTCCTCGAGCAGCCGGAGTTCGCCGAGGGCTCGAAGCTCCGGCCGATCCTCGAGGTCCTGCAGCGCTCCGACTTCCTCCAGCAGCTCGTCCCGGTGCTGACGCGAAGCGGGGGCGTCCACGTGATCATCGGCCGCGAGAACTCGAACGATGCGATGCACGAGGTGAGCCTGGTGTTCGCACCCTACGGAGCACCGGATCGGGCACTCGGCCTGCTGGGTGTCCTGGGTCCAACCCGCATGCGCTATCCACGCGCGATCCCGACCGTCCGATACCTGTCCACCCTCATGAACGAGCTGATCAACAGCGAGTACGGCGAACCGCAATGACCGACAACCCAACGAACGGCGGACCGAAGCCCCAGACGAAGACCCGGGGCGAGGAGCGCGCCGAAACGATCAAGACCCCGAGCCGGCTCGAGCTGGCGCAGCGCGTCGAGGAGCTCGAACGCGAGCTGGCCGCCGCGCGGGCGCAGGGGGAAGAGCACCTCTACAACTGGCAGCGCTCGGCGGCCGACTTCGCGAACTTCAAGCGCCGCACCGACGAGGAGCGCGCGACCGTCGGGCAGTTCAGCAACGCGCTGCTCATCGGGAAGCTCCTCGGCGTGCTGGACGACTTCGATCGCGCGCTGGAGAACGTCCCGCCCGAGGCGCACGACGCCTGGATCGAGGGCGTGAAGCTCACCGAGCGCAAGCTGCGAGGCGTCCTCGAGTCCGAGGGCGTGACCCCGATCGAGGCTCTCGGCCAGCCATTCGATCCGAACCTCCACGAGGCGGTCGCCCACGAGGAGACCGCCGACCATCCAGACAACGACGTGATCGGCGAGGTGCAGCGCGGCTACCGGCTGCACGACCGGGTCATCCGGCCAAGCCTGGTCCGCGTGGCGAACAACCCGAAGGAGCACTGACGACCCATGGGCAAGATCATCGGCATCGACCTCGGCACGACGAACTCCGTCGTGGCCGCCATGGAGGGCGGCGAGCCGCAGGTCATCAGCAACGCGGAGGGCTCGCGCATCACCCCATCGGTCGTGGCCTTCACCAAGGGCGGGGAGCGGCTGGTCGGCCAGGTGGCGAAGCGCCAGGCGATCACGAACCCCGAGAACACGATCTTCAGCATCAAGCGCTTCATGGGTCGCCGATGGGACGACCCCGAGGTGCAGCGCAGCAAGGACCTCGTCCCGTACCAGGTCGAGAAGGATCCGAAGTCGGACGGCGTCGTCGTCGTCCTCGGCAACGACAAGCGGTTCACGCCGCCCGAGATCAGCGCGATGATCCTTCAGAAGCTCAAGGGCGACGCCGAGGCCTTCCTTGGCGAGAAGATCACCGAGGCGGTGATCACCGTCCCGGCCTACTTCGACGACACCCAGCGCCAGGCGACGAAGGACGCGGGCCGGATCGCGGGGCTCGACGTCAAGCGCATCGTCAACGAGCCGACCGCGTCGGCGCTGGCGTACGGCCTCGACAAGCAGAAGGAAGAGAAGATCGCCGTCTACGACCTGGGCGGCGGCACGTTCGACATCAGCATCCTCGAGCTGTCCGAGGGCGTCTTCGAGGTTCGCTCGACGAACGGCGACACCCACCTCGGCGGTGACGACTTCGACCAGGTGATCATCGAC
>CBFGTN010000060.1:0-11683 GCA_965652075.1 uncultured bacterium
CCGGAGCTTGCCGACCGGGCGAAGGTCGAACGCCTGGAGGTGCCAGAGCGCGCGCTGAGTCGCGTCGACGGCCGCGGACGCATCCGGCCCGTCGAGAACGTGGGCGGTGACGATGAACGGGGCGGTCGCGTCCTCTCGGACGGCGAGCTCGTCGTCCGGGTCGCGTACGAGCCGCGTCGGCTGGACCGCGGTGCCCGCGGCGACCCGGCCGAGGATCTCGCTCACGGCCTCGACGGCCTCGACGTCGGCCTCGACGCTGAGCTCCAGCCAGCGCATCGGTCCGACGATCAGCCGAACAGCCGGTCGCGCAGCCAGTCGAAGACCGATGGCCCGCCCTTCGGCAGGACGGCGGGCTCGCTCACCTCGTCGAGCTGCTGGAGGAGCTCACGCTCGCGCTTGCCGAGCTTCGACGGGACGACGACGTTGACGACGACGTGCAGGTCCCCGCGCCCGGCGCCGCGCAGGCGCGGCACGCCCTTCCCGCGCAGGCGGATCTCGTGGCCGGACTGGACCCCGGCGGGAATCGCGACGTCCTCGGTCCCCTCGACGGTCGGCACCGTTGCGGTCGTGCCGAGAGCGGCCTGGGGAAAGGTGATCGGCAGCTCGTGGTACAGCTCGGTGCCGCGGCGCACGAGCTCGGAGTGCTCGCGCACCCTCAGCGCGACGTACAGGTCGCCGTTCGGGCCTCCACGCGGACCGGCCTCGCCCTGGCCCTCCAGCGCGATGCGCTGGCCATCGTCGATCCCGGCGGGAATCGTCACCTCGAGCGTGCGCTCCTCGCGAACCCGACCGTCGCCCGCGCACAGGGTGCACGGCGTGGCGATGATCCGGCCCTCGCCACGGCAGCGCGCGCAGGCGACGATGTTCACCATCTGTCCCAGGATCGTCTGGGCGACGCGACGCTGCTCGCCCGTCCCGTTGCAGTCCGGGCATGCCTCCAGCTGCGTCCCGGGCTCGCCGCCCGATCCCTCGCAGCGCGTGCAGGTCACGAGCGTCGGAAACCTGATCTCCTTCGTGATTCCGAACACCGCCTCGGCAAAGTCGATCGTCAGGTCGTACCGAAGGTCGGCGCCGGGCACGACCCGCTGGCGGCGACGCGATCCCGCCGGGGAGCCGCCGAAAAAGGCGTCGAAGATGTCGCCGAACGGGCCGAAGCCGCCGCCGAAGCCCTCGAATCCGCCCGCCGCGGCACCCTCCACGCCGGCGTGGCCGAACATGTCATACGCGGTGCGGCGCTGGCGGTCGGAGAGGACCCGGTACGCCTCGTTCAGCTCCTTGAAGCGCTGCTCGGCGCCGTCGCCGGTGTCGACGTCGGGGTGGTGACGCTGCGCGAGCTTGCGGAAGGCACGCTTGATCTCGGCCTCGTCCGCATCGCGTGCGACGCCGAGGACGTCGTAATAGTCGCGCTTCACCGCCATCAGGTCCGGGATTCTACCAACTGGCACTCAGCCATGGTGAGTGCCAAGGCTGTGGACAACTTCCATGCCTCCTCCGCCTCGCGTCGGTGCCCCTGCGGAAGACGTATTCCTGACACGGCTGGTCAGGAACGACCCCCTAGGATCAGGGGAACATGTCCGACCTCTCGATCTCCCGTGACCACGCGCGGCGCTTCCTCGTGACGCGTCACCTCCTTGCCCCGCCGCGGTCCCTGCCGGCCACGCCGGAGTCGGTGCTCACGACCGTCGAGCGCCTGGGCCTCCTCCAGTTCGACCCCCTCGAGGTGCCAGGCGCGCGCAACCACGACCTCGTCCTGCACGCGCGCGTCGCCGGATACCGGCGCGAGTGGTGCGAACAGTGGCTGTACGGGCCGGACCGGCGCTTGATCGAGCTCTACAACAAGAGCCTCAACCTCCTGCCCATCCGGGAGCTGCCGCACTACCGCATCAGCTGGCAGCGCAACGCCGCGGCATATGACGACGACATCCTCATGAAGCAGGCCGATGTCGCCCAGGCGATCCTGCGTCGCCTCAAGACCGATGGCCCGCTCTCCACCGCCGCGTTCAGCGAGCACGGCCACGCCGTTGACTGGTGGTGGGCGCCGACGCGCGCGAGCCGCGCCGTGATGGAGGCGCTGTTCGTCACCGGCCGGATCGGCATCAGCCGACGCGACGGGAACCGGCGCTATTACGACCTCATCGAGCGCCTCGTGCCACCGGCCTTGCTGCGGCAGAAGGAGTCGGAGGAGGAGGCCATGACGCATCGGCTCCGGAGCCGATTCCGGGCGACGGGCATGACGAGCCCGTCAGGTGGCACACAGAGCGAGGTCATGTACAGCGCCGGGTCCACCGCCGAGCGCGTGCGCCGCACGCAGCGCCTCGTCGCGGACGGCGAGCTGCTCCCGGTCGAGGTCGACGGCCTCAAGGGCACGCGCTACATCCTCGCGGACGAGGAGCCGATCCTCGAAGCGACCGCCGATCCGGGCTCCCTCACGCCCGGCGTCAGCTTCCTCGCGCCGCTCGACCCGCTGATCTGGGACCGCAAGGGCCTGCTTCGCGGCCTCTTCGAGTTCGACTACCTGTGGGAGGTCTACGTCCCTGAAGCGAAGCGCCGATGGGGCTATTACGTCCTGCCGATACTGTTCGGCGACCGCTTCGTCGGCCGCATCGAGCCGCGGCTCGACCGCAAGTCGCGCACCCTCGCGATCGTCGGCATCTGGTTCGAGCCGTGGTTCACGCCGATGGAGGCGCCCGGCTTCATCGGTGCCTTCGCGGAGGCGCTCGAGGCCTACCGCGCCTTCGTCGGCGCCGACCGGGTCACCTGGCCACGCACCCGCGCCGGCCGCGAGATCGCCCGGGCGCTGGTGACCGAGCCTTCAGCAGCCTAGGATCGGCCCTAAGCCCATCAGGATGTCCGCGTGATGAGCCAGACGTGCCCGAACGGGTCGCGCACCTTCGCCGATTGGACGGCCATCGCCGGGTCCGTGGGTGCGCGGATGCTCGTCGCGCCGGCCGCGACGGCACGGTCGTGCAGGGCGGCAACGTCATCGGTCTCGAGGTTTAGGTAGACCGGCGTTCCGCCGACCGTCGCGGGCCCGACGATCGACTCGTAGTGCGGATGCTCGTCGGCGACGAAGATCGACGACGGACCGATCCGGATCTCGGCATGGGCGATGCGACCGGCACCGCCGGTCATCCGCGTCACCTCCACCGCTCCGAACGCGTCGCGATACCAGTCGATCGCCTCTGCGGCGCCGTCGACGATCAGGTAGGGCGTGACCGCGCGCAGCGTCACGGGTCCTCGAAGTCCACGATCAGCGGGGCGTGATCGGAGGGGACGCCCGGATAGGTCGAGGGCTTCCTCGCATCGCGGTCGCGTTCGGCGGCGACCGCGCGCGCGGCGAGCGGTGGCGAGGCATAGACGTGATCGATCCGCATCCCGAAGTTCTTGTGGAAGTGCCCGGCCCGGTAGTCCCACCAGGAGAAGAAGCCCGGCTCCGGGTGGAAGCGGCGCACGACGTCGACCATGCCCCAGTCGCGGAGCTTCGCCACGGCCGCTCGCTCACGCGCCGACACGTGCGTGCCGCCGTGTGCGGCCAGGGGGTCCCACACGTCCTCGTCGGTCGGCGCGACGTTGAAGTCGCCGCAGATCGCGAGCTCGGTCGCCGGATCGGTGTCGTCGAGCCAGACCGACAGGCGCGCAAGCCACTCGAGCTTCTCGAGATAGAACTCCGAGTCGACGACGCGCCCGTTCGGGACGTAGATCGAGGCGACCCGCATCGGTCCGCACGTGGCGGCGAGGTAGCGGCCGCCGTCATCGGTCCAGTCGTCGGGCGTGGGGATGCCCGAGACGACCTCGTCGATCCCGATGCGCGACGCGATCGCCACGCCGTTCCATCGGCCGGGACCGTGGTGGACGAGCTCGTACCCGAGCCCATGGAAGTCCAGGGTCGGAGCCTGCTGGTCGGTGAGCTTCGTCTCCTGCAGGCAGAGGACGTCCGGCTGGTGGCGCTCGGTCCAGGCCAGCACGCGCTCGAGACGGGTTTTCAGAGAGTTAACGTTCCACGTCGCCAACCGCATCGGCTCCGAGGATAGCCTGCGCATCCGCGGGCGTTCGACGGCGCGTATGGAAGACACGGGCCGAAGACGGCGGGGACGCTCGCGACTGCCCGCGTATCGGTACCGGCACTGACGAGGACCTCGATGGGCTACGACCTCCGCGACCGCAACTTCCTCACCCTGCTCGACTTCTCCCCGCGCGACATCCGCTTCCTCCTCGACCTCTCCCGCGACCTGAAGCGGGCGAAGTACGGCGGGTACGAGGAGCAGCGGATGCGCGGCAAGAACATCGCCGTCATCTTCGAGAAGACCTCGACGCGCACGCGCGTCGCGTTCGAGGTGGCCGCCTACGACCAGGGTGCGCACGTGACGTATCTCGGGCCGAGCGGGACGCAGATCGGCGAGAAGGAGTCGATGAAGGACACCGCCCGCGTGCTCGGCCGGATCTACGACGGGATCGAGTACCGCGGCTTCGGGCAGGAGATCGTCGTCGAGCTCGCGGACAACGCCGGCGTGCCGGTCTGGAACGGCCTCACCGACGAGTTCCATCCCACCCAGATCCTCGCCGACTTCCTGACGATGACCGAGTTCAGCGACAAGCCGCTGCACGACATCAGGTACTGCTTCCTGGGCGACGGCCGGTTCAACATGGGCAACTCGCTGCTGATCGGCGGGTCGAAGATGGGCATGGACGTCCGCATCTGCGCCCCCAAGGACCTCTGGCCGCAGAAGGACCTGCTGGACACGTGCCATGAGATCGCCGCCGAGACCGGCGCGAAGATCACGATCACCGATGATCCCGCCGAAGGGGTGAAGGACGTCGACTACCTGTACACCGACGTGTGGGTCTCGATGGGCGAGGACAAGTCGGTTTGGGAGGAACGGATCAACCTCCTCAAGCCCTACCAGGTGAACGCCGACCTCGTCCAGAAGACCGGCAACCCCCGCGTGAAGTTCATGCATTGCCTCCCCGCCTTCCACGATCGCAACACGAAGATCGGCGCGGAGATGTTCGAGAAGTACGGCCTCGACGGGATGGAGGTGACGAACGACGTCTTCGAGTCGGAGCGCTCGATCGTCTTCGACCAGGCCGAGAACCGCATGCACACGATCAAGGCGGTGATGGTCGCCACCCTGGGCGCCTGAGCCGATGAAGGTCGTCGTGGCCCTGGGCGGCAACGCGCTCCTGAAGCGCGGAGAGCCGATGACGGCCGCCAACCAGCGGGCGAACGTCCGGACCGCGGCCGAGGGCCTCGCGCGCGTCGCCAAGGAGCATCAGCTCGTCATCTCCCACGGGAACGGTCCGCAGGTCGGGCTGCTCGCGCTCGAGGCCGCCGCCTACACGGAGGTCGAGCCGTACCCGTTCGACATCCTCGGTGCCGAGACGCAGGGGATGATCGGCTACCTCGTGGAGCAGGAGCTCGGCAACTTCCTGCCGTTCGAGACGCCGCTGGCCACGATCCTGACGATGGTGGAGGTCGACCCCGACGATCCGGCCTTCGCGAACCCGACGAAGTTCGTCGGCCCCATCTACGACGAGGCGACCGCGACGTCGCTCGCCGCCGAGAAGGGCTGGGAGGTGAAGCCCGACGGCGACCACTGGCGGCGGGTCGTGCCGTCGCCGAAGCCGAAGCGCATCTTCGAGATCCGGCCGATGCGCTGGCTGATCGAGCGCGGCACCGTCGTCATCTGCGCCGGCGGCGGCGGCATTCCGACGATGTACGCGAAGGGGGAGGAGCGCACCCTGGTCGGGGTCGAGGCGGTGATCGACAAGGACCTCGCGACGAGCCTTCTCGCCCGCGAGCTCGGTGCCGATCTGTTCGTCATGGCGACCGACGTCGACGGCGTGTACGCCGACTGGGGCACCCCGAACCAGCGGCGGCTGGACCGCGTCACGCCCGCGGAGCTCGGGGCGATCGACTTCCCCGCCGGCTCGATGGGTCCGAAGGTCGACGCCGCCAGTGAGTTCGCCGAGGCCACCGGGGGGCGCGCGGTCATCGGCTCCCTCGACGACATCGACGGCCTGGTGGCCGGCACCGCGGGGACGAACGTCGTCGGGGCACCCAACGCATGATCACGAGCGCCTGACGGAGGAGCGATCCGGACATGGAAGGATTCGGCGTCCACTCAGAGGTCGGCAAGCTGCGGCAGGTCATCGTCCACCGGCCGGAGCTGAGCCTGAAGCGGCTCACGCCGGACAACCACGACGAGCTGCTGTTCGATGACGTCCTGTGGGTCGAGCGCGCGCAGTGGGAGCACGACCAGTTCGTGGCGCGCATGCGCGAGCGAGACGTCGAGGTCTTCTACGTCCAGGACCTGCTGGCCGAGGCGCTGGCGGCGGGCGACCCGGACAAGAAGCGTCGCCTCATCGAGCGGGTGGCCAACGAGTACACGGTCGGCGTCGCGCTCGTCGACGACGTCCAGGCGCTGCTCGACGGCATGGCGCCGGACGTCCTGGCCAAGCACCTGATCGGCGGGCTCACCGTCGCCGAGTCGGGCCTCGACCTCGGCACGGTGAAGGCCACCTCGCTGATCGCGGCGGCGATCGACGACCCGACGATCTTCGTCCTGCCGCCGCTCCCGAACACGCTGTTCACTCGCGACTCGTCGTGCTGGATCTACGGCGGCGTCTCGATCAACCCGATGTACTGGCCGGCGCGGCGACGCGAGGCCATCAACATGGCGGCGATCTACAAGGGGCATCCGATGTTCGCCGACGGTGAGTTCGAGTTCTGGTATCCGCCCCTCGGCGACGACGACCGCTTCAACGTCGAGGACTTCGGGCTCAGCTCCCTCGAGGGCGGCGACGTCGAGATCATCGGCAACGGCGCGGTGGCGATCGGCATGTCCGAGCGCACGCAGGGCCGGATGATCGAGCAGATCGCGCGAGCGCTGTTCGCGAAGGGCGCGGCGAACCGGGTCATCGCCGCGGTCATGACGAAGGATCGGGCCCACATGCACCTCGACACCGTCTTCACGCTGCTCGACCGCGACAAGGCGACCGCGTTTCCGAAGGTCGTCGAGGGCATCCGCTCGATCAGCATCCGGCCGGGCGAGAAGGAGGGAACCCTCGACGTGCGCGAGGACCCGAACTTCGTCTCGGCGGTGGCCGACGCGCTCGGCGTGCCGAAGCTGACGATCGTGGCGACCGGCGGCGACGCGTACCAGCAGCAGCGCGAGCAGTGGGACGACGGGAACAACGTCGTCGCGCTCGAGCCCGGCGTCGTCGTGGCGTACGAACGCAACACGTTCACGATCTCGAAGATGCGCGAGGCCGGCGTCGAGGTTGTCGAGATCGCCGGCTTCGAGCTGGGCAAGGGACGCGGCGGCGGTCATTGCATGACCTGCCCGATCCGGCGCGATCCGCTCTGAGAGGGAGAGGAGCATGGGCCGCGAATACCAGGCTCTCGACGCGATCGTGCTCGCCGTCGTCGCGATCGCCATCATCGCCCTGATCCTTCTCGCGCGCGGGACGCCCGACCACAGCCGCTACGACGACGCCCCAGTCACGTCACGCATCGAGATCGTGGCGTGAGGGCCGAGGGAACCCGATGACCGACGCGGCCACCGCCGTCCCCGAGGCGCCGGAGCAGAAGCGCGGCGGCTTCGCGCTGCCGTCCGCGTACACGATCCTCTTCGCGCTCATCGTGCTGGTGGCGATCGCGACGTGGATCATCCCAGCCGGCGAATACGAGCTCGACGAGAACGGCCAGCCGATCCCCGGGACGTACAGCCAGGTCGAACAGAATCCGCAGCGCATCGTCGTCGACTCGCTGCTCGCCCCGATCAACGGGCTCTACGGCATCGAGAGCGCCGAGGACGGGAGCATCAGCGTCTACAACTCCGGCGAGCTGTTCGGCGCCATCGACGTCGCGCTCTTCGTGCTCGTGATCGGCGGGTTCCTGGGCGTGACGATGAAGACGGGCGCGATCCAGGGCGGCATCGCCCAGATCGTGTCGAGCCTGCGGGGACGCGAGCGACTGCTCATCCCGATCCTGATGATCGTCTTCGCGATCGGCGGAACGACGTTCGGGATGGCCGAGGAGAGCCTCGCCTTCTACGTCCTGGTCATCACCGTGATGGTCGCCGCCGGATACGACGCGCTCGTCGGCGCCTCGATCCTCCTCCTCGGCTGCGGCATCGGCGTGCTCGGGTCGACGATCAACCCGTTCGCGACGGGCATCGCATCCGGCTTCGCGGGCGTCTCGATCAGCGAGGGCCTCGTTGGACGAATCGTCATCCTCGTGCTGGGCACGGCCGCCGGGATCTGGTTCGTCATGCGCTACGCGGCCAAGGTCCGGGCCGATCCGAGCGCGTCGCTCGTCTACACGATGAAGGCCGAGAACGAGGCGCGATTCGGCACGGGCACGGAGGGCGGGCCCACGAGCCTGAGCCGCACGCAGACGTGGGTCCTCGTCCTCTTCTTCGCCGCCTTCGCGATCATGATCTACGGCGTCATCCCGTGGGAGGACCTCGGTATCGGCCTGCCGACGCTGTGGTGGTGGTTCCCCGAGATGACCGCCTCGTTCCTGCTGTTCGCGATCCTCATCGGACTGGTCGCCCGGATGGGCGAGGGCGACCTGGCCTCCACGTTCGTCGACGGCGCCAGGGACCTCCTCGGGGTGGCCCTGATCATCGGCATCGCCCGCGGGATCACGGTCGTCATGAACAACGGTCTGATCACCGATACCGTCCTGAACTGGGCGGAAGTCGCGGTCGGCGACCTCGGCGGAGCGGTGTTCATCAACCTGATGTACGTCCTCTTCCTGCCGCTGTCCTTCCTGATCCCGTCGTCGTCGGGCCTCGCCACCGTCGCGATGCCGATCATGGCGCCACTGGCGAGCTTCGCGGACGTGCCGGCGGCGCTCGTCGTCACCGCGTACCAGACCGCGAACGGGCTGCTCAACCTCATCACCCCGACGTCGGCCGTCGTCATGGGCGGTCTCGCCATCGCCCGCGTCGGATACGGGACCTGGCTGCGCTTCGTGTGGCCGATGCTCTTGATCCTCGCGGTACTCTCGATGGCCGTGCTCACGGTGGGGGTGGTGATTCAATGAACGCGGACGCCGACCAGTCACGGAGGAGACGGGGATGACCACGCAGCCAGCCACGCCGGACACGACGACGTGGCATAGCCTCTCGACCGAGGAGACGCTTCAGAAGCAGGGCGTCGATCCGGCCGCGGGCCTGAGCTCCGCCGAAGCGGAGTCGCGCCGCGCGACGTACGGCGCGAACAAGTTCGCCGAGGCCGCGAAGGAGCCGCGCTGGCAGGCGTTCCTGCGCCAGTACCGCGACCCGATGCAGCTCGTCCTCCTCGCGGCCGGCATCGTCTGCATCTTCATTCCCGACCAGCTCCCGACCGCCATCGTCCTGATCGCGCTGACGCTGCTCAACGCGGCAATGGGGCTGAACCAGGAGGGGAAGGCCGAGGCCAGCGTCGCGGCGCTCCAGAAGATGATGGTCGTCAACGCGAAGGTCCGTCGCGACGGCCAGCTCGCCGCGCTGCCGATGGAGCAGCTCGTGCCGGGCGACATCGTGAACATCGAGGCCGGCGACCTCGTGCCCGCCGACGGGCGGCTCCTCACGGCCGCGACGCTCGAGATCGACGAGTCGGCGCTGACCGGCGAGAGCGTGCCGGTCCCGAAGAACGTCGACGCCGTCGCGGCGGACGCGGCGCTCGGGGACCGCGTCGACCTCGCGTTCATGAACACCCAGGTGACTCGTGGAGCCGGCTCACTGATCGTCACGAAGACCGGCATGGAAACCGAGGTCGGCCACATCAGCGGCATGCTCCAGGCGACGGAGGCCGAGGCCACACCTCTCACCAGGCAGCTGAACCAGCTGACGAACCAGATCCTCCTCATTGCCGGCGTCGCGCTCGCCATCTCGATCGGCATCGGGCTCTGGCGCGACACCCCCTTCGACGAGCTGTTCCTGACCGCCGTCGCGTTCTCGGTGTCCGCGATTCCGACCGGCCTGCCCGCGGTCGTCACCGCGATCCTGTCGAAGGGAACGACATCGCTCGCCGACGCTGGGGCGATCGTCAAGCGCCTGCGCTCGGTCGAGACCCTCGGATCGACCTCGGCCATCAACTCGGACAAGACCGGCACGCTGACCTTGAACCAGATGACCGCTGTGCAGATGGCGATCGTCGGGCGGCGCTACGCGATCTCCGGCGAGGGCTACTCGACCGAGGGTCAGATCACCCGTACCGGCGGCGACTCCGACGTCTCGCTCGACCCGCTGCTGTTGCCGATGGCGCTGTGCGCCGATGCCGAGGTCCGGGACGGGCAGATGGTCGGTGACCCGACCGAGGGCGCGCTGGTCGTCCTTGCCGCGAAGGGCGGGGTCGACCCGACCCTGACGCGGGAGCGCTATCCGCGGGTCGCCACCTTGCCGTTCGACGCCGCCTACAAGCTGATGGCCACCTTCCACCGCATGACCGATGCGTCCGGGACGGAGGTGATCCGCTGCTATGTCAAGGGTGCGCCGGATCAGCTCCTGGCGCGTGCGTCAGCCGCGCAGGGGCCGGATGGGCAGGTGCTCCCGATCACCGACGACCTGAAGAAGCGCTACCTGGACGAGAACGACCGACTCGGCGAGCAGGGCCTGCGCGTGATGGCGACCGCCCAGCGCGACTTCGACGCCGCCACGTTCGACGCGAATGCCGACCTGCTGGCCGAGATGAAGGACCTCCACCTCCTCTCGCTCGTCGGCATCGTCGACCCGCCTCGGGCCGAGGCGCGCGATGCGATCAAGGTCGCGCACGAAGCCGGCATCCAGGTCCGGATGATCACCGGCGACCACGCCATCACGGCCGAGGCGATCGCTCGCCAGCTCGGCATCGAGGGGCGAGCCATCACCGGCGCCGAGTTCGCGGCGATGAGCGACGAGGAGGCGGATCGCGAGATCGGCGGGATCGGGGTCATCGCGCGTGTCGCGCCGGAGGACAAGGTCCACCTGGTCGACATCCTTCGCCGCAAGGGCCACATCGTCGCGATGACCGGCGACGGCGTGAACGACGCCCCGGCGCTCAAGCGGGCGGACATCGGCGTGGCGATGGGGATCACCGGGACGGAGGTCTCCAAGGAGGCCGCGGTCATGATTCTCACCGACGACAACTTCGCGACGATCGTCAAGGCCGTGGAACAGGGCCGCGGCCTGTACGACAACCTGATGCGCTACATCCGCTTCCAGATGGCGAGCCTGTTCGCGTTCATCTCGACGTTCCTCGGCGCGAGCATCTTCAACATCCTCGGCGGCGTGCCGTTTCTGCCGCTCCAGACCCTGTGGATCAACTTCACGGTCACCGTCTTCCAGGCCGTCGGCCTGGGCTGGAGCAAGGCCCGCCCGGGCCTGATGGAGGACCCGCCACGGTCGAAGGACGCGCGGATCCTGCCTGGCCCGCTCATGGCGTGGCTTGTCTTTGCCGGCCTGATCTTCGCCGCGGGCACGCTGGCCCTCATGGTCTGGGCGACCGACCAGTTCGATGAGACGATCGCGCACACGATGGGCCTGGTGACGTTCTCGTTCTTCCACATCTTCTTCTCGCTCGAGACGGCGAACGAGGAACGCACCCTGTTCAGCAGCGAGCTGTTCGACAACCCGACGCTCCTGAAGAGCACCGGCCTCTCGGTCCTGACGGTGTTCCTGGCCACGACGTTCGGACCGCTGCAGCGGATCCTCGA
>CBFGTN010000061.1:0-11677 GCA_965652075.1 uncultured bacterium
CACGCGGCAGCCCGGCGAGGTCGGTTCGACGCCACTCCTCTTCCTGCCCGGTCGGCGGTGGGGTCTGCATCGCGCGCTCCCACCACGCCGAGCGCAGCTCGCGCAGCCAGTCGGGCTCGTCGAGGTGCTGGCCGATGCGCCCGATCGCGTCCGCGTCGAGCCCTTCGGCGGTCGCCGTCGTCATCGGGCTAGCCGACCGCGCCTTCCATCTGGAGCTGGATGAGGCGGTTCATCTCGACCGCGTACTCCATCGGCAGCTCCTTGACGATCGGCTCGATGAAGCCGTTCACGATCATGGCGGACGCCTCGGCCTCGGAGAGGCCGCGGCTCATCAGATAGAAGAGCTGCTCGGAGCCGACCTTGGAGACCGTCGCCTCGTGGCCGATGGTGACGTCCTCCTCGTCGATCTCCATGTACGGGTACGTGTCCGAGCGGGCCTCCTCGTCGAGGATCAGCGCGTCGCAGCGCACCGTCGACTTCGCCTTCTCGCAGCCGGGATACACCTTCACCAGCCCGCGGTAGCTCGTCCGGCCGGTGCCCTTCGAGATCGACTTCGACGTGATGAGCGAGGTCGTGTTCGGCGCGGCGTGGATGACCTTGCCGCCGGCGTCCTGGTGCTGACCGTCGCCGGCGAAGGCGATCGAGAGCACCTCGCCATGCGCGCGCTCGCCGAGCAGGTAGATGCTCGGGTACTTCATCGTCACGCGCGAGCCGAGGTTGCCGTCGACCCACTCCATCACCGCGTCCTCGTGAGCGACGGCGCGCTTGGTGACGAGGTTGTAGACGTTGTGGCTCCAGTTCTGGATCGTCGTGTATCGGACGCGAGCGCCCTTCTTGACGATGATCTCGACGACCGCCGAGTGGAGGCTGGCGGTCGAATACGTCGGGGCGGTGCAGCCCTCGACGTAGTGCACCGACGAGCCCTCGTCCGCGATGATCAGCGTCCGCTCGAACTGGCCCATGTTCTCGGTGTTGATCCGGAAGTAGGCCTGCAGCGGAAGCTCGACGTGCACGCCCGGCGGCACGTAGATGAACGATCCACCGCTCCAGACGGCCGTGTTGAGCGCCGCGAGCTTGTTGTCGTTGGCCGGGATGACCGTGCCGAAGTGCTCGCGGAAGATGTCCGGGTGCTCCTTCAAGGCCTGGTCGGTGCAGAGGAAGATGACGCCCTGCTTCTCGAGGTCGGCGCGGATGTTGTGATAGACGACCTCGGAGTCGTACTGCCCGCCGACGCCGGCGAGGTACTTCTTCTCCGCCTCCGGGATCCCGAGCCGGTCGTACGTGCGCCGGATGTACTCCGGCACGTCGTCCCAGGACTGCACCGCCTTGTCGGTCGGCGCGATGTAGTAGTAGATGTCCTGGAAGTCGATCGGGTCGAGGTCCGCACCCCAGGTCGGCATCGGGCGCGACTCGAAGTGCCGATACGCCTTCAAGCGCATCTTCGTCATCCACTCCGGCTCGCCCTTGAAGCGGCTGATCTCCTCGACGATCTCGGCCGAGAGGCCCTTGCGGGCGATGTTGATCGGCTTCGCCTCGGGGTCGTTCCAGCCGTAGCGGTAGCCGCCGGGCACCTGGGTCAGGGCGGGGTTGGGAAGGGCCATCGTTCCTCGTGTGCGTGCGGTGCGTGAATCCCGACCGATTTGGTCGGTGTTCGTGCATGAATGATCCTCCAGCGGACCCGATCGGTCAAACGGCCGGGTGTAGATTGCCGTGGTGACGATCGCCGCCAGCCCGAGCGTGGCGGGCGCCCCGGATCGGACGCGGCCCATGGTCGCGCTCGTGCTCGGCGCCCTCGTGGCGCTGTCGCTCGGCGTCTACGGCGCCGTCCACGATCCGACCGGTCGCAGCCTCGTGACGCTGTTCTTCACCGCCACCATCAACCTCAAGGTCTGGCTCGCGACGGCCGCCGCCGCGCTCGCGCTGTTCCAGGTCGTGTCGGCCGCGAAGTTCTACGGGCGCCTTGGCCGCGGACGTGGGCCGAGATGGCTTGGACGGGCGCACCGCGCCAGCGGCACGCTGGCGTTCCTGCTCACGATTCCCG
The DNA here is from genome assembly GCA_965652075.1 of uncultured bacterium. GTDB lineage: Bacteria > Chloroflexota > Limnocylindria > QHBO01 > QHBO01 > JACDBZ01. The sequence continues at coordinate 2,042 of CBFGTN010000061.1, forward strand.
TCGCGTACCACTGCCTGTGGGCACTCGGCTTCGACGGCGCCGCCGACGCCCGAGGCGTCGCGCACGGCATGCTGGGATCGATCTTCTTCGGCGCGCTGGCCGCCAAGGTGCTCCTCGTCCGCTCGGGCGGCCGATCCGCATGGGCGCTGCCGATCGCGGGCGGCGTCGTGTTCGCAAGCCTCATCGGCGTGTGGCTGACCAGCTCGTTCTGGTTCTTCACGACGGTCGAGTTTCCCGGCTTCTGACGGACCGATGACGCGCAGGGCCTACAACCGGCTGATCGGCACGATCCTCGCGCTGGGCGCAATCACGTTCGGGCTGTTGCTGGCCGGCGTCGGCTCCGGCTTGCTCACGCGCCCTCCGGCACCCTGAGCGCGTCGAGCGCATCCAGCTCGCCGGCGCTGGGCCGGCGCTCGACGAAGGTCCGCGCCGCCTCGACGGGGACGGCACCATTGACGATGGCGACCTGCCGGACCATCCCTTCGGCAACGTAGGCGACGGCGAACCGACGCTCGCTGCGGTCGCCGATGATCGAGGTTTCGTCCCACGTCGAGGCCCATCCGACGACGTCGAGCAGCTCGCCCGCCACTTCGCTGAACACCCACGGCGCTCGCGCGGTCTCGAGCGGAAGGCCGAGCATCGAGCGCGCCGCGCGCTCGCCGCCCTCCCTGGCCGCGTGCCAGTGCTCGATCCGGCGCCCGTCGACCCGCGCCACGTCTCCGGCAGACCACGCCGCCGGATGACTCGTCCGATGGCCGCCGTCGACGGCGATCCCGTCGTCGACGTCAAGCCCGGCGGCTGCCGCAAGCTCGGCCCGCGGAACGACGCCGATCCCGGCGACGCAGAACGCATGGTCGTGGCGCTCGTCGCCGATTCGGGCCGCGCCGGGATCGAGCCGGGTGACCGCGGCGCCCGATCGGACGTCGATGCCGGCGTCCGCCAATCGCTCACGCGCCCACGCGTCGAGCTCCTCGCCGAGCGAGCCAGCCCACAGATGGTCGCTCATCTCGAAGATCGTCGGTCGCAGCCCGAGCGTGGCCAGGCCGGATGCCACCTCGACGCCGATGAACCCCCCGCCGATCACCGACACCCGCGCGCCCGGGCCGGCCTCGACCGCCCGCGCTCGGAGCTCTCGCGCATCGGCGAGCGTCCGCAGCAGCAGCGCGCGGTCGCCTCCGTCGATCGGCGGCCGCCGTGGCTCGGCGCCCGTGGCGATCAGGCAGCGCTCGAATGCGATCGTCGAGCCGTCGTCGAGCGTCGCGCGGCGGCCGTCGAGATCGAGCGTCGCGACGCGGCCGCCGGTGACGAGACCCACCTCGCGGCGCTCGTACCACCCGGGCTGCTCGGCCAGGACGAGCTCGTCGGGCAGGTCGTCGCGCAGCAGCTCCTTGCTCAGGGGCGGCCGGTTGTAGGGCGGGACACCCTCGTCGCCCAGGACCAGGATGTTGCCGGAGAACCCCTCGCGTCGCAGCGTCCGCGCGCACCGCACCGAGGCGACCCCGCCGCCGATCAGCAGGACATCGGTCCTCGTCGCCTCGACCACGGGCGAATGCTAGCGGCGCCCTTGGATAGACTCCGAACCGCATGCGCGGATCCACGAAGGTCCAGGCGACGACGGGCCGGCTCGGTTGACGACGACCCGCGGCCTCGTCCTGCGCGCGCGGTCGGGCTTCTACACCGTGGCCACCGACGACGGCGACCTCGTCGAGGCGAGGATGCGCGGGCGCGTGAAGCGCGAGCGGCAGACCTCCGACCTGGCGGTCATCGGCGATCGCGTGGAGCTCGAGCCCCAGGCGCACGGGACCGGCGCGATCGTCGCCGTCGAGCCACGCGCGCGCCGGTTCAGCCGCCGTCAGCCCGGCCCAAGGGGAACCTGGCGAGAGGACGTGATCGTCGCCAACCCGGATCTCGTCGCCGTCGTCTTCGCGTGCGATCGGCCGCCACCGAACCCGCGCCTGATCGACCGCTTCCTCGTCGTCGCCGAGTACAACGAGGTTCCGGCGGTCCTCGTCGCGAACAAGACCGACCTCGTCGGAACCGATGCGGCCCGTGAACGGTTCGGGGTCTACGAGCGCATCGGCTACGACGTCCTGTACTCGAGCGCCAAGGCCGGCACCGGCCTCGAGGCGCTCCGCGAGCGCCTTGCCGGAGCGCTGTCGATCGTCACGGGACCGTCTGGCGTCGGCAAGTCGACGCTGCTCAACGCGCTCCAGCCCGGCCTGCGGCTCGAGACCGGTGAGGTCAGCGAGATCCTCGACCGGCGCGGTCGCCACACGACGACCCACGCGGAGCTCCACGCGCTCGATGGCCCGGATGGCGGGTACGTCGCCGACACGCCCGGCATCCGCGAGCTCGGGCTGTTCCAGATCCCCCAGAGCGAGCTGGCGTGGTGCTTCCCCGAATTCCGCGAGCACATCGGCGGCTGCGCCTTCAACGACTGCACGCACCTGCACGAGCCACGATGCGCGCTGCGCTCGGCCGTCGACGGCGGCGCGGTGTCGGCGGACCGATACGACTCGTACCGCCGCCTCGCGACGGGAGAGGGCTCGGCCTAGCTGCTGCCGATCAGCGCAAGCGCGATCGCCAGGGTCGCATCGGCGAACAGCGCGACTCGATCCACATCGACGTTGTCGAGGTCGTCGCATGCCAGGTGGTAGCAGGCGTCCGCAGGCGGGTTCAACGCGCCGGACGGCGACGGACTCGCGGGATTGGCGGCCGACCCCGTCTGCGTCGCGCCTGCGAACAGGCCGCCGGTGGGGATCCCAGCCTGCTGGAACGAGCCGTGGTCGCTGGCGCCGTGCAGGTCGATCGGCTCCGGCACCTCCCCGCGATCGGTGAGCCACTGGACGTAGCCCTGCGTGATCCCGCCGGACTGGTCGGCGACGGCGGCCTCGTTGTAGACGAAGGCCGCGCCGTGCAGCGACCCGGCCATGTCGATGTTCAGGTAGGCCACCGGACGGTCGTCCAGGCCCTGGACGTAGGCGCGCGACCCGACCAGGCCGAGCTCCTCGCCTCCCCACAGGCCGATGCGCACCGCCGTCCCGTCGGGGACACCGCCCTCCGCCACGCCGCGCGCGATCTCGAGGACCGCGGCGACGCCGCTGGCGTTGTCGTTGATGCCCGCGCCCTCGAGCACCGAGTCGAGATGCGCCCCGACCATCACGTACTTCTCACCGTCCCCGAACTGGGCGATGACGTTGCGCAGCACGGCCGGCTCGCGCTCGGTCTCGACCGTCAGCCGCACCGGGTTGTCACCAGCCGACTCGATCGCGTCGATCGCATCGTCGGTGACCGAGACGACGGGGATATCGATCCCCTCCGGATCGGCGAGCGTGGGGCGGTAGATCTCGCCCGGCCCACGGCCGGGGTAGCCGACGACGAGCGCGAGCGCTCCCGCGTCCATTGCGTTGACGACCTGCTGCCGGCGGAGGCAGCCGCCGCCGGTCGTCAGGACGATCGAGCCGGACGGGATACCCTCGAAGTCCTCCGCCTCGCAGCCGTTCTCCTCGAGCACGGCCACGGGGGCCGTGACGTCCCCGCTCGCCGAGTAGATGAGCGCCCGCACCTCGTCTGGCCCCCTGAACGTCCGATCGCCGATCTGCAGCGTCGTCCCCGGCAGCTCGGCGAAGCCGGTGTACTCCACCTCCGGCGTCTCCACCGCAAAGCCGAGGTCGCGGAGCACCTCGGCGGCGTAGTCCACGGACGCCTCGTAGCCGGGCGTTCCCGAGAAGCGCGTCCCGTCATTGCCGTCCGCGATCGCCTGGAGCGCGGCGAGATGCTCGCTGATCCGCTCGGCGTCGGCAGCGAAGGCATGGAGCGGCGGGACGGACGGTGGCAACGACTGCGGCGCCGCCGCATCGGTCGCGCTCGGGCTCTGCGTTCCACAGCCGGCGATGACTGCGGCGAGCAGGAGTAGTGGCAGGAGCGTTCTGCATCGGTCCATCTGCAGACCGATACACCGGTTCCGTCGGCTCGGTTCAGGCAACCCAGAAGTCCACGCTGTAGAGCGCGGCGAGCAGCGCCATGAGCAGGACGCTTGCAAGCGACCAGCCGCGGTCGAACGCTGGATGGTCGCCCAGGCGCGCGAGGCCCAGGAAGATCGGTGGTATCGCGAGGACGTAGCGCACCATGCCCTGCGGCTCGCCACTCGCGAGCGACACGGCGAGGGTGGCCAGCCCGAACGCCGCCGCCGCCGGCCATCGACGGAGTGCCCAGATGCAGGCGATCGCCGCGCCGACGACCGCGACGACCTCCAGAGCGTAGTACACCTGGGTCTGGGGCAGCGACGTCCCGAACTCGCCAATGGCCCGGGACCAGCCGTCCCATGCCGTCTCCAGATTGAGGAGCCCGCGCCCGAAGTACTCGCGCTGGACGACCTCGAATGCACGGCCCATCGACGACGTCGCCCAGATGGCGTAGGCCGCCACCGGGCCGACGATCGCAAACGCCCAGGAGGCCCAGGCCGCGGCCGATGGACTCCCGGATCCCTCGCGTCGCCAGCGAATCACCCACAGGGCGAACCCGATGCCGATGGCGACGACGAGTGCGAGCCCGACCGGGCGGGTGAGGACGGCGACGATGGCCAACGCGCCGGCGGGAAGCGGGCGTCCTGCGGCGAGAAATGCGAGGGCCCCGAACGAGGCAGCGAGGAACAGCGCCTCGCTGTAGACCTGTGCGAGGAAGAACCCGGTCGGAAAGATGAGCAGGTAGGTCGCGGCGCGAATGCCGCCATCGTCACCAAGCGTGGGGCGCGCAAGGACGTGGAGCGCGAGCATCGCGCCGAGAGCCGCGACGAGCGACACGGCCACGCCGGCGAAGGCGGAGGCCGTGATCGGCTCCATCCCGAGCGCCCTGGCCGGCGCCGCAACGACTCGCATGGCGAACGGATACGCCGGCATGAACGCGTAGTTCAGCGGCACCATCGATCCGCGCGGAGGGATGTACTGCGGCACCTCCGCGTCGTCATAGCCGACCGTCGCGATCGACAGGTAGTACTCCGAGTCGAACGCGATGTGGGAGTTGAAGACGGGCTCGGCAAGGTACGGGCGGCCGCCGAGCCGACGGATGCCGGTCTCCGTCTCGGTCCACCCCAGCACGAAGTCCGGACGCTCCGGCTCGACGCGGGCGACGACGATCTCCTGGAATCCGATCAGGCAGACGGCCCAGATGGCCCAGATGGCCACGATCAGGCGGATCGGTTGCCAGCTGGAGACGCGCGTGTCGCGATCGACCTCCGTCATCTGCGCCTCCGGTCTCGGGTGTCGAAGCCGCGACAGGGTAGCCGAGCCGGGATGTCGATGGACCCGTCCACGGGCACCGATGTATCATCGCCCCCGCCGCGAGCGGGAGTAGCTCAGCTGGCAGAGCACGACCTTCCCAAGGTTGGGGCCGCGGGTTCGATCCCCGTCTCCCGCTCCATTTTCATGTTCGCCGTCGGCCTCCCCGGCCGGATATCCTCCGGGCATGGCCGAACCCTCGCCGCCAATCGACCCGTGGCGCTTTACCGAGCGCATCCCCGTGCGCCAGTACGAGCTCGACCAGAATGGCCACGTCAACAACGCGGTCTATCTCAACTGGGCTGAGCAGGTGGCGATCGACCACGTCGAGGCACTTGGCTACGGGCGCGACTGGGCGCTCGAGCACGGCGGGGGCTGGGTCGTCCGGGAGCATCAAGTGATCTACCACCGTCCGGTGCTGTACGGCGACGTCGTGCTGGTGACGACCCTGCCGCAGAAGCTGGCCGGCGTGCGCGGAACCCGAAGGACGGAGATCCGTCGCGAGTCGGACGGTGCGCTCGTGACTGAGGCGACGACGGAGTGGATCTGGGTCCGGACCGATGGTCGCCCGGCACGGGTGCCGGCCGAGCTGCTGAAGCGGTGGGCGCGCTAGGAGTCGGCGGACAACGTCCCGAGCAGCACGATCCAGACGACGAGCGCAACGATCAGGGAGATGAGCTCGGGGGTCGGCATGCCCTCCTGACGCCGCGCGACCCGAATCGGATCCGTGTCGAACTGGCCCCGGGCCGATCGTCGTAGTCTCGTACGGACCCCACGCAGAGGAGAGCACCGATGAAGCAGGGCGACTTCACCCACTTCGAGATCCCCGCCGACGACCCCGACCGGGCCAAGACCTTTTACTCCGACCTGTTCGGGTGGAGCTTCGGCGATCCGATCCCGGGCTTCGATGGTTACCACCTGTTCACGACGCCGGTCGGCCAGGAGGGCATGGGCGGCGCGATCGGCAAGCGCGGCGAGAGCGCTCCCGAGAAGCTGCGGACCTACGTCCATGTCGACTCCGTCGACGCCAGCCTCCAGAAGGTCACCGAGCTCGGCGGCTCCGTGGTCACCGCCAAGGAAGAGGTTCCGGGCCAGGGCTGGTACGGCGTCTTCCTCGATACCGAGGGCAACGAGATCGCGCTCTGGGAGTCGCTGCCCCGCAGCTGACGCCCGCGTATCCTTCGCCTATGAGGGGTCGGGCCGTCCTCGCGCTGACGGTCCTGCTCGCTGGCTGCGGCGCTGAACCGGGCCCGACCGGATCGCAGCCGACGAGCCCATCTCCGGCACCGAGCGAGCGGCCATCGCCATCGGCGCTCACGAGTCAGGTCGCGGAGCCGTCCACGGCCCCCCCGCCGGCGGCGTGGGAGCGCATCGACACCGCAGGACCGGCGGCGCGGGAGGACCACACCTGGACCGTGGCCGTGCCGGGACGCCTGGCGATCCTGTTCGGTGGCCGCGATGGTGCCACCGTGTTCGACGATCTCTGGGCGTACGACCTCGACACCGACGCCTGGACAGAGCTCGCGCCCGCACCCGGACCGGCCGCTCGTTTCGGTCACGAGGCAGTGTGGGTGGATGACCTCGGGCTGGTCGTGTTCGCTGGACAGGCCGGAGCGGCCTTCTTCAACGACCTCTGGGCATACGATCCGGACAGGAATGCCTGGACCGAGCTCCCGAGCAGGGGCGATGTCCCCGTCCCCCGCTACGGTACGTGCTCCGCCATCGGCCCAGACGAGCGCCTCTGGATCAGCCATGGCTTCACCTCGGACGGCGCACGCTTCCAGGACACGCGGGCCTACGACTTCGAGACGGGGACCTGGACCGACGAGACACCCGACGGCGCGCTCCCCGTCGAGCGCTGCCTCCATGCCTGCTGGTGGACCGTCGACGGCGCCTTTGTCCTGTACGGCGGTCAGACGACCGGCACGCTCGCCCTGGACGACCGATGGGCCCTCGAGGACGGCGGATGGACGTCGAGCGGGGGGAATCCGACGGCACGGAACCTCTATGCGCAGGGCCGGTCCGAGAGCGCGGACGACGGCGCGACCTTGATCTTCGGGGGACAGGCACTCGACGGCTCGTACCTTCGCGACACGTGGCTGGTCGCCGACGACGACCGCGCGATCGAGGTCACCGTCGAAGGCGAGCTGCCGTCCGAGCGGGCAGGCGCAGCGATGGTGATCGACTCCGGTGCCGGCCGCGTGCTGATCTTCGGAGGACGCAACGGCGCCGGCAGTCTCGCTGACGTGTGGAGCCTCTCCGGAACGTTCACCGCCGCTCGCCTGGGGAGCTGAGGGTGTTCGACGCCCCCGCGTGTCGTGGTGCGTAACATGCTGATGTCATGCCCATGACGACAGGGACCTTCGACGAGGTCGCGGCCCTGGCCTGGAGGATCCGGCCGGAGCAGCCGCTCGACCTCGACCAGATCCACGATCTCCACCGCGAGGCATTCGGCCGCCCGGACGAGGCCGAGCTCGTCGACGCCATCCGCAGCGGGCCGGACTTCATCCCGGAGCTCTCGCTCGTCGCAGCGGCCGACGACGGCAGCGTGCTCGGGCACGTGGTCATCAGCCGCATCGGATTCGAGGAGGAGGCCTTTGCGATGCGCGGCGACGTGCTCTCGCTGGCGCCCCTGGCCGTGCTGCCCCCACACAGCGGACGCGGGATCGCGTCGGCGCTGACGGCGCAGGCGCTGGCAGTGGCGGACACGCGCGAGGAGCCGTTCGTCTTCGTCCTCGGCGCGCCGGCGTTCTACCACCGCTTCGGCTTCGTGGCGGCATCGAACTTCGGCATCGTCGGCCCCTACTCGAGCGCTGGGCCGGCATTCCAGGTCAGGAGCCGCCCTGAGGGCCCGGCGCCCGTCGCCGGAACCGTCTTCTACCCGCGGATGTTCGAGCACCTCCGGGCGCGCTAGTCGTCCGAGCCGCTCGCTCCGCCCGGGCCGCTGTTGTCGGTGCCGCCCGGGCCGCTGTTGCCTCCCCCACCCGGGCCGCTGTTGTCCGACCCCGATGGCTCCGGGGTCTCCCCCTCGCCGATATCGTCGTCGGTCGACGACGGTGACGGTGTCGCCTCGTCGTCGCTCGGCGACGGCGATGGAGTCGGCGATCGCGTCGGCGTGGGCAACGGTGAAGGCGAGAGCGACGGCGACGGGATGGGGCTGACGACGCCAGGCGGGCTCGGCGTTGTGCCGGGCTGGACCGGGCCGCGCACCAGATCGGAGAGGCTCCCGACGATCAAGGCGGTGACGACCGCCGCCGTCACCACCGCCGCCGCGGCGAGGCCGCGAACGGGAGGCGCCCACGTCGCCATCGGTCCGGCGATCCGTGCCCACCAGCCGACCGTGGGGTCCGGCGCGGCCTCGACGGCGGCGTGGATGCGAGCCGCCAGGTCGAGCGGAGCCGCAGAGCGCACGCCGGAGGCGTAGTCCTGCAGCTGCTCGGCAATGCCGTCGAGCGCGGGGTCGTTGCGATCGAGCTCGTCGGGACCGTACGGGTGTCGGATCATCGGTCGACCTCCGGCGCCAGCGCCGGACGCAGCCGCTCGAGGCCGCGTCGCAGGTGCGTCTTGACCGTGTTGAGCGGCCGGCCGGTCGTCTCCGAGATCTCCGCCAGAGACAGCTCACCGAAGAACCGCAGCGCAACGGTCTCGCGGTACGGGTCGGGAAGGCCGGCGACCGCCGAGCGAATCTCGCCGCGGCGCTCTGCCGCGACGACGACCCGTGTCGGGTCGCCGCTCGGGTCCGCCAGCACCGGCTCGCCGACGGCGTCGATGTCGGCCGTCGGGCGCCGCTGGGCCAGGCGCCGGAACGCCTGGCGCGTGGCGATCCGCATGAGCCAGCCACGGACCGAGCCTTCACCGCGGAAGCCGCCGATCGAGCGAAACGCCGCGAGGAACGCTTCCTGGGACACGTCCTCCGCATCGTGGGGGCGCCCCAGGATGCGGAGGCAGGCGCGGTAGATCATCGGCGTCTCCTGGTCGACCAGCAGAGCGAAGGCCTGCCGATCACCGGCCCGCAGGGCAGCGACGAGGGCGCGGTCATCCACGCCCCCATCGTGCCATGCGACGCTCTCCATGCCTCCGGCCAATGCCGAGGTCAGTGACCGCCGCCCGGGCCTGAATTGTCATGGTCGTCGCCGCCGGGGCCAGAGTGATCGTCGTCCGGCTCGTCGTTGCCAGGCCCGGAGTTGTCGTCGTCGGGCTCGTCGTTACCGGGCCCCGAGTTGTCGCGCTCCGCTTCGTCGTCGTCGTCAGTCGGGCTCGGCTCGGCGGTCTCGGTCGGGCTCGCCCCGGCCGTGGCGCGCTCCGATGGCTCGGCCGTCTCGGACGGCTCCGGGCTCTCGGACGGCTCCGGGCTCTCGGA
>CBFGTN010000062.1:0-11661 GCA_965652075.1 uncultured bacterium
CGCGCTCCGACGCGGCCGCAGCCGACGATGATCACCCTCATGGCGTGTGTGCCAGCTCCTTCGTCTCAGCGCGCAGGCACCAGACCGGCGCGGTCGAGTTGCGCATGACGTACGGGACGGTGCGTCCCGCGTCCCATTGTCCCCCGAATCGCTTCTTGTAGCGAAGCCCCATGACGATGAGATCGGCCGCGGTCTCGAGCGCGTCGTCGACGATCGCCGGGCCCGCCGCGCGTGCCTGCACCGTCAGCGGCCGCGCCGGCACGCCGCTCTCGGAGAGGACGGCCTCCGCACGGGCAAGGACCTGCTCCGCGCGTTCGGTGGCGGCGCTGTCCTCGGTGTCGAGGTTGCGATCGAACGGGATCTCGATCACGTGCAGGAGGGCGACCTCGACGCCCTCGCGACCGGCAAGCAGCAGCGCGGCGACCTTCAGCGCGGGGTCATCGATGACGTCGTCGCCGACGAGCGGGACGAGGATGCGGGCGTACTCGAAGGCGACCTGGCGCTTCTCTGGGCGCCGGAAGAAGCTCATACCTGCACGTATCCTACGGCCGCCCGGAGCGGGTCGCGTGCGCGCGGATGCGCGCGCCGCCGCTCAGCGGCCGTAGCTCAGGCGCTCCACGAGGCGGCTCGGCAGCCCCGCCTCGCGCATCAGCCGCTGCGTGCGGTCGATGTCGTAGGCCACCCTGCGGAACTCGAACGCATCGGCGTCCGAGCCGCCGTTCAGCTCGAGGACGGCGTACGCGGCGTCGCGCAGGCCGTCGCGCGGCTGGCCGACGCTCCCGGGGTTGAGCATCGCCCGCTCCGTCCGCAGGCGCGCCTCCGTCCCGGGCATGCCGATCGTCGCCTCGATGCGGCCGTCGACCGCGCGGAACGCCGATGGCAGGTGGGTGTGCCCGAACAGGCACAGGCGCGTCTGGAAGGCATCGAAGTTGTCGGCGGCAACGCCCGGCCCGCTGACGTACTCCCAGATCGGGTCGCGCGGTGAGCCATGGACCGCGGTCAGGTCGCCGTCGCTGCGGACCTCGGGAAGGGTCGCGATGTACGAGCGCGCGTTCGCGTCGAGGACGTCCGCCGTCCACTCGATCGCCGCGCGGGCGTCCGGGTTGAAGTAGGCGACGTCGACCGTCCCGATCGCGGCCCCATCGTGGTTGCCCAGGACGGCGCGCGCGCCCATCGCCTGCAGCGTCGAGATCACCTCGTTCGGCTGCGGGCCGTAGCCCACCGTGTCGCCGAGCACCCAGACTTCGTCGACTGGAGGAAGGTCCGCGGCCACGGCCTCGAGGGCGGGCAAGTTGGCATGGATGTCCGACAGGACGGCGATGCGCATGCGGGGGACGAGTCTACCCGATGGTCCCGGCAGCGCCCGATCCCAGCGGTCGCCGGCCAGGCTCGCCGGGCCGGCGCGGATAGCGCGACGGCGTCGGGGCCCGCTTGGCGACCAGGACGAAGCGATGGTCGCCGAGCTCCTCGACGCCCGACGCCCGGACCGATGGCTCGCCACCGCCGCATGCCGCCGAGGCGGCGCCACCGGCGCGCAGCTCCTCGTCGTCGATCGGTCCCTTCCACGCGACGAGCTGCCCGCCCATGCGCAGCAGGGGAAGGGCGTACTCGACGAGCACCGGCAGCGGAGCGCAGGCGCGCGCCGTCACGAGGTCATACGACTCGCGGTGAGCCGGATCGCGACCGAGGACCTCCGCGCGCTCGGCGATGACGTGGACCGACGAGAGGCCGAGCGCGTCGACGAAGGACCGGAGGGCTTCCGCTTTCTTGCGCACGGAGTCGACGAGCGTCCAGTCGATCGACGGGCGCGCGAGTGCCAGGACGAGCCCGGGCACGCCGCCGCCGGATCCGAGGTCGACCGCCCGTCGCGTGGCGGACAGGTCGTCCAGCAGCGGCAGCGCCGAGAGCGCATCGAGCAGGTGGAGCCTCGCGACCGCCGCCGGCTCGGTGAGGCGCGTGAGGTTGAGGGTGCGGTTCGTCGCCAGCAGGAGCGCCACGAACCGTTCGGCCTCGCCCGCGAACCCGGGCGGCAGGTCCAGCGGATGGCCCGCAAGCAGGCGCTCGAGCTCGAGGCGCGCGGCGCGCGCATCGGTCTCGGGGGAGCCGGTCACGGATACCGGACGTGCAAGAGAAATGCTCCTTCGAGCGACCTTTCCGTCTTCCCGGCGAATGGTCGGCGTCGCGGCCGGCTCTCGCATCGGCCCCGAACCATCCGCGGTTACCGTACTCGGTCGCTCGCAGAAGCAGGATCGTCAACGTACCAGCGCGTTCCTGTGGACGACAAGGCGAGTTATCCACGATTTGTGCACGTCTTCACGACCTGTGGATAACTCCCGCCGATATACTCGGGACAATGACGCCGAGAGCGGTCCACGCGGCTACGATCGAGGACAGGTGGCGGATCAGCTGACCTCGGATTCGCCACCCCGCTTCGCGCACGAGAGCGAGGCGGAGCTGGCGAGGATCCTCGACTTCTACGGTGTCGCGTGGCGATACGAACCCGACGTCTTCCCCATCTCCTGGAACGCCGACGGCGCGGTCACAGAGTCGTTCGCACCGGATTTCTACCTGCCCGAGATCGACCTGTACGTGGAGCTGACGACGCTCAAGCAGTCGTTGGTCCGCCGCAAGAACCGCAAGCTGCGTCACCTGCGTCAGCTCTACCCGGAGATCCGCGTGAAGCTGTTCTACGCGCGTGACTTCCGGGCGCTCATGGTGAAGTACGGCCGCACCGGGTTCCTCGCCGATCTCGTCGCCGCGAACGGGAACGGCAACGGCAACGGCGACGGAACCGTCAGTGGCAATGGAAGCGGCGCCCCCGAGCGCGCCGGGGATGGGCTGGCCGGCGCGAGCCACCCGACGTGAGCCTCCACGACGACGTCGAGGAGATCCTGCTCGACGCGGACACGGTGGCCAACCGCGTCGCCGAGCTCGCCGCCCAGCTGAGCGCCGACTACGCCGGGCGCGACCCGGTCCTGGTGAGCGTCCTGAAGGGCGCGATGGTCTTCCTCGCCGACCTCATGCGGGCCATGGACCTGCCCACCAGCATCGACCTCATGGAGGTCAGCTCGTACGGCTCCGAGACCGAGACGTCGGGCCAGGTCCGGATCCTGAAGGACCTCTCCAAGCCGATCGAGGGCCGCGACGTGATCATCGTCGAGGACATCATCGACACGGGCCTGACGCTGAATTACCTCCTGCGCTACCTGTGGGAGCGCAACCCGGCCTCGATCCGGATCTGCTGCCTCCTCGACAAGCCCGCCCGCCGCCTGGCCGAGATCCCGATCGATTACATCGGCTTCACGATCCCGGACCGGTTCGTCATCGGCTACGGACTCGACTACGACGAGCGCTACCGCAACCTGCCCTACATCGGCGTGCTCAAGCCATCGGTCTACGGCGGCGCGCCGCCGGAAGGCTGAGCCGATGGACGGGGGCGGCCGCCGCTACCGCCTGCTGATCCTGTTCGGGGCCCTCGGGATGATCGCCTCCGGCTTCCTCCCGTGGTGGCGGTCCGGCGGCGACACCGTGTCCGGGGTGGTGGTTCCCGCGCAGCAGGGGATCGGGCTCGAAGGGCCTGGCGTCATCATCTTCGGGGCGGCGATCGTCACCCTCGTCGTGCTCGACATCGGCTACATGCGCGGCCGATGGGGATTCTTCCTCGACTCGCCGTGGGTGTACCTGGCGCTCGGCCTGGTCGGCGCTGCGGTCCTCGCCTATCGCGGCTGGGAGCTGTGGTCGCTCGGCTACGTCCCCCTCCCGCAGCAGTCGCCGGGGCTGGCACTGGCGGCCGCCGGCATCGCGCTCGTCCTCTACGGCGCCGGCATCGGCTTCTCCGCCCCGCGTCGCTACTAGGGGCAGGCTACCGTCTCGCGGGCCGCGGCCTCGTCGTATCGACCGATGAAGTACTCGGCCTGGCAGTCGCCGACGACGCCGAGCACCGCGTGGCTCAGCCGCACGCGCTCGAGGTCGTCGGGGTCGATCGTGTGGGTCGCCGGACCGTCCGCCAGCACCGATGCGGCCCAGGCCTCGCAGCCGGTCGCGCTCACGCCGACGCACTCGACGGCGACGCCTCCGGGTCCGGTCGTGGTGCTCGTCGACCGCAGCAGGATCATGCCCGCGACGGCCACGATCGCCAGCGCGACGATCGCGCCGATGGCGATGGCGGCCAGCGACCGGCTCACGGCTGCCGCTCCCAGATCCCGCCCTCGAGGTCCGCGGCCCGCTCGCCGCCGCCGCAGGTGTCGACGATCTTCACGAAGCGCAGGTCCGGCGCGTCACCCTCGCCCTCGCCGTGCGCGTGGTAGGCGCCCCGCGAGCCGGGACAGGCCGGATCGTCGTCGAGGGCGACCGTCCCGCCGCCGCTTTCCCAGGTGCCGGCCCATCGGTCGTCGATGCGATAGCCGCCGTCGTCGATCGTCAACGTGAGCTCCGCGCCCGTGCCCGCGTCGCGGACGTAGGTGCCGTCCTCCCACCGCTGGTTGCTCGGCCCGCTCACGGTCAGCACGGCCCAGCGGCCGCCGACGGCCGCGCCGGCGACGAGCACGACGCCCACCGCGACGCCGATCCACGCGGGGCCGGACGCCCCGCTCGCCACGACCGCGGCCGCGAGCATGACGATGGCGAGGACGAGGCCCGCCACCGTGAGGAACCCGGGGCGCAGGTCGATGCTCGTCGTGTGGCCGTTCCAGCCGAGCGGGACGAGCGATGACGCCACGACGGCGAGCACGACGACCGAGCCCGCCACGAGCAGCCAGCGCGGGATCGAACCGGGCCGAGCGAGCTGGACGACCGCCGCGACGGCCGTGCCTGCCGCGGCGATCGCACCCACGCTCAGGACCGGCACCGCCACCGACCGCCACGCACTGAGCAGCGTCTCGGAATGGCGGAAGCCCTCGCCGCGGATCTCGCGATCGTGGACGACCCAGCCGTTCACGAACGAGAGGGCGAAGAGCGCGATCCCGGCGACCGCCACCGCGAGGAGCGCGCGCCGTTCGCTCACGCGCCGCTCCGGGGCAGGATCAGCGGCGACAGCAGGATCCAGCCGACGACGACGAGCGCGACGAGACCGATGAGGATGGCGATGGGCCGCAGGTCTGGACGGTAATCCGATGGGCCGCGCCGGCCACCGCCGGCATCGGCGCCCACTAGATCTCCCCGAGGTACGCCTGGCGGACCTGCGGGTCGGCGGCGAGGTTCGCCGCGGAGTCCTCGAGGAGGATCTTGCCGGTCTGGATCACGTAGCCGCGATGGGCAGTGTTCAGCGCCATCTGCGCATTCTGCTCCACGAGGAGGACGGTCGTGCCCTGGGTGTTGATCTCGTTGATGATCTGGAAGATCTGCTCGGTCAGGATCGGCGAGAGGCCCATCGACGGCTCGTCGAGCAGGAGGATCTTCGGATGCGCCATGAGCGCGCGGCCGATGGCGAGCATCTGCTGCTCGCCGCCGGACATCGTGCCCGCCTTCTGGCCGCGCCGCTCGCGCAGGCGCGGGAACAGGTCGTAGACGCGGGTCACGTCGTCGTCGATCTTCTCGCCTCTTCGCGAGAAGGCGCCCATCTGGAGGTTCTCGTACACCGACATCCGGGCGAAGACCTTGCGTCCCTCCGGCGAGTGCGCGATGCCCTTGGTCACGATCTCGTGCGCGGGCAGCTCGTGGATCGGCCGCCCCTCGAGCCTGACCTCGCCGGTGCGCGGCTTGTGGGTGCCGCTGATCGCCCGCAGGGTCGTGCTCTTGCCCGCTCCGTTCGAGCCGATGAGGGTGACGATCTCGCCCCGGTCGACGTGGATCGACACTCCCTTGAGCGCCTCGATGTTGCCGTAGAAGACATGGATGTCGTCGAGCTCCAGGAGCGCCTGACCCTCGCGCGGTGCGTCGACCTCGGGCGCCGGGGTCGTCTCGGCGGCCGTCATGCGCTCGTCTCCTGCTTGCCGAGGTACGCCTCGATGACCATCGGGTTCGCCCGGATCTCTTCGGGAGTCCCCTCGGCCAGCAGCTCTCCGTGGTCGAGGACCGTGATCCGCTCGCTGATGCCCATGACGACCTTCATGTCGTGCTCGATGAGGAGCACGGTGAGGTCCAGCTCGTCGCGGAGGCGCCGGATGAGCGCGGTCATCTGCGCGGTCTCGCCGGGGTTCATGCCGGCCGTCGGCTCGTCCAGGAGCAGGAGCTTCGGGTCGCCGGCCAGCGCTCGCGCGAGCTCCAGACGGCGCTGGTCGCCGTACGGCAGGTTGCGGGCGGCATCCTCGTAGTAGCGACGTCGGAGGCCGACGAGCTCGAGCAGCTCCCTGGCGCGCTTCTCCACCGCGACCTCCTCGGCCCGTGCGCGGGGCAGCTTGAGGAGCGAGGCCCACCAGCTCGCCTTCAGCCGATGATGGCGGCCGACCATGACGTTCGCGATCGAGGTCATGGCGCCGAAGAGCCGGATGTTCTGGAACGTCCGGCCGATGCCGAGCTCGGCGATCTCGTGCGGCTCCATGCCGACGATCGAGGCCCCCTCGAACGAGATCTCGCCCGACGTCGGCTCGAGCATGCCCGTGAGCTGGTTGAAGAACGTCGTCTTGCCAGCGCCGTTCGGGCCGATCAGCGACACGATCGACCCGCGGGGGACGCGGAAGTCGACGTCCCGGTTGGCGAACAGGCCCCCGAACCGCATCGTGATCTTGTCGGCGACGAGGATCGCGTCGGCGGCCCCGTTGGTCGTGCCGGAGTCGGTGGCGCTCGGTCGGGGTTCCATCGTGTCCTGCATCGGTCAGACCGTCGCCGCCGGGCGCGGCAGCTCCTCGGTTCGCTCACCGCCGAAGCCGGCCTCGTCCTCATCAGCGTGCAGCTCCGCCTGTCGAGCACGGCTGGGGAGAAGGCCCTCGGGACGGACGAGCATCATGATCACCAGCACCGCGCCGTAGATCAGCAGCCGGTACTCGGCGAACTCCCGCAGGAACTCCGGCAGGCCGACGAGGACGAACGCGCCCACGACGACGCCCCAGATGTTGCCCATGCCGCCGAGGATGATCAGCGCCAGGGCGTTGATGCTGACGAGGATGCTGAAGCTGTCGGGGAAGACGACGCCGATCTTGGCGGCGAAGAAGGCGCCGGACAGGCCGCCGAACACCGCTCCCAGGCTGAAGGCCAGGAGCTTGTAGTACGTCGTGTTGACGCCGGTCGCCTCGGCCACCGACTCGTCCTCGCGCATCGCGTTCCAGGCCCGGCCGACCCGGGATGCGGCGAGGCTCGCGGCGGCGATGCCGGCGATGATGCAGAAGATGAGGATCGGGTAGTAGATCGACTGCGGATCGCGCTCGAACGGCAGCGGCGGCGGAATGGACTGGATGCCCTGCGCACCGCCGGTCACGGGTTGTGCCCACGCCGACTTGAAGACCTCGCGCGCGATCTCGCCGAAGCCCAGCGTGACGATCGCCAGGTAGTCGCCCCTGAGGCGCAGCACCGGGGCGCCGACGAAGAGGCCGACGACGGCGGTGACGAGGATGATGATCGGGAGCGCCGCCCAGAACGAGATCTCCGGGTTGACCGCCGGAGACGCCGGCGACGTGAGCATCGCCACCCCGTACGCGCCGACCGCGTAGAACGCCACGTAGCCCAGGTCGAGCAGGCCGGCGAAGCCGACCACGATGTTCAGGCCCAGGCCGAGCATCACGTACAGCCCGATCGTGCCGAGGATCTCCGAGGACCTGCGCCCGACGATGAACGGCAGCACGAGCAGCAGGATGGCGAGCCCGACGTAGAGCGCGATCTTCGCCATCTGCTGGCGCGACGGGGGCAGCGCGCGGAACTCCGATTGGACGGCGGCGCCACGAATTCCCCACAGCCACACGCCGCCGCCAACCAGCGCGAAGACGACGACGAAGCCGACGATCGTCAGGCCGCTCGCGTCGTACACGATCTCCTCGAGAAAGCCGAGCCCGAGGTTCTGGAGGATCGGTGTGACGAAGGGCTCCATCAGCCCGACGATCAGCGTCACCACCAGGCCGATCGAGACAGCACGCGCCTCACGCGCCGGCAGGACGTTCAGGGCCGCGCCGAACAACCCGGCGACCGCGCTGGCGCCGATCATCAGCAGCGAGCCGACGATCGGGCCCTGGCCGAACTGCAGCTGCTCCGCCAGCGCAGGCCGGGCGTTGATCAGGATCCAGCTGACGTTGACCGCCTCGATGAAGATCGCCAGCAGGGCGACGAGGAGGCCGGAGACCGCGCCGGTCAGAGCGCCCGCGATCAGCGTCTGGGTGCTGGTCGGGGCGATCTGCTTCGCCTTGTCGGGCGCTCCGGAACGCCAGCCGACCACGGCCGCGAAGAGGAGAGGCAGCGCCGTGCCGAGCGAGATGACGCCGGCAACGGCCGCCACGGACTCCAGCGCGCCGACGAGGCCGACCAGGCTCACCCAGATCCCGGCGACGCCGCCGAAGACGCCATAGCGCGCGGCGCGCGAGACGATGGCGTTCATCAGCTCTCCTTCCGCCCCAGCAGGCCCCACGGCCGGAAGATCAGGACGACGACCAGGACGGTGAAGGCGATGACGTCCTGGAGCTGGTTGGGCGATGGGACGCCATATCCGCTCAGGAACAGGTTCGGGCCGACCTGCTCGAGCACACCGAGGATGATCCCGCCGAGCGCCGCGCCGACGATGTTGCCGATGCCGCCGAGGACGGCGGCGGTGAAGGCCTTGATGCCGGGCAGGAAGCCCATGAAGAAGTGGACCTGGTTGAAGAGCAGCGTGTACAGGATGCCCGCCGCGCCGGCGAGCAGGCCGCCGATGGCGAAGGTCGTCACGATGATGCGATCGACGTTGATGCCCATCATCGCGGCCACGTCCTTGTCCTCGCTCACCGCGCGCATCGCTCGCCCGGTGCGCGTGCGATTGATGAAGAAGTACAGGGCCATCATCAACGCGATGGCCGCGAGGATCACGGTCAGGCGCACCACGCTGATCGTGATCGGCCCGAGCGTCACCGAGCCCTCGAAGAGGTTATAGCTCGGGTAGGCACGCACCCCGGAGCCGTAGAACCCGCGCGCCGTGTACTGCAGCACGAGGGAGGCGCCGATGGCGGTGATGAGGGGAACCAGTCGCGGGGCCCCTCTGAGCGGCCGGTACGCCACGCGCTCGAGCAGGATCGCCACGAGCATGCTGACGAGGGCGCTCGTGAGCAGGGTGAGGAGGAATGCCAGCCACGGGGCGCTGTCCATCATCCCGGCATCGTCGAGCGCGGTCGCCGCGAAGAAGGCGGTGAACGTGCCCCACATGAACACTTCGCCGTGGGCGAAGTTGATCATGAACAGGATGCCGTAGACGAGCGTGTAGCCCATGGCGATGAGGGCGAACACGCTCCCGAGGGCGATGCCGGCGACGATGAAGCTCTGCCACTCGGCGCCGGTGAACTGCCCGCTCCGAAGGGTCAGGAAGGCGCCGTAGAGCGCGAAGAGGACGACGCCGCCGCCAAGGGCGTACAGGAAGACGTTGACGAAGTTGAGCCGGATTCGCCTGCCGAACATAGGTGGCCGCGCCCCTCCGTCCCGGATGTGAGGTGCGGGTGGGCCGGTCGGCCCACCCCCACGGTCGGTTGCCTAGCCTTCAGGCTCGGCTACTCGTCTGGCCAGAGTCGCTCCCACTCGAGCCCGTCGTCACCTTCGACGACCTGGCTGACGCTGATCTTCGCGTCGGCGCAGTCGCCGTTCTCATCGCACGTCAGGGTGCCCGTGATGCCCTCGTACCCGGAGGTCGCGAAGAAGGCATCGCGCAGCGCCGTGCGCGGGATGTAGGTCGTGCCGTCTTCCGTGAACGCCACTTCCTCGATCGCGTCGGCGATCATGTTGTAGGCGTCGAACGCGTGAGCGTGGAAGACGCTGATCGGCTCGTCCAGGCCGCTGACCTCGGTGTACGCCGGGAGGAACTCGTCGGCGTAGAAGTCACCCGAGAACGCGAGGTCCGGACCCGAGTTGTAGACGCCAAGGGCGTCATCGCCGGTGGCCTCCAGCCAGTCGGGGCTGAAGAAGCCGTCGGCGCCGGCCAGGATCGTGTCCTCGAGGCCCGCGGTATCCCGGGCCTGCTGCGTGATCAGCGCGGCCTCGGCCACGAAGATCGGGTAGTACAGCAGCTCCGGCGAACCGGACGCGATGTTGCCGAGCACGCCGGAGAAGTCGGTGTCACCGACGGTGATCGCCTCCTCGGCCGTGATCTCGCCACCGCACTGCTCCTCGAACGAGCGTGCGAACACGTTCGCCAGCTGATCGGCGTACGGCGAGCCGTCGTCGATCGTCGCGGCCGTCGAGACCTGGAGCTCCTCGCAGGCGAACGTCGCCATCGCGGCGCCCTGGATCTCGTCGTTGTGGGCGGTGCGGGCGTAGAACGGCTGGTGCGTCTCAGGGGCCGTCAGTGACGGCGCCGTGTTCGACGACGACACCATCAGGATGCCCTCTGCGGACGTGAGCTCCGAGGCCGGGGTGCCGGCGCTCGAGCAGCTCGTGCCGATCACGGCAGCGACGCCCTCGGACACCAGTGCCGTTCCAGCCGCGGTGCCGCCCTCGGCCGAGCAGCCGTCGTCCTGGTGGCTGAACTCGACGGGATGGTCGGCGACGTCAGGCCGCATCGTGCGGGCCACTTCGGCACCGTACTGGCTGTCGAGTCCGAGCGACTCGTTCGCCCCGGTGATCACGAGCGCGGTCCCGATCACGATCGGATCGCCCTCAGCGACCTCGTAGCAGCCGAACTCGTCGGCATCGCAATCGGCGGCGGTTCCGCCGCCACCGCCATCGGTGGCCGCCGGCTCGCTGCCATCGGGCTCCTCGCTGGCGTCACCGCCGCCATCCGAGGAACACGCAGCGAGGACAACCAGGAGCGCGACCAGGATGGCGCTCCATCGCATGTACTTCTGCATCCGGTTCTCTTCCTCCATTGGATTCGCTCCGGTGCATCGCGCATGTGCGGGGCCCGGCGCTATCAAGGTGCGCGGCATCATAGCCGCGCGTGGTGACGCGGCGCAATACGTTCGCACCGCGCGTTGAACCGAGTACTGCCGGGCTCGCCGAGGGGTTCACCGGCCGTTCGTGGTATCCTGATCGCGGGTCGTCCAGCAGCGCCCGCTGCAATCGCACGCCCGCATACCCCTGTGGGGGCCTTCGTTGGAGGTTCACGTCCGCAGCGCTCGACCGACCGATCTCGACGCCGCCGTCCGCCTTGTGGCGCAGGACGGCGCCGATCCGGGAGCCGGGCCGCGAGACGCAGACTTCCTGCGCAACCTGCTCTATGTCCCATCCGCGACGGTCGTCGTCGCCGAGGCCGGACGTCGGGTCGTGGGCGTGGGAGTCCTGAGCATCCGGCCCTCGGTGCGATCGGGCCCGTTCGTCGGCGTGATCGACGAGCTGGGGCTCGCGGGAGGCGAGCTGGACGCCGCCGAACGGCGCGGAGCCGGCGATGCGATTGTCGAGCATCTCGCCACATCGGCACGACATAAGGGCTGCACCCGGGTGGAGGTACCCGAGCCGCTGGCATCTGCAGAACCGTCGCGTTGGAAGCGACTGGGGTTCGCGAACCGCGGACGCACGCTCGGCCGTCAGATCGGCTGAGGCTCCTCCCGCACCAGCCTCAACAAATCATCACAGGAGAAGAGCTCAACCGTGAGCAAGAACGTGGCGATGTTCGTTGACGTCGCC
>CBFGTN010000063.1:0-11276 GCA_965652075.1 uncultured bacterium
GAGGACTCCGAGGAGGTCGAAGAGCTCGACACGACCCTCCCCGAGTACTCCGGCGAGCCCGAGCTCGAAGAGGAGCTGGTAGAAGAGCCGTAGCGATCGATGACCGAGGCGGAACGGACAGGACTCGACCACGTCGTCCTCCCGAGACGCCGCCCCGGCCTCGCGCTCCTCGAGCGCCACAGACCCTCACCCGCCGACAACCTCCTCGACGCCGAGCTGGCGGCCTTCGCGACAGCGGGGGACACCGTCCTCGACCCCTGGGCGGGCACCGGCTCCGTCGCGAGACGCGCGGTCGGCCACGGGATGCGCGCCGTGGCCGCCGATGCCAGCCCGTTCAGCCAGCTCGCCGCGATCGCGTTTCTCACCGCGCCGGATCCGTCGGTGCTCGACGCGGCCTTCGCCCAGCTCGCCGGGTCGCGGCGGGTCGACGTCCCGCTGCGCCAGCACATCGAGGAGCTGTATGCCTCGCGCTGCGGCGCCTGCCGGCGCCCGGTCGTCGTCGACCAGTTCATCTGGCCGCGTGACGGCGACGCGCCCGGACGCAAGCTCTACCGATGCGCCTCCTGCGACGCGTCCGTCGGCGGGCCCGAGGAACGCGCCGCACCGGTCGACGACGTCGACCTCGCCAAGCTCGGCATCGACAGCGGCGAGCGCCCGCCGGTCGCGATCGCCGACGTGGCGGAGGAGCTGCCGCCGGCCCCCGTCGGGCTGACCGAGACGGATCCAGAGGCGACCGACCCCGGACCCATCGACGCCGCCCCCTTCGACGAGGAGGACGAGCCGATCGGCGAGGTCGGCGGCCCGCCCGACCCGCCATCGCTCGTGGCCGACCCACCCACCGGGCTCGGCGAACGTCCGCGCTTCGCCTCGACCGTGCGCCCCGACCCACTGCCGGTGGCGGCGGCCGAGGGCATCCGCCACAGCCCGCAGTACCTCGAGCTCCGTGACCGCTTCCCGGTGCTCGACGGCCGCGACGAGCTCGTCACCGAGCTGCTGGACCTGTACACGCCGCGCAACCTCTACGCGCTGCACGCGATCGGCTCGAAGATCGACAGCGAGCTGCACGACGCGGGGACGGCCGCCGCCATGCGGCTGGCGCTCGCGGCCTGCCTCCTCCCGGCGAGCCGCCTGAACGGCTACCCGGGCCGGGTCGCCTCGCTGCGCATCGCCTCCGGCCACGTGCGCCAGCCGGCGAGCCGGCACCAGCGCGAGGTGAACGTCTGGCGCGCGTTCGAGCAGGCGTTCGCCGACGTTCGCGCGGCGATCGGCGCGCTGCCGCGCGACCGGCAGGAAGCGCGGTTCGCGGCCGACCACGGCGAGCTCGGAGGGATGGGCGCCGCGAACGTCCTGTGGCTCCGGTCCCGCGCCGCGGTCGTCGGGCAGTACCTGCCCGCGGAGGGGGTCGACCTCGTGCTGAGCTCGCCGCCGGTGAGCCCCGGCATCGACGAGCTGTCGTACGAGTACCTCGCGACCTCGTGGGTGCTGGGACGCGAGGCGGCGGAGACGTTGCGCCTGGAGCCGATCTTCGGGGGCGGGACCCAGGGTCCCGGAGCGGAGGCCACGGCCCTTCGGCACGGCCTGTCGTCGGCGGCCGGCGCGCTGAAGCCCGGCGGGTGGTGCTCCCTGCTCCTCGACGGACCGGACGTCGATCGGCTTCTGGTCACCGCCCTGTCGGCCGTCGCGGCGGGTCTCGAGCTCGTCGACGTGATCCATCGGGAGTCCGCCCGCCTGGGCGACGGCGTCGTCCTCCACCTGCGCAAGCCGTCGGCCGAGGACCGCCTCCGACAGGCCGTCGCTCCCAGCCCGCTGCGTCTGGGCGTCGAGCGCGGCCATCTCACCTATCCGGAGCTCGCGTCGGCGATCGAGCGAGCGGCAACCGCCCTCCTCCGCGACCGCGGCGAGCCTGCCGGGCTGCTTCGCGTGGTCTCCGCGATCGTTGCCGAGCTGGGCGCATCAGGCCTGCTGCGGCGGCTCGCCGCCTCGCGAACGCCGGATGACGAGGAGCCGCGCGAGGATCGGATCGAGGGGGGCGGGCCGCAGCTGCTGTCGTCACTCGTGCGCGAGGAGCTGTGGCGCGACGATCATCCATCGCTCGTCCGGCTGGGCGACGACTCGCGGCCGTCGTGGTGGCTCCGGGAGCCGGAGCTCGCCGAACGCCCGCTCGCCGATCGGGTCGAGTGGGCCGTGTGGTCGATTCTCTCGACGGCCGGCCGCATCGACGAGCAGGGCTTCTTCGAGCGCATCTACCGCCTCTTCCCGGGCCTGCAGGCCCCTGACGAGGAGCTCGTGCGGGCCTGCCTGGCCTCCTACGTGGCGCCCGGCGAGCTCGGATCCCTCGGGACGAACGACGATGCCGCCGCACGGACCGAGGACCATGCACGGGTGATCGCGACCCTCGTCGATTACGCGCACCGGCTCGGGCTCAAGGCCTGGATCGCGTCCCGCGAGCACGATCGAGCCTTCGCGGGCCGGCCGCTCGAGGAGCGCCTGACGGACGAGGAGCGCCGCGTCTACCTGCCGCTCGTCATCCGCGCCCCCGGCGACGCCCTCGGCGCGGTCGACGCCATCTGGTACGTCCGCGGCAGGCTGTCGTTCCTGTTCGAGGTCGAGTGGACGGCCATGGTCGGCGACGCGATCCTCGATCGCGGCCGTGAGATCCCGATCGGGGATCAGCAGGCGCGGTTCCTCGTCATCCCGGCCGAGCGTTCCGAGCTGCTGCGTCTCAAGCTCGAGCGATCACCGTGGCTCCGCTCGGAGATGGAGCGCCAGAACTGGCACGTCCTGAAGTGGCAGCACCTGGACACGCTCGCGTCGCGAGCGGGCGCGCGCATCGAGTGGCTCGAGCCGGTCCTGGGGCTCGACCCGCTCATCGAGCGCGGCGGCGAGCAGCTGACGATGTTCGGCGAGTAGCGGGGTTCACGACTCCTTGCTCGCCCGGCGAGCAAGTCGTAGACTCGCCCGGGAGTGCCGTGGTTCCCCCCTGCGGCACTCCCATTTCACGCGCCGCGAGCAGTCCCTCGCGGGCCGCGACGGCCCATCGTGCGACGCACGACCGCCATGACCTCGTCCACGTACGGCTGGCCCTGCCCGGTCTCGACCGCGTGGGTCAGGCAGCCGTCGATGTGGTCCTCGAGGACGAGGAGCGCGACCTGGTCGGCGGCCGCGGTCATCGCCTCGACCTGCTGGAGGATGTCGAGGCAGTAGGCCTCGTCCTCGACGAGCCGCTGGATCCCTCGAGCCTGGCCCTCGATCCGGCGCAGGCGGGTGACGAGGTCGCGCTTGTCCTTCGTGTAGCTGTGGCGAAAGTGCGCCGCGTGTGCGTCGGTGCTCATACTGGTGGGCAGTATGTTGAGGGCCGGCGCCCCGGTCAATCGGCACGGGTCAATCGGGCTAGCATGGGAGCGTGAGCGAACCGGAGCGACACGAGCTGGTCGACCCTCTCGAGCGGGTGCTGGTCGTCATCAGCCATCCCGACGACGCGGAGTTCGGCGC
Source organism: uncultured bacterium (assembly GCA_965652075.1). Lineage (GTDB taxonomy): Bacteria > Chloroflexota > Limnocylindria > QHBO01 > QHBO01 > JACDBZ01. The sequence goes on from CBFGTN010000063.1 coordinate 3,493, forward strand.
CGGTCCGACGATCGCGCTGCTCACCGCCGCCGGCGCCCGCGTCGACTACGTCGTGACGACCGACGGCGCGAGGGGAACCGAGGACCCGGCCGTGACGCCGGAGGAGCTGTCCGCGACCCGCCGCGCCGAGCAGCGGGCCGCCGCCGACATCCTGGGCGTCTCCGACATCGTCCACCTCGACTACCCCGACGGCTACCTGCAGCCCACGCTCGATCTGCGCCGCGACATCACCCGCCAGATCCGCCGCTTCCGGCCCGACCTCGTGATCACCCAGAACCCGCAGCGCCGGCTCGACTTCAACCCCTACATCGGCCATCCGGACCACCTGGCCACCGGTGAGGCCACGCTCGCATCGGTCTATCCCGCTGCCCGCGACCACCTGAACTTTCCCGAGCTGTGGACCGACGAGCGCCTCGAGCCGTGGAAGGTACGCCAGGTGCTGCTCACCGGCGTCGAGGAGCCGAACCTGTGGCTCGACGTTGCGGAGACCTTCCAGACGGGCGTCGACGCGATCCTCGCCCACGTGAGCCAGGTGGACCCCGACGACGTCGTCGAGCGGACGCGCGAGCGCGCGCGGCTCGTCGGGGAGCCGCAGGGCATCGGCCTGGCCCAGGCGTTCCTCTCGATCCTGCTCACGTGACCGGTCGCGGCGGCGGATCTCGCGGCGGCGGGTTCTGGGGTGGCGGGCCCACCCCGGACATGACGAGGCGGCCCGGAAGCGAGCGGCAGACGCTGCGGAAGATCGCTGGGTTCTTCAGGCCCTATCGGGGCCGGCTCGGCTTCATCGCCGCCCTCATCCTGCTCAGCGTCAGCATCGGCGTCGTCAACCCGATCCTGTTGAAGCTGGCGATCGACAACCTGGCGCCCGGCGGGCCGCAGGACCTGCAGCTCCTGTTCCTGCAGTGCGGGCTGATGATCATCCTGCCGATCTTCACCGCCGTCATCGGCGTGTGGCAGTCGTACCTCTCGAACGTCGTCGGCCAGCGCGTGATGAACGACCTTCGGCTCGCGCTGTACCGCCACCTCCAGTGGATGCCGCTCCGGTTCTTCACCGAGACGCGCACGGGCGAGATCCAGAGCCGGATCGCGAACGACGTCGGCGGCGTGCAGACGGTCGTGACCGATACGGCCTCCTCGCTGCTGTCGAACTTCGCGACCGTGGCGACGACGATCATCGCGATGTGGATCCTGGACTGGCGCCTCACGGTGCTGAGCCTCGGGCTGCTGCCGGTCTTCGCGTACATCACGTACCGCGTCGGCAAGGTCCGGCGCGAGGTCTCGACCGAGACCCAGCGCTCGATGGCCGAGATGAGCGCGATCACCGAGGAGTCGCTGAGCGTGTCGGGAATCCTGCTCAGCAAGACGTTCGGGCAGCAGGAGGCGTCGATTGAGCGCTTCCGCGCCGAGTCCCAGCGGCTGGGCGAGCTCCAGATCCGGGGTCAGATGATCGGGCGCTGGTTCTTCGCGCTCATCGGCACGTTCTTCAGCATCATGCCGGCGTTCGTCTACCTGCTCGCCGGGATCCTGATCATCAACGGCGACCTCGGCGTCTCGATCGGCACGATCGTGGCGTTCACGACCCTCCAGTCGCGCCTCTTCTTCCCGCTCGGCCAGCTGCTGAACGTCCAGGTCGAGATCCAGGGCGCGCTCGCCCTCTTCGACCGGATCTTCGAGTACCTCGAGCTGCCGCACGAGATCACCGACGCCCCCGACGCGGTCGCGCTGACCCACGAGACCGTTCGCGGAGAGGTGCGGTTCGACGGGGTGTCGTTCCGATACCCGGTCGCCGAAGGCCAGCTGGAGGTCATCGGCGAGATGGTCGAGGCGGAGGCGGAGGGGCGCGCGGTGCCGAGCAAGGTCCTGCCGTTCGCGCTGACCGACATCAGCTTCACCGCCCAGCCGGGCCAGCTCGTCGCCCTCGTCGGCCCCTCAGGAGCCGGAAAGACGACCTCGACGTACCTGATCCCGCGCCTCTACGACGTGGACGCCGGGTCGGTGTCGATCGACGGCCACGACGTCCGGGAGGTGACGCTCGCGTCGCTCGGGAGCGTCATCGGGTTCGTCACGCAGGAGACGTACCTCTTCCACGACACGGTCCTGGCCAACCTGCGCTACGCGAAGCCCGATGCGACGATGGCCGAGGTCGAGGCGGCCGCGCGCGCGGCGGCGATCCACGAGCGCATCGGCGAGCTGCCCGACGGCTACGAGACCGTCGTCGGCGAGCGAGGCTACAAGCTCTCCGGCGGCGAGAAGCAGCGCGTCGCGATCGCCCGCGTGCTCCTCCGCGACCCGCGCATCCTGATCCTCGACGAGGCGACCTCGGCCCTCGACACCGTCTCGGAGCGGCTCATCCAGGCGGCGCTGGCCGGGCTCATGGAGGGGCGGACGACGATCGCGATCGCGCACCGATTGTCGACGATCCTGCGCGCCGACCAGATCCTCGTCATGCAGCGCGGCCGGATCGTCGAGCGCGGCACGCACGCCGAGCTCATCCGCCAGGAGGGCCTGTACGCGAAGCTCTCGGCCGAGCAGTTCGGCATGGAGGACCCGCTGGGCCGGACCGAGGTCTCCTAACGCCGCCCTCGAGGCGGATGGCCACCTCGAGGGGTTGGCTGCGCCGGTGTGTGACGAGTCTCCGATGGCATGGGCCGCCTGGCAAGGTCGATCGGCCTGCGACGTGTGCCAGACTCTGAGCATGCCCAACCGCCTGGCGGGCGAGACGAGCCCCTACCTCCTCCAGCACGCCCACAACCCGGTCGACTGGTATCCGTGGGGGCCGGAGGCGCTCGAGCGCGCGCGACGCGAGGACAAGCCGATCTTCCTGTCGATCGGCTACGCGGCATGCCACTGGTGCCACGTCATGGAGCGCGAGTCGTTCGAGGATCCCGCGATCGCGGCGCTCATGAACGAGCAGTTCGTCAGCATCAAGGTCGACCGCGAGGAGCGGCCGGACCTCGACGACGTGTACATGGCCGCGGTGCAGGCGATGACCGGCTCCGGCGGATGGCCGATGACCGTGTTCCTCACGCCGGGGCTCGCGCCGTTCTTTGGCGGGACGTACTTTCCGCCGGAGGACCGTCACGGCATGTCGGGCCTGCCGCGCGTCCTGGGCGCCGTCGCCGACGCCTACCGCACGCGCCGCGACGAGGTCGAGCAGCAGGCCGCGGCACTTGCGGACCACCTGCGAGCGAGCCTGGCCGTCTCCGCGGGCGATCGCGACGTCGAGCCGCGCCAGCTCGAGGCGGCCGTGGCACGGCTGGCGGCGACGTTCGACGCGGCCCACGGCGGCTTCGGCGGGGCGCCGAAGTTCCCGGCGCCGATGATCCTCGAGTTCCTCCTCCGCGCCTGGCGCCGAAGCCGCGACGAGGCGACGCTGGGCATGGTGACGCGGACGCTCGACGCGATGGCCGATGGCGGGATCAACGACCAGGTCGGCGGCGGCTTCGCCCGATACAGCACCGATGCGCACTGGCTCGTGCCGCACTTCGAGAAGATGCTGTACGACAACGCGCTGCTCGCACACGCCTACCTCGAGGGCTTCCGGGCCACCGAAGCGGAGCGCTACGCCCGCGTCGCTCGCGGAACGCTCGACTTCATGCTCGCCGAGCTGCGGACCGACGACGGTGGATTCGCATCGGCGCTCGACGCCGACAGTGAGGGCGTCGAGGGGCGCTTCTACGCCTGGTCGAGCGACGAGCTCGACTCTGCCCTCGCCGCTGCCGGCCTCGAAGTGCCCGAGCGCGCCGCGCTTGCCACCCACTGGGGCATGACACGGGCAGGGAACTGGGAGGGGACGAACGTCCTCCACGTCGCGGGCGCCGACCCCGGAGCAGCGCTCGTCGATCGCGGGCGCCACGCGCTCCTCGCGGCACGCGCCGCCAGGGTGCGCCCAGCGCGCGACGACAAGCAGATCGCCTCCTGGAACGGGCTCGCCCTGCGGGCATTGGCCCACGGCGCACTCGTCCTCGGCGCGGATGCATACGTCGAGGCGACGCGTTCGCTCGTGGCGTTCGTCGAGCGGCACCTGCTGCGCGAGGACGACCGCCTGTGGCGCACGGTGCGCGACGGCCGGGGTGGGACGCCCGGATTCGCCGAGGACTACCTGGCCGTCGCCGACGGGCTGCTCGGCGCACACGCGGCGCTCGGCACGGCGGATCCGCTGCACCTCGCCCGCCGGCTCGTCGACGTCGCCGTGCGCGACTTCTGGGATGACGAGGCCGGGACCTTCGTCGACACCTCCGACGAGCACGACCGGACGGTCGCGCGGCCTCGCGGCCTCGTCGACAACGCCACGCCGTCGGCGAACGCGGTCGGCGCCGACGTGCTCCAGCGCCTCGCGCTGCTCGCCGGGGACGAGGCGCTCACGCGGCGAGCGGCCTCGATCGTGCGCGCCGTGGCCCCGGCCCTGGAGCGCCAGCCGAGTGCCTTCGGACGGATGCTGTGCGCGGCCGATCGCCTGATCGGCTCGCCCGTCGACGTCGTCGTTGCCGGCGGCGAGGGCGCGGACGCGGACGCGCTGCGGAAAGCGGCGGCTGGGCCGTTCGTGCCCGACCTCGTCCTCACCTCGGTGTCGCCCGCAGACGCGCACGCGGCGTGGCCGCTGTACGCGGGGAAGGGTGCGCGTGCGGGACGGGCCACCGCCTACGCATGCCGCGGCTTCGCGTGCGACGAGCCGACGAGCGACCCGGCTCGACTCGCGGAGCAGGTGACCGGCCTGGAGGCCAGCGCCCCGGCCTAGCCCGTCGCGTCGAGCTCCTGGAAGAGGGTGATCTGGAGGCCGGCGGGCGCGTCGAGACGCGAGTTGAGCGACCGCCACGGCGTCTCCACCGGCGGTGCGACCAGCGCGGCGCCGGCGGCGACGAGCGCATCGGTTGTCCCGCGTGCGTCCGCGACCTCGAGCGCGACCCGCAGCCGCGGGGCGACCTGCCGGCCGACTTCCACCTCGTCGATCATTCGCTTCTGCGCAGGGTTTGCGAGCTCGAGCGTCGCGCGGCCCGCATCGAGGATCGTGACCCGGGCCTCGTCCGCGCCGCTGAAGGCGTCCTGCTCGCGCATGCCCAGGACGTCGCGGTAGAAACGAACGGCCTCGTCGTAGTCATCGGCCTCGACCACGAGGCGCAGCTGGAGGACGCGGTTCGGTTCGGTCTGCATCGGCCAACGATCGTCAGCCCGGCAGAAACGTCAAGCGCACGCTGCGATCCGCGTTGTCGCGGTTCGGGTCGAGGAGGGCGATCGACTGCCATGTGCCGAGTGCGATCCGGCCGCCGACGACGGGGACGGTGAGCGACGGTGACGCGAGCAGCGGCAGGACGTGGTCGGCACCGTGCCCGGGGCGACCGTGGGCGTGCCGCCACGGCGCGTCGCGCGGCAGGAGCCGATCGAGCGCCGCCAGCAGGTCGGCATCGGACCCCGCGCCGAGCTCGGCGACCACGAGGCCGGCCGTGGCGTGGGGCACGAAGACGGTCAGCAGGCCGTCCGTCGCGCCGACCTCGGCGAGGAAGCCGGCGCAGGCGTCCGTGAGGTCCACGAGCGTCGGCTCGTGCCCCGTCCGGATCGTGAGCTCCCGCGTCTCCATCGTCAGTCGCAGCCTGGGAATTCCTTCTCGCCCTCGTGGCGCGCGAAGCGCACGACCGAGCCGGAGGCCGTTCGGAAGCGTGCCTCGTCGCCGATGACGACCGCAACGCCCGCCGTGGCGTTGATCATCTCGGCGTCGGCGTTGAGGTCGAGAGGCGCCCCCGCCGCGGTCGTGCCATCGAGCGGGCTCCAGAAGCTGCCGTCGAGATCGACCGGCGACAGGAGCCCGCAGTGGCCGAGGTTGAACAGGTACGCGACGCCATCGTCGAGCGGCGCGGAGATCGGCTCGAGCATCGTGCCGCCGTTCGGGCCAGGCCGTCCCTCGTGCGCCTCGAAGCTCAACGGGAGGTCGCGCGGATCGGCCGTCGAGACCTCCTCGAAGCCCGAGGACGCGGCGACCCCGATCGCCTCCGCCGAGCATGCTGCCAGGGCGGTCGCGGCGAGCAGGAGCGCCGCCGACGAGCGGCGGCTCACGGTTGGCCGTACGAGTGCTCGCCGACGAGGAACAGCCCGGCGCCAATGTAGGTGAACAGCACGCCGGCGAATCCGAGGGCGATGAGCCACGGGGCCAAGCGCTCCCAGCGATCGCGGCGCGATGCGACGTGCAGGTAGGCTCCGAACACGAGCCAGGTGGCGGCCGCCGCCAGCTCCTTGGGATCGTTGCTCCAATAGCTGCGCCAGGCGAGGTTGGCCCAGACCGACCCGAGGGCGATCGCGACCGTGAGGATCGGGAAGGCGATCAGGACGGCGCGGTGCCCGACCATCCGGCACACCGTCGCGGGCGGCAGGCCACCGATGCGATCGCCCGCTGCCTGCTGTGCGAGCTCGCCAACCGCCGCGAGGAAGGCCACGCCGGCGACGGCATAGGCGATGGCGGCCGTCCCGACGTGAACCGTGAGCAGAACCGGCTGCTGAAGGGCCGGGACGAGCGGGTCAACCCGATCGTCGAACTGCAGCGCGAAGACGACGAGCCCTGCCGCGAGGATCGCGACGAGCGGAGCGAGGCCCGCGATCGGGTACGAACGAACGAGGAGCAGATAGGTCCCGACCAGCGCCGCGGCGAAGGCGAGGCTGAACTCGTGGAGGTTCGACCACGGGGCGTGTCCCACGAGAGCCGCTCGCAGCAGCAGCGCCGCCACGAGGAGCCCGAGCCCGGCGAGCAGGCCGGCCAGCGCCACTCGCTGAAGCTGGGTGCGACGAGCGGGCGCCAGGTCGAGCGTCCCGCCGTCCGCCGCCGCGGTCACGGGCGCGCGGGCGACGAGCGCTGCGCCGATGCCCGCCGCGGCGGCACCGACGAGCGCGACGAGCGCCGCAACGATGAGGATCGGGATGAGCGTGGTCATCGATCGGCTCCGGTCATGGGCCGGACCGCTCGCCGGTCAGCCCTCGTGCGTGGTCCCCGCGGCGCCGGTCGGCGTGCCGCATCGGTAGCAGGACGCAGCGCTGGCGGACAGGGTTGCCCCGCAGTTCGCGCAGTCGAGGAGCAGGTCGCGCTCGCAGGCGGTACAGAACGTCGCCCCAGGCGGGTACAGCAGGCCGTCGAACTGGCAGTAGGGCACGCCTCGCGCCCGGGGGAGCGCCGCCGGCTCGTCCACCGGCGGGAGCGGCACGACCGGCTGCGGGTGCGCCTCGAGGCCGACCTGGCTGACGCGCAGGTAGCCGATGACGAGCCACAGGACGTAGAGGCCCAGGAGCCCGGCCAGGGCGAATGGCGCGAGCGTGGCGCCGATCTGGGCGAGATCCTCGGCGAGGAACTCGATGAAGTCCTTGATCTGCTCCAGCACGGCGCCGATTCTAGCATCGGGCTCGTGCGCTACACTCCGCCGACGAAGCCTGCCTGCGGAGCCTGATGTCGCGCCAGCGCCTTGATCCACGCGTGCCGCTCAGTGAGCTCCACGTGCACCTTGGCGCGGCGGTGACGCCGGCGATCATGTGGGGCATCGCCCATGCCCAGGGCATTCGCCTGCCGACGAAGGACTACTGGGCGTTCCGTGACCTGATCACGGTCGGCCGTCGCCGCAAGTCGTTCGACGCGTACCTCGACCTCTTCCACTGGACGGAGCTCATCCAGTCGAGCCCGATCGCGGTCGAGCGCAGCGTGTACGAGGTCATCGGCGGCGCCTACCGCAAGAACAACGTCACCCAGCTCGAGCTGCGCTTCAACCCGATGAAGCGCAACCGCGGCGGCGAGCAGGACCTCGACCACATCA
>CBFGTN010000064.1:0-11037 GCA_965652075.1 uncultured bacterium
TGCTTCGAGCACGACGAGGAGTACCTGATCCAGCGCATGGTCGCGATGGAGTCGGCCCTCGCGCACCTGCCCCAGAAGTCCGGGGCCGTGAAGATCCAGGACGTGAAGAAGGAGGTCGTCAGCTCGTACACGACCTCGGCCGAGACCGGCACGAAGGCGAAGCTCGGCGCGAACCCGCGTCTGCGCCCGAGCCTCGAGCGGATCGCGCGTTACGGCTCGAACCTGTTCCTCATGCGCGGCACGGCGACCCACTCGACGATCGACAACCTGCGCGAGCTCGTGAAGGAGCACCGCGGCTCGGACGACGAGCGCCGGCTCGTCCTGTTCGTCGACTACCTCCAGAAGGTGCCGGTCATCCCGGAGCCGAACACCGAGGAGGAGAAGGTCACGCGGATCGTGTCCGGCCTGAAGGACATCGCGCTGGGCGAGATGGTGCCGGTCGTCGCGATCGTGGCGGCCGACCGCGAGGGGCTGAAGGCGAAGCGCCTTCGCAACCACCACCTGCGCGGATCGTCGGCGATCAACTACGAGTCCGACATCATCCTGATCCTGAACGACAAGTACAACATCGTCGCGAAGGTCAACATCGAGTTCAATCCCTATCAGGCGCAGCGCTACCGCGACTGGGTGATCGCATCGGTCGAGAAGAACCGCGGTGGCCAGGACAACGTCGACCTCGAATACGAGAAGCTCTTCGAGTACAGCTGCTTCGACCCGACCGGACGGATCACGGCCGAGAAGCTCATCGAGGAACGGCTCTACAACGACTGAGGGTCCCTGACCGATGTCGACCGCTCCGCCGGCATTCGACCCGTACGCCGTCCTGCAGATCCTGCCGACCGCCGAGCAGGAGGTCGTGACCGCCGCCTTCAGGGCGCTCGCCCTGAAATACCACCCCGACCACGACGCGACGCGGCGTGCCGCGGAGAAGATGGCCGAGCTCAATCGCGCCTACGCCATCCTGCGCGACGAGCGATCCAGGGCGGCCCACGATCGGGCGCGACGCGCGACCGTCGCCGGCATCAGCGTGGCGGCGTCGGCGGTCCGCACGGTCCACGATGCGCCGCCCACGAACCCCAGCCCGGGAAGCGTCCTGAACTTCGGGCGCTATGCCGGCTGGAGCCTCGGCGACCTGGCACGCAAGGATCCCGAGTACTTGCTGTGGCTCTCGCGTCACTCCTCGGGCATCCGCTATCGCACCGAGATCTACGGCATCCTGCGCACGATGGGCGTCTCCGCCGCCTGACGTCCCGCGCCGTTCGCGGCGCTACGCTTGGCCCGTCATGACCGATGCGCCTCGGCCGCTGCGTGCCGTCTTCCTGGACATCGGCGACACCGTCATGCGGCCGAACCCGTCCTGGGAGGCCGTGTACGCGATCGCCTTCCGGGAGTTCGGCGTCCAGGTCGAGATCGGCGACCTGTATGCCGCCCTGCGTCGTGCGTACCATCACGGCGGATGGGGGATCGACGATCCCGAGGTCGGATTCGACCCGACCGAGGAGTCGAGCTTCCAGCGCACGGTCGCGATCGACGCGGCCGCGATCGCCGAGCTCGGCCTGGAGCCGATGCCCGAGCCGTTCTTTCGCCGGCTCGCCGAGCTGTTCATGGTCACGAGCCACTGGCACATCTTCCCCGACGCCTACTCGACGTTGCGGGCGCTCCAGGAGCGAGGGCTGACGGTCGGAGCGGTGAGCAACTGGGTCTGGAACCTGCCGGAGCTGCTCCACGCGCTCGACCTCGTCCGGCATTTCGACTTCATCGCCGCCAGCTCGCGGATCGGCTTCGAGAAGCCGCACCCCCGGATCTTCGAGTGGGCCCTCGAGCAGGCGCGAGTCGACGCGACGGAGGCCATCCACGTCGGCGACCACCTCGTCGCCGACGTCGAGGGCGCCCGCGGCGTGGGGATCGACGGCGTGCTGATCGACCGATTCGGCCGCCAGGATCCGGCGGCGGTTCCGGAGGACGTGCCCCTCATCGCCTCGCTCGACGAGCTGCTGCCGATCGTCGACGCGCGGCTCGACCGGCGATGAGCGAGGGCGAGCGGTGGCGCTGCTTCGTGGCCGTCCGCCTCGATGACCCCCTGCGGCGATCCCTCGGTGCGGCGATCGACGCCTGGCGCCAGGACGCGCGCACCGACGGAGTGCGGTGGGTGGCCCCGGATGCCCTGCACGTGACGCTCGCGTTCCTCGGTTCGGTCCAGCCCGCGGGCATCGCCGATGTCCTGGGCGTCGTCGAGCGGGTGGCCGCCCGGCATCGGCCGGCGCGTCTGGCGACGGGGCGCCTCGGCGCCTTCCATCGGCCGGGAAGCGTCCGGGTGCTGTGGTATGGCGTTGACGATGCCGGCGGGACGCTGTCCGCGCTCGCCAGCGACCTCGGACAAGCGCTCGGTGTGCAACGGGCTGAACCCTTTCGCGCGCACGTCACCCTCGCGCGGGCGCGGCGCCGGGAGGTCGACCTGCGGGGCTGGATCGAGGCTGCGTCCCTCGCGGCGCCGGAGGGCACGCTGCCGGTGGAACGCCTCGAGCTCATTCGCAGCCACCTCGGTGGCGGTCCGGCTCGATATGAGACGCTGGGGACGTTCCTGCTCGGAGGGAGTCCGGAATGACCGATCAACCCGTCGGGCGCAGGCCGCGTTTCGTGGCCGTCATCGGCGACGGCGACCCCCGTGGGCCCGATGCGCATCGGCTTCTCGAGATGGCCGAGGAGGTCGGCCAGCACCTGGCACGAGGTGGGGCGACGGTCGTGACCGGCGGCCTCGGCGGCGTGATGCGCGCCGCATCCCGCGGTGCCATCGGGGCCGGCGGCGAGACGATCGGCATCCTCCCTGGGGCCGATCCGGCCGAGGCGAACGAGTTCGTCCGCACGCCGATCGCGACCGGCCTCGGCGTCGTACGGAACTTCGTCGTCGTCACCTCCGCGGACGCGGTCGTCGCGGTCGGCGGGCGCCACGGCACCCTGTCGGAGATTGGCATCGCACTGCGCATGGGCCGCCACGTCGTCGCGCTCAGCTCGTGGCGGGTCGAGGCGGACGGACGGTTCGGCGGCCCGTCGATCCACCGCGCCAAGGACCCCCGCGAGGCGGCGGCCCTAGCTCTGAGACTCGCGAACGAGGGCCCGGCCGAACCGGCGTAGGCCCTCGCCCGCCGATCGGCGCAGCGGCCGGAGTACTTTTCGACGATGGCGGTTGCGGACTGCGCGGTGGTCTAGTTCCGCAATGATTCGTCGAGTCGCTGCCTACGCACTGTGGGGCTTCTTCGGCTGGTATGCCGCGTCATACGCGCTCACCCTGTTCGGGCAGCCGGCAACCCTCGCGCCGATCGGCGCGGTCGTGATGATCGTGATCGCCGGCGTGGACTGGCCCGCGCTCGTGCGCAGATCCGTGGTCGCGCCCGCTCCCGAGCCGGTCGACAACCCGCAGTAAGCGCCCGCCGCGCTTCGGACCGCTACTCCACCAGGCCCTTCTGGGCCGTCGCCGGCGTCCCGAAGAACTGGTCAGGGTCATACGGCATGTTCAGCACGCCGTTGCCGCCGATCTGGAATTGCCACGCCAGCACCTGAACTGCGGCGACGTCCGGGTCGGCATCGCTCAGGCCGTTGCCCTGGATCTTCACGAGTGCCTGTGGGGCGTAGATCGTCCCGGAGATGTTCATTCCGCCGTTGCCCTGGACGTCGATCATGGCGACGGGGTTGTTCCCCTTGCCGTTGCCGGTCAGCGTGCCATCCTGCCAGAACAGCAGGCCAGCCCAGGGCTCGACATCGGTCGCCCAGGCCTTCAGATCGGCCTGGCCCGCCAGCCGGATCATTCCCTGGCAGTGGCGTGATGCGTCTGCGGGAATCTGGAGCTGCGCCCAACTGACAAGCGCTCGGTCCACGTCAGGATCGGAGTCGGATCCGGGCGACGACGTCGCCTTGAAGTTGAGTCGCAGGTCCGCCCAGTTCGTGATCGCCGCCAGCTCGGCCGTCGTCAGCTCGAAGCTGCCGTCGGTCCACGTGGAGATCGTCGGGATGTCCGAATGGGATTGGGAGGCGATGACCGATGTCCCCTGCACGAGCTCGACTTCCAGGTTGATGACGGCATCCGAGGTGGCGGGCTTCCCGTACCGATACCGGACGAAGATCCCCGAGTCGGGGATCGGCGGCACGATGTCGGAAAGGGACACCTCGAAGTGCTGCGGCGCGGTCGGCTCCGCAGGAGAGGCGAGGTACGTGAGGTCCGCCGACGCGTCGCCAACGAGCTCGGAGATCGTCGTGAACGTTCCGGGCGCGGCCGTCTCGGTGATCCACGCCCCGTCGGCGGTCAGATTCGCGTCGGGCTGACCGAACTGCGGGGGTGAGTTCTGCGGGAACGTCGGATCGACCGCGCAGATGCCGGTGTACGTCGGGTCGCCGGTGCTGAAGAACAGCGCGCGCCCCGGATTCGGAGCGACTCCACCGATCACCTCGAACGCGGACCTCGAGTTCCCCTGGTACTGGATGCCGCCGCCGGCGATGTAGTACACGCCGGGGTTGAACCTGACCTGCGCCTGGCCGGAGATCACGATCCCGCCGTAGTACACGCCCGGGCTGAGCGTCGTCGGGGTCCGTGAGGTGAAGCTGCATCCGGGGCCGGGGCTGAGCAGGTTGCCTCCGGTCGGGCACGAGGACCTGCCCCATTCGGGCTGGCCGGTGATGCTCGGTTCCACCAGGCCGAAGAGCGAGTCGGTGATCTCCGGCGCGCCCTCCGTCGTGTCGCCTGGCCACGGGCCCGGGTTCGTGTCGCACGTGCCGCGAACGAACACGTGCTCGGTGATCAGGATCGAGGGATTCCCGTTCATGGTGAAGCCGCCGGCGCCGCTGTTGTTGCACGAGTCGTCCGCTGACCCCCCGGGCGGGTCGATCCCGCACAGCGAGTTCACGTACACGAAGCCGCCAGGCTCGTCCGGGTCACCGACGTTGGTGATGTTGACGGTGCCGTTGCCGTTGATCTGTCCGGCCCCGCACGAGGCGGGATCGAACGCGACGAGCGCGTTCGAGCTCACGTTTCCCACCCCCGTCGCGCCGTTCGCAGCCACGGCATACGTCGACACGAATGCTGTGTCCTGTCCCAGGATCCGGCCGAAGAACACCGGATGGTCGTCGTTGATGTAGACCTCGACGTAGCCCGGCAACCCAGCGTAGTCACCGCTCCGCGGGACGCCGACGTAGAGATCGCCGCTCGCCAGCGCGGCAGCGCAGCCCGCGTCGCCATCGAAAAAGCCGTGCTCCTGGACGTAGAAGCAGGCCGCGGTGGTTGCCGCCCCCCAGTCGCCGTCCGGCAGATATCGGGCGGCCGCAACGGCCGCCGGATCGACGGCGTTCTGTTCCTCGCGGCGGAGCATCCAGCTGAACCCGAGGTCGATGACCAGGGCCGCGATCCCGAGGAGGACGACCATGGCGGCGGCGCCCATGACGAGGATTTGGCCGCGTGGGGCGGGAGCCATGGCGTTCACCTCTGGTGCTGAAGGCTCTCGGAGATTGTCGCCCGCAGGGAGACCGTCTCCGGGATCAACAGGAAGCCGGCGAGCGGCGGACGCCACTCGTAGCAGGCATAGACGGTCACCTGGTTCGACGTGCCAAGCGACGAGACCGCGAGGTTGCTCGCCGTGTCGTCGGTGCTCGTGGTGACGGGTGGGGGACAGCTGAGCAGGTTCGCCTCGGTGGCGGGGTCGTAACCTGCGATCGTGCACGCGTCCCAACGGTTCGCAACGCCGGACGCGCTGAACGGTGGGGCATCCCAGGCATCCTGTGGCGGCGTTGCCGCCTCGAGATCGATGTCGGCGTACCCGGACCAGCACGCGGCGAAGTGGAGCTGGCTCTCGTCGAAGCCGAACCCCGCTCGCTGGCGGCCGAAACTCTGCATGTTCTGCCACGAGGTCAGCGCGCTGGCCGTCGGCGCGCCGCCCGTGCATGGCGCGGTGTTCACCACCGATGGGTCGGGCAGCATGCCCGCATTGACGGCCCTCCGGGAGCTCGTCGGGCAGTCCGAGGTCGCGGTATGGATGGACGCATAGCGAGCCGCCTCGCGCGCGGCATTCGTGATCTGCTGCTGGTAGAAGAGCCCAATGCCGAGCACGATGATGCCGAGGACGATCATCAGGAACACGGGCAGGACCAGCGCCGTCTCGACGAGGCTCTGGCCGCGACGATCGTGCCGATGGACCGATCCCGCCAGCATCAGTAGTCCGCCACGGTGAAGACCGACTGCCGCTGCAGGAAGACCTCACCAATCGGAAGGAATTCGTTGACGGGCAGGATGGTCGTGAATCGGTAGCAGGTGCGGACCTCGACGTACGCGCCTCTCGGGTCCGGGTTCGCGTCCGTGGCAGCTACCGGGAGGTTGCTGGCTGCCGACCACGCCTCCTCGAGCATCGGGCACCCATCGGGGATGGCCGCGGCACCGACCGACCCGGCACCGCCGCAGTCGGGATCACCCGCGGCGTCGTCGTGGACACAGACCCGGATGATCGGCCAGTCGGGGCAATCCGGCTCACTGTTCGCGAGCCGGTTCGCCTCTCGGCACGCGACCTGGGCAGCCACCTCTCGGATCTGGCCGTAATCAGGGGTGAAGGTGGGATCCTCGCGCACCACCTCTCGCAGGTACTCGACGGCGCCCGCCTCCGCGGCAGCGCCCGCCGCGGATTCCATGACGATCCCGGCCTGTACGACCCGGCCGAAATCCGCGACACCCAGGAGGATGACAAGAAGGACAGGGAGGAGGAGCGAGAACTCGACCAGCGATTGGCCGGGGCGGGAGTCGCTCGTTGATCGCCGACGGTTGAGGTGCGTCATGGCTCGGTACCTGCGATCGGGGGTCGCACGACCGGCCGGTGCGAGTGGCGCGCCCCCGAACTCTCGATCAGGCCTCCTGCAAGGCTTGGTACGTTAGTACTACGGTTGGTGCATGACTACCGTGTGCGGACCCGTTCGGTGACGGACAGCAACGGAGTCGGATTGGGGTCTGGGCGACTGTTGGGCGGTCCGATGCGGACTAGTACGAAAATCCTACGGACCCAACCTTGCGACGGACCTGACACCGGACGGAATACAGTGGCACCGATGGTCGAGCAAGTCCTCGTACTTCCTCGCGCCGCGGTGCCGGGCGGCTGCGACTTTCACGGCATCCGCGCAGCCGACGAGGCCACGCTCGACGCGCTGCGGTTCGCCGTCGCGGCCCACGGGCGGTACCTCGACCGGCCGATCGCGGAGGACGATCCCGACCACAAGCAGCTGATCCCGTATGTCGTCGTCCGCGACGGAGCCAATGTGTTCCTCATGGAGCGCACCGATGCGGGCGGCGACCGGCGCCTCCATGGCAAGGCGAGCATCGGCGTCGGCGGGCACCTGAACCCGGTGGACAAGGGCGAGGACGCCCTCATGGCGGGCCTGCGGCGCGAGTGGTCCGAGGAGCTCAAGGCGGACTGGGCCCCGACCTTCCGGCTCGTCGGCATGCTGAACGACGACAGCAACCCGGTCGGGGCCGTGCACCTCGGCGTCGTCTTCGCCGTCGAGGCCGACGGCCGTCCAGTGGAGGTCCGGGAGCGGGAGAAGCTGACGGGCGCCTTCGTCGCGCCCGACGCAGTCCGAGCGGCCTGGGAGCGTCTGGAGACCTGGTCGCAGCTCGTTGCGGGCGCGATCGGACTCAGGGCAGCGCCTGGTCGCTGAGCGGGCAGTCTCCGCGAGCGTGGACTATCCTCGATCCATGGTGCGTCGGGGGCTCGCCTGCCTGAGCCTGGCGATCGGGATCGTCATGCTCTCCGCGCCCGCGGCCGCCGCCGA
This sequence comes from uncultured bacterium, assembly GCA_965652075.1. Classification (GTDB taxonomy): domain Bacteria; phylum Chloroflexota; class Limnocylindria; order QHBO01; family QHBO01; genus JACDBZ01. Next base: position 7,795 of record CBFGTN010000064.1, read on the forward strand.
TGGCGACGAGATCGGTCGCATCGAGCTCAGCGGCGTCATCGACCAGGTGAACGCCGCGTACGTCGAGGAGGCGTTGCGCGTGGCGGCCGAGGATGGCCTCGCGGCAGCGCTCATCGAGATCGACTCGCCAGGTGGGGAGCTGACGAGCATGGACCGCATCGTCAAGGCGATCCTCGCCGCGGACCTGCCGGTCATCGCCTACGTCGCGCCGGACGGGGCGCGCGCCGGCTCGGCGGCGACGTTCGTGACCCTCGCCGCGCCGGTCAACGCGATGGCCCCGAACACCGTCATCGGCGCGGCCTCGATCGTCGGCGGCGGAGGGGAGGAGCTGCCGGAGACGCTCTCGCGGAAGATCACGAACGACGCCGTCGCGCGGATCCGGTCGCTCGCGACCACCTACGACCGTAACGCGGACTGGGCGGAGTCGGCCGTCCGCGACGCCGCGAGCATCGACGCTGAAGAGGCGGTCAGCATGGAGCCGCCGGTCGTCGACATCCTCGCCGCCGACACCGACGAGCTGTTTGCCCAGATCGACACCGGCGAGCGCGCGGACGGTCGGGCCTACGAGTTCGACGGCGAGCCGATCCCGACGCTGTCCGGCCTGCCGATCGTCGACCTGGAGATGAATCCCGGCCAGGAGTTCCTCCACGTGCTCAGCGACCCGAACGTCGCCTTCCTCCTGTTCACGATCGGCTTCTATGGGATCGTCGCCGAGCTGTTCCACCCGAACTTCTTCTCCGGGATCCTCGGTGGGATCGCGATCATCGTCGCCCTCATCGGCTCGAACGCGCTGCCACTGAACGTCGGTGGACTGCTGCTCGTGCTCGGGGGCATCGGCCTGCTGGCGCTGGAGGCGGTCGTCGCCAGCTACGGGCTGCTGACCGTCGGCGGGGTCATCGCAATCGTGCTCGGCGCGTTCGCCCTGTGGACCGGGGTCCGACCCGGCGAGTTCGCCTTCGACGTGAGCGTCAGCCCGTGGATCGTCGCGATCATCGTGGTCGTCGGGATCGCCTACGCCTGGGTCATCGTTCGGGCGCTCATGCAGATGCGACGGCGGGGCGGAGTGGCGAACCGGCCCGTTGCGGCGCTCGTCGGGGGAGCCGCCACTGCCCAGACGCTCATCGCCCCGACGGGGATCGCCTATGCTGGCGGCGAGAGCTGGTCGGCTCGAAGCCGCGACGTCGAGATCGGCCCGGGGACGCCCCTCCGCGTGGTGGGGGTCGAGGGGCTGGAGCTGATCGTCGAGCCGGCGCCCGCCGGCGACGGGGGAGCAACGGAGGTGTGAGCGCGCGATGGAAGACCTGATCGGACCGATCCTGATCGCGATCGGCGTCGCGATCGGCCTGTGGCTGCTGTTCAGCATCGTCCACATCGTCCGCGAGTACGAGCGGCTCGTCGTCTTCCTCTTCGGGCGGCTGCAGGGTGCGAGGGGACCGGGCATCGTCCTGCTCATCCCGATCGTCCAGCAGTACCAGAAGGTCGACCTGCGCGAGCGGTTCCTCGAGGTGCCGCAGCAGACCTGCATCACGAAGGACAACGCGCCGATCAACATCGACTTCCTCGTGTACTCGAAGGTTTTCGACCCGTCCGAGTCGGTCGTCGCGGTCACGGACTTCACCGGCGCGTCACAGGCGCTCGCCGCAACGACCCTGAGGGCGGTCATCGGCGACATCCCGCTCGACGACGTGCTCGCCAAGCGCGAGGAGATCAACCACATCCTGCGCGCCAAGCTCGACGAGGTGACCGAGCGGTGGGGCGTGAAGATCACGTCGGTCGAGATCCGCGAGATCGTGCCGCCGCGTGACATCCAGGACGCGATGAACCGCCAGATGAGCGCGGAGCGGAACCGGCGCGCCGTGATCACCGAGTCGGAGGGCACGCGCCAGGCGACGATCAACGTCGCCGAGGGCGACAAGCAGTCGAACATCCTCCGCGCCGAAGGGCAACGCCAGTCGCAGATCCTCACGGCCGAGGGCTATGCCAACGCCCTGCAGACGATCTTCAACGCCGCCAGCGGGATCGACGACAAGACGCTGGCACTTCAGTACCTCGACGCGCTGAAGACGCTCGCCGCCAGCGAGAGCACAACCTGGATCGTGCCGATGGAGCTCTCCGAGCTGACGCGACCGATCAGCCAGCTCATGCGCGAGCGAGCGGCCCCGACCACCGAGCCCGGGTGATCGGCTCGAGGTGATCGGGCGCGTCCTGCGATTCATCGGCCGGGCCGTCGGCCTGATCGCCGGTGCCTACCTGGCCTACGTGGCGATCCGTGGCTCGCGCCTGCTCGTGCGTCCGAGCGTGCGTCCCTTCGAGCCCGACCCTTTCGGGGCGCCGGGGACGCCGGCCGACATCGGCCTCGACTTCGAGGCGGTGCGGTTCACGGCCGATGACGGCGTCACGCTCTCCGGCTGGCTGATCCCCGCGGCGCGCGAGACCCGCACCGCGGTCATCGTGCTCCACGGCTTCAGCGGCAACCGGCTCGCCGAGCTGCCGGCCTTCGTGCCGTGGCTCCGGGAGCGCCACCACGTCCTGCAGTTCGACTTTCGTGGCCACGGCGAGAGTGGGGCTGGCTACGTGACCCTCGGCTCCCACGAGCGGCGCGACGTCGCCGCCGCCGTCGAGTTCATGCGCTCGCGCGGGTACGGGCCGATCGGGCTGTTCGGCGTCAGCATGGGCGCGACGATCGGCATCATCGCCGCCACCGAGCTGCCGGTGGCCGCGGTCGTCGCCGATTCGGCCTTCGCCGAGCTGCACCATCCGATCGGCAACCGCCTGCGCGAGGTCGGGTATCCGCTTGCCGGGGTCGGCTCCCGCGCGATCGTTGCCGCGGCCGCGGTGCGGACCCGCTCGCGCCTGCCGGACGCGATCCGCTACGTCGCGGACCTCGCCCCGCGAGCGCTCCTCGTCATCGCGCCGAAGGAGGATCGGCTCATCAGCTGGCGCCAGGGGCTGCGCCTGTACGAGGCCGCCGGCGATCCGAAGGAGCTGCTCGTCGTCGAGGGCGCGGGACACGCCGAGGCCTATGCCGTCGATCCCGACGCGTACCGGTCGCGGGTGCTCGACTTCCTCGACACGCACCTCGGGTGAGGTGGCGCGACCGGGACCATCGGTGCATGGAGTCACCGCTCTCGCGGTGCCTATACTCCTGCCGTTCGGAGTTCGCTGGGGTTCGTGCATGGCTGCCACCAAGGTCCTGGTCGTCGACGACGACCTGAACATCCAGCGCGTCCTCGTCTTCACCCT
>CBFGTN010000065.1:0-10750 GCA_965652075.1 uncultured bacterium
GCTCCGGCCGACACGCCGGCCGAGACGCCCGCGGAGCCCGAAGTCGTCGCCCAGCAGGAGCAGGCTCCCGCCGCCGCCGAGGCGGCGCCCGCACCTGAACAGCCGGCCGAGGCCGCCCCACCTGCCCCTGCCGCCCCCGCTCCGGCTCCCGCCGCCGCGAGCCCCGAGCCACAGCCAGTGGCCGCCCAGGCTCCCGCCAGCGCCGAGACCGGACCGAGCGACGGCAACGGCGCCGCCGCGCGGATGACGCCTGCCGTCCGCCGACTCGTGCGCGAGCACGACATCGACGTCGCCCAGCTGCACGGCAGTGGGGCCGGCGGACGAGTGACCCGCGACGACGTGCTGGCGTTCATCGGCGGCACGGGAGCGCAGGCTGCCGCCGCAGCGCCCGCACCGACCGAGACGCCGCAGGCCGCTCCCGCCGCGGCGCCCGCCGCCCCGCCGACTCCACCCGCGGCTCCGCAGGCCGCCGAAGCACCGCCGGCCCCACGCCCAGCGCCGCCCGCGGTGCCCGCTCCGACGGCAGGAGACGTCGAGCTGCCGCTGACCCAGATGCGCAAGGGCATCGCCAAGAAGATGACCCAGGTCAAGCAGACGGTCCCCCACGCCTACACCGTGGTCGAGGTCGACATGACCAACGTCGTGAAGTGGCGCGAGGCCAACAACATGGCCTTCAAGGCCCGGGAGGGAGCGTCGCTGAGCTACGTGGCGGTCGTCGTCAAGGCCGTGACCGAGACCCTGCGCAAGCACCCGACCCTGAACAGCCAGTTCGCCGACGACAAGATCATCCTGAAGCAGGCGATGAACATCGGCATCGCGGTGGCCGTCGACAACGGGCTGATCGTGCCCGTCATCGCCAATGCGGACCAGCTGTCGATCAGCGGGGTGAATGCCCGGATCCGGGACATCAGCTCCCGCGCGCATGCCGGAAAGCTCCGGCTCGACGAGCTCCAGGGCGGGACGTTCACGGTGAACAACACCGGCTGGTTCGGATCGGTCAGCTCCATGCCGATCATCAACGCGCCGGAGGTGGCGATCCTCTCGATGGAGGCGATCGTGAAGCGACCGCGGGTCGTCGAGGTCGACGGCGCCGACGTCATCGCCATCCGGCACATGATGAACATGACCTGCTCGTTCGATCACCGCGTGCTGGACGGGGCACAGGTCGGGTTCTTCCTCGCCGATGTCCGCACCTTCCTCGAGGAGTGGGACGCGAACACGCCGGTCGGCTAGCTAGGCGGTCGGCTCCTCGTCGCCGCGCAGGCGACGGACGGCGGGAATCCAGGCCAGCGCCCCCGCGGCCTGGAGCATGACCCACACGATGAGCAGGATGCCGGGCACGCAACATATTCGCCGGACGATATGGGTGCGCCTCGGAGGGGTCGATAGGACCACCGGCACGCTCGTACCAGCGTCCGAACGAGGTCCAGCGGTGCCCGGAGGCACCGCCGACGAATCCGTGGGACCCCCCAGGACGTTCAGGTTGCCGGGCGCTTCGCTCGGTACGCCTCCATGAGCGCCGTCGCGACGTCGGCAGGGAGGTACTTCACCGCCTCGCGCATCGTCACGCCGCTGGCGCGCGCGGTCCGCGGCGCGAGCCACGCCGCGACGTCGGCCGGGCGTCGCTTCCCCGCCTCTCGCAGCACCCAGCCGATCGCCTTGCGGATGAAGAACTCACGCTCCTCGAGCATCGGGTCGGCACGCGCGAGCAACCGATCGAGAGCATGCCCGTGGCGAATCGGACGCAGCTCGGCCAGGAGGGAGGAGCGACGGACCCAGAAGTCGGCATCGGCCGCCCATCGGTCCAGCCGCGGCGTGATGCGATCCGGGTCGCGCTCCACGAGTGAGCCGACCACGTCACCGGCCAGCCCGTCCACGAGCGCCCACGTCAGGGAGGCGCGGATGAGCCGCTCGAGCAGGTCCAGGTCATCGGCGCTCAGCGCCGCGCCGTCACGCTCGAGCAGGAAGACCGCCGCCATCCGGCGCTCGAACAGCGGGCGAGACCAGAGTGTCGCCACCTCCGCGACCAGCTCGTCGTGCTCGAGCCGCGGGGCGAGCTCCTTCACCGCGGCGCGAATCTGCCACACCGTCGTCCCGAGGAACTCCAGCTCGCTCTTCAGATACGCCCTCTCGCTCGCCGCGCGCTCCGGCGTGCCCTCCGCGCGAAGGCGCGCCTCGATCGCCTCGGCCAGCTCGGTCATCGGCGCATCCTACGGCCGAGTCGCTAGACTTTTCGCATGGCCCTCGAGACTCCCCGACCCGACTTCAGCTCGCTGGGCGAGCTGAACGTCGTCTCGAACCCGGACGGCGGCCACGCATCGCCGTCGGAGGTCATGTATCCGGGCGGGCCGCAGACCGATGGCGGGCTGCTGGCTCCCGGCGATCCGGTGCCGGAGAACGCCGGGCCGGGCGGCAGGCGGCCGGAGTGGCTGAAGGTCCGGATCGGCGCCGGCGCCACGTACGCGAACACGAAGCACGTCCTGCGCGACGAGGCGCTGAACACCGTGTGCGAGGAGGCACGCTGCCCGAACATCGGCGAGTGCTGGGCACTCGGGACGGCGACGTTCATGATCCTCGGCAGCGTCTGCACCAGGAACTGCGGCTTCTGCGCCATCGATACCGGTCGACCTCCGATCACCGATTGGGACGAGCCGCGCCGCGTTGCCGAGGCGGTCCGCCTCATGGGACTGAAGCACGTCGTCGTCACGATGGTCGCCCGCGACGACCTGCCCGACGGCGGCGCCGGCATGGTCGCGGAGACGATCCGGCAGATCCGGCTCGAGAATCCGGGAACGAGCATCGAGGTGCTGATCAGCGACCTCAACGGGCGCGAGGCCGACATCCGCACCGTCGTCGAGGCCCAGCCGGACATCCTGAACCACAACGTCGAGACGGTGCCGCGCCTGCAGCGGCCGGTCCGCCGGCGCGCGCGGTGGGATCGGTCGGTGTCGGTGCTCACCCACGGTCGGGCGGTCGCCACCGAGATCGGTTTCGACGCGATGGTCACGAAGACCGGGATCATGCTCGGCCTCGGCGAGAGCTGGGACGAGATCATCGAGGCGATGCGCCTCCTCCGCGAGGCCGACGTCGACGTGTTGACGATCGGCCAGTACCTCCGCCCGAGCCGGCAGCACCTGCCGCTCATGAAGTACTACACGCCGGCCGAGTTCATGGCGCTCCGCCGGATCGGCCTCGAGATGGGGTTCACGCACGTCCAGGCCGGCCCGCTCGTGCGCTCGAGCTACCACGCCGCCGAGCAGGTCCCCGGCCGCGAGGCCGCCGCCGCCGTCTGAGCGTTTCGTGCGCGACATCAGCCTCGCCCCGCATGCCCCGGGTGCGACGCGCCCCCGTCGACCCCGCCGCGACGCGCCACACCGGCCCGCGAGCGACGAGCATCCGCTGCTCCTCGGGCACGGGGGGCGCCTGACCGTCGACCGGCTCGGCACGGTCTCCTACGTTCCGACGTGGGAGCTGCAGGACGAGCTGGCGGACCAGCGACGTGGCCGGCGCATCGGCGACCGCCTGCTGCTGCTGGAGCACTTCCCGGTCTACACGATCGGCCGCGGCGGAGACGAGGCCAACCTCCTGGCGACGCCGGATCGGCTCCGGGAGCTCGGCGCGGAGCTCGTGCGCATCGACCGCGGCGGCGACATCACGTTCCACGGGCCCGGCCAGATCGTCGCCTACCCAATCGTCGAGCTGAAGGACGGCCTCGACCTGCGCCGCTACGTCCGCACGCTGGAGGCAGCCGTGATCGACACCGCGGCGGCATTCGGCGTCGCCAGCGACCGGCTCGACGGCCTGCCCGGCATCTGGGTCGACGGAGAGCGGAAGCTCGGGGCCATCGGCGTCCGGGTGAAACGGGCCGTGACGACCCACGGGCTCGCGCTGAACGTGAACACCGACCTGCGGTGGTTCGACGAGATGGTCCCCTGCGGCATTCCAGACAAGGAGGTCACCTCGCTCGCCCGGGAGCTCGGTCGCCCCGTGCCGATGGACGAGGTCGAGGACGAGCTCGCCCGGCAGCTCGCCCGGCATCTCGGCCTGCGCCTCGCCGACGGAGCCGCTGGCGTCATCGGTCCGGGAGGCGGCCGGGAGCAGTGACCGCCGACGACATCGTCCGGCGCGCGGGCACGACGACCGACGACGCCGCCCATGGCGTCCGGATCGAGGCCGGAGCGTTCGGGCCGTGGGAGACGAACGCCTATCTCGTCTGGGACGGGCGCTCGCCGGACGCCCTCGTCGTGGATCCCGGCATGGGCGCGGCCACGCCACTCGTGGAGCGGTGCGCTGCCAACGGGCTGCGCCTGCACCTGATCGCCAACTCGCACGGGCACATCGACCACATCTTCGATGACGCGCCGCTGATGGAGGCGTCGGGCGCGCCACTCGCCATCCATCCCGACGACGCCTACCGCCTCGACGGGCGAAACAGCTACGGCTTCGAGATGCGCGCCGTGACCGCCAGCCGGGACCTCGCCGAGGGCGAGCAGGTCCGCGTCGGCGACCTCGTCTTCGACGTGCTCCACACGCCCGGCCACACGGAGGGATCGGTGTGCCTGTACGAGGAGCGGCGCGGGATCCTCCTCGCCGGCGACGTCCTCTTCGCCGGCAGCTACGGCCGGACCGATCTCCCCGGCGGCAACGACGAGCAGATGGTCGCCTCGCTCGCGCGCCTCGCTCGCGCGATCCCGGGGCCGGTCCGCGTCCTGCCAGGGCACGGCGCCGAGACGACGATCGAACGCGAGCTGCCGTGGCTGCGCCGGATCGCGGAGGCCGGCCGACTGCTCATTCCGGGCTGACGGGGAGAGGTTTGTCCCTCCCTCTAGGATGAGCCGATGCAGTCCGTGGCCGTCGAGCTCGACCGGGACGATCCCGAGGCGTACATCGCCCGCGACCGCCGGCGCGCGCTCGCGGACCACGAGACGATGCCCGACCGGGTCACCGGGGCCGCGCTGTTCGCCGACATCAGCGGCTTCACGCCACTGACCGAGGCCCTCGCCACGGAGCTCGGCCCGCAGCGCGGCCCGGAGGAGCTCACCGCGCACCTCGGCCGCGTCTTCCACGCGGTCATCGAGGAGCTCGATCGGCGCGGCGGCGACGTCATCTACTTCTCCGGCGACGCCATCACCTGCTGGCTGGACGGAGACGATGGTGCGCGCGCAGTGGCCACGGCGCTCGCGATGCAGGAGGCGATGGCCGGGATCGGCGCGATCACGACGCCGGGCGGCGCGAGCGTCGAGCTCGCCCTGAAGGTCGCCGTCGCCGTCGGCAGCGCCCGGCGCTTCGTCGTCGGCGACCCGCAGATCCAGCTGATCGACGTCCTGGCCGGCGCACTCGTCGACGACCTGGCCGATGCCGAGCACGTCGCGGAGAAGGGCGAGATCGTGCTCGACCCGTCGGCGATGGCCGCGCTCGGCGAACGAGTGGTGATCCGCGAACGCCGGACGGACCCCGCCTCCGGTCGGGAGTTCGGCGTCGTCGACCGCCTCCTCGAGGACGTGCCCGTCGTCGACGTCGTCGAGCCGCCACGGCTCGACGAGGGCCTCGTGCGTCCCTGGCTGCTCCCCGCGGTCTACGAGCGGATGCGGGCGAGCCACGGCGAGCTGCTGGCGGAGCTGCGCCCGGCGTATCCGGTGTTCCTGCGCTTCGCCGGCATCGACTTCGATCGCGACGCGGACGCGATCGACGCGCTCGACGAGTTCGTCCGGTCGGCGCAGCAGATCCTGTCCGGCTATGGCGGCAACCTCCTCCAGCTCACGCTCGGCGACAAGGGCGCGTACCTCTACGGGGTGTTCGGCTCGCCCGTCGCCCACGAGGACGACGCGAGTCGGGCCGCAGCCGCCGCGCTCGAGCTGCGCGACCTCGTGCGGACGACGCGCGCGAGGGACATCCAGATCGGCCTGACCCGCGGCCGGCTGCGGAGCGGGACCTACGGCCACGCGATGCGGCGGACGTTCGTGTGCCTGGGCGACTCGGTGAACCTCGCGGCGCGCCTGATGGCGAAGGCGCCGCCGGGCGAGATCTACGTCGACGATCGCGTGCGCACCGACGCCGGCGACGCGTACATCTGGGAGCAGCTCCCCGACCTCCAGGTCAAGGGCAAGAAGGGTGCGGTCGTCGCCCACGCGCTCACGGGCTCGCTCGAGCGCGCCTCGAGGCGGAAGACCCGCTACGAGCTCGAGCTCATCGGCCGGCAAGAGGAGCTGGAGCGGCTCGGCGCCGCCCTGGACCGGACCGTCGACGGCGATGGGCGGATCGTCGGGATCGCCGCCGAGGCCGGCATGGGCAAGTCGCGGCTGATCGCCGAGTTCGTCCGGATCGCTCGACGCCGCGGGCTGTTCGTCGCGCTCGGCGAGTGCCAGTCGTTCGGCACGAACGCGAGCTACTTCGTCTGGCGCGAGATCTGGCACCGCCTGCTCGACGTCGAGGAGACCGACGCGCCGGAGGTCCGTCGCACTCGGGCCGAGGAGACATTGGGCCAGATCGACCCGGACCTCGTCGCCAGGGCGCCGCTGCTCGCCTCGATCCTCGGGATCGAGATTCCGGACTCCGAGCTGACCGCGTCGTTCGACGCGAAGCTTCGCAAGACGTCGCTGGAGGACCTCCTCGCGACGCTGCTGCGCGCCCGGGCCGAGCGGGAGCCGATCGTCCTGGTCCTCGAGGACTGCCACTGGATCGACTCGCTGTCTCGCGACCTGCTCGAGGCCCTCGGCCGGTCGTCCGCCTCGCTGCCGGTGCTGTTCGTCCTTGCCTACCGGCCGGCCGCCGAGACCGGCGGCGGTCTCGGCATCGAACGGATCGCCGACTTCGAGGAGCTCGTCCTCGACAGCCTGGGCCCGGAGGAGGCGGCGGCGCTCGTTCGCTCGAAGGTCGCTCAGGTCCTCGGCAGCGATGCGCCCGGCGAGATCAGCGACGATCTCGTGGCCATCGTGCACGAGCGGTCGGCGGGGAACGCGTTCTACGCCGAGGAGCTCGTGACCTACCTCGCCGGGCGGGGCGTCGACCTGCAGGATGCCGCCGCGGTCCGGACGATCGAGCTGCCGGAAAGCCTGCAGAGCCTCGTCCTTTCCCGGATCGACGAGATGCCCGACGCGCCACGACGGACGCTCAAGGTCGCAGCCGTCGTCGGCCGCGTGTTCGAGGCACCGACCCTGGCGGGCGCCTACCCCACGCTCGGCGAGCTCCCCGCGGTCGTCGAGAACCTCGACGCGCTGCGGGCGGCCGACCTCGTCCGGCTGGATCGCGAGCTCGAGCAGGCGTACCTGTTCAAGCACGGCGCAACCCAGGAGGTCGCGTACGAGAGCCTGCCGTTCCGCACCCGCGCCCGCCTCCACACGGCCGTCGGCACGTATCTCGAGGCCTCGGACCCCGAAGGAATCGACCGGCGGCTCGACATCCTCGCGCACCACTTCTGGCACGGGGACGACGAGGATCGGAAGCGGACCTACCTCTCGCGGGCGGCCGATGCGGCGCGCGCCAGCTACGCGAACGCGGCCGCCGTGGACTACCTGAGGCGCCTGGTGCCGCTGCTCGACGGCGCCGATCGGGTCGAGGCGCTCCTGAAGCTGTCGAAGGCACAGGAGTTCACCGGCGACTGGCCGACGGCGGGGGCCACGGCGAGCGAGGCGCTCGATCTCGCGTCGCAGCTCGGCGACGATGCGTCACGCGGCTGGGCGGAGGTCGCCCTGGCCGAGACATCGCGCAAGCAGGGCCGATACGACGAGGCCACGGGCCATCTCGGCGCCGCCCGCCGCCACTTCAACGCCGCCGGCCTCGATGACGGCGTCGGACAGGTCCTCCACCTGGCCGGCACCGTGGCAGCACAGCGCGGCGACCTGGGCGAGGCCCGCGAGCGCTACCTGGAGAGCCTCGAGATCCGCGAGCGCCTCGGCGACACGGCCGGCCTCGGCGGCCTGTACTCGAACCTGGCGATCGTCGCCGAGTACGAGGGCGACGTCGCGAGCTGGCGCGAGCACAACGAGCGCGCCCTCGCCCTGCGGAGGCAGGTCGGAGACCGGTGGGCGATGGGCGTCAGCGAGAACAACGTCGCCATGGTCGCGCTCCACGAGGGCGACTACGAGGGCGCTCGGACGCACTTCGAGGAGTCGATGCGGCTGAACCGCGAGGTCGGCGACGCGTGGATGGTCGCGATCGTCCACAACGGCCTCGGGAACGCGACGCGCGGCCTGGGCGACCTCGGGGCGACGCGGGAGCACTACGCCGCCGCACTGGCTGCCTATCGCGACTACGACGACAAGTGGGCGACCGCCATCCTGCTCGAGGACATGGGCATCCTCGCCGCCCTGTCCGGCGACGCCGCCGCGGCCCACGAGGCACTCGGGGTCGCCGAGCGCATGCGCGGCGAGATCGACTCGCCCCGCCCGCCGGCCCTCGAGGAAGAGCTGGCGACCGCCCTTGCCGAGGCGCGCGCGAGCATCGGCGATGAGGCCGCCGAGGCGGCCGTCGCGCGTGGGCGAGCGATGACCGCCGACGGGGTCGACGAGCTGGGCCGGAGGATCTCCGGGCACCCCTGACCCGGGCAGGACCTCGTGGGCAGGTGATGCCTGCTGGCACCGTCCCCGTGGTTCCCCCTTGCACCATCACCCGCCGTGCCGGTACCCTGCCTCACGTCGGCAACCCGCGTGCCCCCCGCTCGGGCCGCCGATCACCGGAGGGACCCTCGACATCCCCGCACGATCCGAGCTTGGTGCCGTCTCAGCGCAGACCCGATCGCCTGCTGCCCGCGGGCTCCTGCTAGCCGTCGCATTCATCGTCGCGACGGCGGCCGTCTTCACTCTGCCGCCCTCGCCCGCCCGCGCCCTCTCGAGCCACTGGCAGGGCCAGACCGGCAGCATCGTGCCCGGAGAGGGCGGGACGGCGGCCGGCACGTTCCTGGCCGCCGGGTCCGGCGCCGATACCGCCGCCCAGTTCACGTACGACAAGCAGGTCACCGACAACGACGGCGAGTCCGGGACCTGGAGCTTCTTCACGACGGCGGCCGGTCCGGGGTCGATCTCGGAGCCCTGGCGCTGGACCGGCCTCCACGCGTGGTTCAACGTCACCGCGCGGCTGGACGCGGTCGTCATCCGCGGCGGCGTGCTGAACTCGACGACGAACCTCGTCAACACCGGGCCGGAGGTGTGCTGCACCTCGCCCTCGAACGGCTTCGACTACTCCGGCACCGCGAACTTCAGCGTCCAGACCGGGGACGTCTATGGCTTCGTCCTTCGCGGCTCCAATGGCGACTTCAACGACCTCCTCCGTGGCGAGCTGACCGTCGGCGAGGTCCCGGAGTCCTGCGCCGACGCCCAGAACCTCTACCACCCCTTCATCCCGGGTGACGGCCGCTACGTCATCCACCCCGCCGGCGGGCAGCGCTTCAGCGTCTACTGCGCCGACATGGTCAACCTGTTCAACGGCAAGGACTACCTCGAGGTCCGGAGCGGGCCGGGCCTGAACTACGGCCAGTACGCGGCGGGCGGTGCCGCGGCCGGCACGACCGTCACGACCTCCTACACGAAGATCCGGCTCGACCCGGCCAACCTGACCGTCGACATCAACGACACCCTCTTCGCGTCGAGCACCGGCAGCCTGAACCACCCGGATGGCGGCCTGGGCAACCCCCTCGTGACCGAAATGCCCTACGCGACGGCGATGGGCTGCGACGGCACGGACAACGGCACGGCGAACATCGACCTCCAGGGCACGCCATTCGCGGTGGATGACCCGTTCCAGACCGACGATCCGGGCATCGGCGGCGCGACGTTCTCGGCGCTGGACCAGGTCGTCGACCTGACCGGCGGCGGCTTCTGCGGATGGACGCAGCCGACCGGTGGCGACTTCAACCCGTTCAATCCGGACAGCCTGCCCTCGAACTTCGCCCTCGACCTTCGGTACCTGAACGCGCCCGCGGTCGAGCTCGAGACGCCCGTGCTGTTCTCGTCGATCGCGCGCTCGGGGAATGCGGCGGACCTCTACGCGCTCGTGGAGGGCGCAAGCTCGATTCCCGTCACCGTCGACGTGCACAAGAGCGCGTCCTGCACGAACGGGCTGCTCGACAGCCCGTCCTTCGTCGCATCGAAGACCGCCACGACCGATGCGGATGGCTACGTCGTCTTCGACGGTGTGTCTCCGATCGCCTCTGGGCAGTTCGTGACCGTCACCGTCACGTCACCCGCCGGCTCGGTCACGCCGGCGCCGTCGAACTGCATCCGGACGACGGCCGACAACGACTCGTGGCCGAAGGCGCTTGGGCTCCAGTTCGCCTCCCCGGCCACGGTCCAGGACGTCATCGAGAGCGACGGCCGCGCCCGCTGGTACCGCTTCCAGATCTTCCCGAACCAGCGCATCACGATCAACGTGAGCGGCCTCTCATCCGACTACGACCTCGCCGTCTTCCGGGACATCGCGGCGGAGTTCGAGTCACAGCTCGTGCCGCAGACCGCGGCCGACGTGACGAAGCTGTCGGCCGAGTTCGCGCCGAGCGTGTTCAGCCCATCGGTCTTCAGCCCGAGCGTCTTCAGCCCGAGCGTGTTCAGCCCGGATGCGTACGCGCCGAGCGTGTTCAGCCCGAGCGTGTTCAGCCCGTCGGTCTTCAGCCCGTCGGTGTTCAGCCCGTCGGTCTTCAGCCCGAGCGTCTTCTCGCCGTCGGTCTTCAGCCCGAGCGTCTTCTCGCCATCGGTGTTCAGCCCGTCGGTGTTCAGCCCGTCGGTGTTCAGCCCGTCGGTGTTCAGCCCGTCGGTGTTCA
>CBFGTN010000066.1:0-10724 GCA_965652075.1 uncultured bacterium
CACCTCGCCGGCGCCGTGCCGCGCTCCGATGCCGACGATGCCCGGGTGATCGTCGTCAGCGGCGGGAACGTCGACCCCGAGCTCTACCAGCGGGTGCTCGCCGGCGACCTCTAGCCGTTCAGCAGCTCGATCGCCCGGTCGAGCTGTGGATCCTCGTCCGAGGTGGGGTCCGCCGGACCGGCGACCTCGACGTCGGGCTGGACGCCGTCAGGCGCGACCGAGTTGTGCTCCGGCGTGAACCAGCGAGCTGTGGTGAGGCGCAGGCCACCGCCGTTGGGGAGGTCGTTCCAGATCTGTACCGTGTTCTTGCCGAACGTCGGCTCGCCGACGAGCGTCGCGCGGCCGTGCTCCTGCAGGGCGGCGGCGACGATCTCCGACGCGGAGGCCGACCCCGCGTCGACGAGCACGACGACCGGGACATCCTCCGACTGGAGCACGCCCTCCAGCGCTCGCCACTCCTGGACGTCCTCCCCCGACTCGACGGTGAAGAGCAGCTCCCCCGCCGCGATGAACTGCGATCCGACGCCGCGCGCGGCATCGATGTAGCCGCCCGGGTTGCCGCGCAGGTCGAAGACGAAGCTCGTGGCACCCTGGTTCAGGAGGTTGTTGATCGCCTCCCGCACGAGGTCGGTCGCCCGCGCCGTGAAGGTCGTGAGCCGCAGGTAGCCGATCCCGTCGTCGAGGATCTCCGACCGGACCTCCTGGAGGTCGATGACCGCGCGGGTGACGGTGATGTCCATCTCATCGTCGCCGCGCCGGATCGTGAGGGTCACGTCGGTGCCGGCCTCGCCGCGCACGACGTAGACGAGCGAGCTCACCGACTCGCCGGTCGTCGATTGCCCGTCGATCGCGACGACCTGGTCGCCGGGCCGGAGGCCGGCCTCCTCGGCGGGTGACCCCTCGAGCGGCGCGACGATGACCATCGCGCACGTCTCGGTCACGACCGTGCACGACTCGAGATCCTCCGGGTCGGTGAGGTTCTCCATGCCGACCTCGGCGCCGATGCCGCTGAACTCGCCGGACAGGTCGTCGAGCGCCTCCCCGTACTGGCTCGGCGGCAGGTAGCCGGAGTACGGGTCCTCGAGCCCGTACTCGACCATGCCGCGGACGGCGCCGTCGACCAGCTGCTCGTCGGTGACCTCGTCCACGTACTGCGAGCGGATCTGCGCGTACGCCTCGCAGAGCGCCGCGAACGCCTCGCTCGGCTCGGCGCAGGTGATCGTCTCGAGGACGGGCGTCGCCCCCGGCGTCGCTGCGTCCGACGGCACGGCAACCGTCGGCTCCGTGGACGGATCGGCCTGGGCGATGAAGCCTGCCGAACCGCCGAGCGCGAGGCCGGCCACGAAGGTGATGGCTCCGAAGAGGATGACGACGCCCACGAACGCGGCCGCACGAACGAGCGGCGGACGCGGGGCGGATGGCGAGGCAGTCACGGCTGGATTCCTTCTGCGCGAGGCGGGCGGCGGAGCCGCATTCTCGCGCGAATTGCTAAAGGGCGGGCAGACGAACGCTAAAGATCAGGCAATCCGTCCGCGCACGGCGCGCAGCGCGAGGAAGATGGGGATCTCCTGGCTGGCCCGCTCGTCGCCACGCGCGACCTTCCCCGGCCGCCGGCCCGGCGGCAGGTCGGGGATCTCGAGCATCGCGTCGGTCGCGAAGCCGGCATTTGCGAACGCGTTGACGTAGGCGCTGATCGGCCGGTGGAACGAGCGCGTCGGCGGGCCGCCACCGAGCGACTTCATCGGGACGGCGAGCTCGCCCAGGTAGGCATCCACGCGCCGGTAGGTCAGCTTGCGACCCTCGTCGACGCCCCAGCCCGAGTGGCGCGGCTGGCGAAACGCGGGATGGGTCATCAGCAGGACGACCGTGGCTGCGGGCCGCAGCGCCCAGTCGACCGAGGCGACGACGTCGTCGAGGGGATCCATGTCCTGGATCGAGAGCAGGAACGTCGCTGCGTCGAACTGCCCGGCCTCGAGCCCGGACACCGAGCGCAGGCGGCGAGCGTCCCCGACGAGAAAGCGCGCGTCGCGGACCCGTCCGTGGCGCCGCTTCGCGGCGGCGATCAGCCGCGCCGATGCGTCGACGACCGTCACCCGAGCGCCAGCCTCGATGAGGTACGGCGCCAGCACCCCCTGGCCACCGCCCAGGTCGAGGATCGCCTCCCCCGGCTGCGGCTCGAGCAGGTCCAGGACCGCCGGAATCGCGAGCTCGCGGTGGTAGGCCGAACCCCGATCCCCGACCCAGCCGTCGTACCAGGTCGCGACGTGCTCCCAGCTCGTCTCCCTCGGCGACGGCGGTCGCCGGCGTGGCACCTGCGGCATTACTCGCAGGAATCCGGGTTCGCGCAGACCGGCGGCTCGGCCGGTGGCTCTCGCCCGCCGTCGACCAGCACGCGATCGCCCAAGGGCTGGCCGATGTCCACCTGGACGGGCGTGGGCGGGTTCCCGGGACATGCCTGAGCGCCCTCGAGCGGCCGCACCCGGAACGTGACGACGATGCGCCCCGGCTCGACGTCGACCTGTTGCTCCGCGATCCGATCCTCGCTCGACTGACCGCTCGCACACGCCCGCTCGGTGACCATCGCGACGAATTCGGTCGTGTCCGGGCCGATGTCCTGGCCGGGCGCGAAGGCCCACGTCGCCGGGCCGACGTCCATCGGCTCAGCGAGCCCGCAGCCGGACAGGACGGCCGCGACCCCGATCGCCGCGAGCCAGCCCGGACCCGGGTGTCCGGCCGGGCGCGTCACCGCCAGCCCAGCTCGGGGGCGACGTAGGTCAGGATGCTCTCGATCGCGTGCGCGTTGTAGTCGACCCCGAGCGGGTTCGGAACGGTCAGGAGGAGCGTATCGGCGGCCTGGATGGCCGTGTCGGCGGCCAGCTCCCGGATGAGCACCTCCGGCTCCGCGGCGTAGGAGCGGCCGAAGACGGCCCGCGTGTGCTCGTCGATGTTGCCGATCTGGTCGTGCTCCTGCTGTCCGCGGCCGAAGTAGGCGCGGTCGCGGTCGTCGACGATCGCGAAGATGCTCCGGCTCACCGACACCCGTGGCTCGCGCGCGTGGCCCGCGGCGCGCCACGCCTCACGATAGGCATCGATCTGCTTGCGCTGCTGGACGTGGAGCGGCTCCCCGGTCTCGTCGAACACGAGCGTCGAGCTCATGAGGTTCATCCCGAGCTCGGCCGTCCAGACCGCGGTGTTCGTGGCGCCGGCGCCCCACCAGATCCGATCGCGCAGGCCCTCCGAGAACGGCTCGACCCGCAGCAGCCCGGGCGGATTCGGGAACATCGGCCTTGGGTTGGGCTCGGCGAACCCGTCCCCCTTCAGGAGCTCGAGGAAGACCCCGGTGTGGCGGCGGGCCATGTCGGCATCGGTCTCGCCTTCGCCGGGCACGTAGCCGAAGTACCGATAGCCGTCGATGACCTGCTCCGGGGAGCCACGACTGATCCCGAGCTGGAGACGGCCGCCGGCGATGACGTCGGCCGCGCCCGCGTCCTCGGCCATGTAGAACGGGTTCTCGTACCGCATGTCGATCACGCCGGTCCCGATCTCGATCCGCTCCGTGCGTGCGCCGATCGCGGCGAGCAGCGGGAACGGCGACGCGAGCTGCCGGGCGAAGTGGTGGACGCGGTAGTACGCGCCGTCCGCGCCGAGCTCCTCGGCCGCGACTGCCAGCTCGATCGACTGGAGCAACGCGTCCGACGCGGAGCGGACCTGCGAATAGGGGGAGTCGGACCAATGGCCGAAGGAAAGGAAGCCGATGCGCTTCACGCGTGGGATCTCCGCAGCGTGCAGGGTGGGCCTCGAATTCTACCGAGCCACCCCGCCGAGGAACGCCACGGCGTTCGCGCCGAGCGCGTCGATCGCGTAACCGCCCTCCTGGAGCGCGACGACCGGCATCTCCAGCGACGCGATCGCCGACCCGATGCGGGCGTAGTCATCGGTCTGCAGGGCGAGGTTGCAGATCGGGTCGGCGTGGTAGGTGTCGAAGCCAAGCGAGACGACGAGCGGGGCGTCGGGCTCGAAGTCGCGAAGTGCCGTGAGCGCCTCGTCCAGGGCGGCGAGGTAGGTATCCCCATCGGTCCCGGGCGGCAGCGGCAGGTTCAGCGTCGCACCCTCTCCGGCGCCGGCCCCGCGCTCGACGGCGTAGCCGCTGAAGTACGGGTAGATGCCCGCGGGATCGCCGTGGAGGCTGACGTACAGCACGTCGCCGCGGTCCCAGAAGATCTGCTGCGTCCCGTTCCCATGGTGGAAGTCGACGTCGAGGATCGCGACGCGCTGCGCGCCACGGTCGCGTGCGGCCTGGGCGACGATCGCGGCGTTGTTGAAGAAGCAGTAGCCGCCGATCAGGCCGCGCGCCGCGTGATGGCCGGGTGGCCGGCACAGGCCGTAGGCCAGCGGCGCCCCCTCCAGCACCAGGTCGAGCGCGGTGAGTCCGATGTCGACGGCAGCATGGGCGGCCGCCGCCGTGCCGGCGACGATCGGCGTTGCCGTGTCGAAGCAGAACGCACCGAGGCGATCGTGGCGCCCGACCGGCAGGCGCTCGAGCTCCATCCCCGACCCGTAGGCGCCGAGCAGGAACGTGTCGGGGAGCAGCGGCCGCTCCGGGTCGCGCCCGGCCGCCATCGCATCGGTCCAGACATGCTCGACCAGGTCGATGAGCTCGAGGCTGTGCGCGGCGGCGATCGGATCCGGCCCGTGCTCGACGGGGGCCTCCAGAACGTAGCCGCCCGTCGCGAGCAGGGCCTCGCGAATGACCGTCGCGCGTTCGGGCGTCTCGAAGCACGGGACCGGCTCGCCGGCCACGAGCTCGACGAGGCCGTCGTGCGCGAGGTGATCGTCGGACGCGATCAGCGGGATGGGCATCGGGTCCCGAACGATACCGCCTAGACTCCGCACCGATGAAGATCGCCCACATCCGGGAGCGCCGAGCGCCGGCCGGTACGCCATGGCGCCTCGCCGCCGCCGCCGACCCCGACGCCACGCGATGGATGGATCTCGAGGCGGCACGGCGCGCACTCGTCGAGCGGGAGCCCGCCCGCGCCCACAACGCGAGCCTCTTCCGGCAGCCGGTGACGACGCTGGACGCGCACCTCGCGGCCGGCCTGCGCGTCGATGCCCTGGCGGACCTGCTGACCGCGGAGCCGGATGAGCCACTGGACGCATCGGTCCTGGACTTCGGGCCGCCGATCCTGGCGCCGCCGTCCTTCCGCGACTTCTACGCCTTCGAGCAGCACGTCGGGACGATGTGGAAGCGCCGCGACATGGAGATCCCCGAGGCGTGGTATCGCCTGGCGATCTTCTACTTCAGCAACACCTCCGAGATCCGTGGTCCGAATGACCCCGTGTGGGCGCCCGCGGGCAGCGCGGAGCTCGACTACGAGCTCGAGGTCGCCGCGCTCGTCGACACGCCGGTCCGCGACCTCGACGCGTCGCGCGGCGAAGAGGCGATCGGTGGCTACATGGTCCTGAACGATTGGAGCGCGCGGGACCTTCAGCGCGAGGAGACGACCGTCCGCCTTGGGCCGGCAAAGGGCAAGGACTTCGCGTCGTCGATCGGCCCGTGGCTGGTGACCCCCGACGAGCTCAGCGACCGCCGATCCGGCAAGGGCTATGAGCTGGCGATGACCGCATCGGTCAACGGGACCGAGCTGTCGCGTGGCAGCTGGTCGAGTGCGCACTTCAGCTTCGGCGAGATGGTCGCGCGCGCGTCCGCCGATGTGCGGCTCCGCCCCGGGGACCTCCTCGGGTCCGGTACGGTGGGCACAGGATGCCTGCTGGAGATCCGCGATGAGACCCTGGGCCGCTACCTCGAGCCGGGGGACACGGTGAGCCTGACGATCGAGCGGCTCGGCGCGCTGACGGCACCCGTCGTGCAGCGACCAGCCACATGACCGCTTCCGTCGACGCGCTCGTCGCACGACTCACCGAGGCCGAGCGTCGTCTCGCGGAGCACGCGTCGCGGCCGCTGCCGCCCGGCCTGACGGAGCCGGATCCGGGAGGGGACGAGCGCTGGGAGGCGGGACAGGTCTGGGCGCACCTCGCCGAGTTCCCGGCCTATTGGCTGGCCCAGGCGCAGCGGGTGATCGCCCTTCCCACGAACGAGCCGGTGCCGTTCGGCCGCGTGAAGACCGATGCGGGCCGCGTCGAGGCGATCGAGCGCGACCGCAACACCGATCCGAAGGCGTTGCTCGAGCGGGTCCGCCGCGAGCTGGCCGACGTCACCGAGGCCGCCCGCGGCTACCCGCCGGAGGCCTGGACGCGTCGCGGGATGCACCCGAGTCGCGGCGAGATGACCGTCGAGGACATCTTCGAGCGGTTCATCGCCGGCCATCTCGAGGAGCATGCCGACCAGCTCGACGGTCTCGAGCGGTCAGCTGAGGTCTAGCGCTCCAGCTTCCAGGCGGACGTCCAGTCCCAGCCGTTCTGCGCGTTGAGCCCGATGTTGATGACCGCCATGCCCTCCAGGTAGCGGGCGGTCTTCAGCGGGCCGACGTCGACCGGGCTGAAGCCGATCGACTCGACGAGGGAGATGACCTGGCGCTTGGCGCCGTCGTCGTCGCCGGCCACGTACCCGTCGATGTCGCGGCTCGGGCGGGCCTGGTTCGTGGCGAAGATCGTGTTGAACGCCTTCACGACGTTGGCCTCGGGCAGGCGCCTCTGGAACTCCTCGGCGGCCGACGTGCCCTCGGTTGCAAGGCCGGAGTAGTCGGGCTTCATCGGGTTCGTGACGTCGACGATCGTCTTGCCGGCGACCCGGTCGCGGATCTCGCCGCTCACCTCATCGGCGGCGCCGACATAGGGGACGGCGAGGATGACGACGTCTGCGTCCGAGACGGCTTCGGCCGGCGTGTCGACCGGCGTCGCGCCGATCTCCTTCGCGGCGGCATCCGCGTGCTCCCGATGCTTGGCGGTGATGGTGACGTCGTGGCCCGCGGCCGAGATCGAGCTACCGAGTGCCTTGCCGACGTTTCCGGCTCCGATGATGGCGACCTTCATGGTCGAGCTTCCTTTCGCGTGTGTCATGTGAGTGGGTTTGCCAGAGCGCATCTGGGTTTGGTCAGATCAACATCATGCCTCGTGGGTTGGTCCTTGTCAAACTCGATTGGGTGAAGGCATACTGCGCAGCGATGACCGACATTCCGCGCAGGCGACCGCTGGTCGGTGCCCAGATCCGGCGCCGGCGCCGCGACCGCAACATGACCCTTTCGGCGGTGGCCGCGCTGACCGGGCTGAACGTCGGCTACCTGAGCCAGGTCGAGAACGACAAGGCGTCCCCGTCGCTCGAAACCCTCTCGTCCCTGGCCGATGCGTTGGACGTGCCGATCGCGTGGTTCCTGCTCGACCAGTCGGTCGGTCCGCGCGTCGTCCGCGCCGTGGACCGCCCTCGACGGCGCTTCCTCAGGGGCGGCCCAACGATGTCGCAGGTCGATGGCGGGATCGCGCGTGACATCGCGATCTTCGAGGGGGAGATGCCTCCCGGTCGTCCCAGCGGGCTCCACGCCCATCCCGGAGACGAGCACCATCTCGTCCTCGCCGGGCGGATCCGGATCACGCAGGGCTCGACGACGGTCGAGGCCGGTCCCGGGGACTACGTGCTCCTCGACGGCACGCTGCCGCACGACGCCGTCGCGATCGGCGACGAGCCGGCCAGGCTCGTCATCGTCTACCCACGCGGCGGGCATTCGGAGCTGACGCGCCGAAACGCCTGACCTCCGATCTGGCACACGAATCGCTGAGGAGCGATCGAGGCCAAGGCAGAGGGCCAGGAGTGGGCATGGCGAGTTCGAACCACGCCGCGTCCGATGCCGGCGACGCGCTCGACCCGCTGTTGCGCGGCGAAGTCGCGTTCCGGCTGCTGGTCGACGCCGTCCAGGACTACGCGATCTTCCTGCTCTCGACCGAGGGCCGGGTGCTGACGTGGAACCTCGGTGCCGAGCGTATCGAGGGATACGCCGCCCACGAGATCATCGGCCGCCACTTCTCGGTCTTCTACACGCCGGACGAGCGCGAGGCGGGTCGGCCGATGATGCTGCTCGGCCTGGCGGCCGAGCAGGGACGCTTCGAGGACGAGGGATGGCGGGTCCGCAAGGACGGCACCTGGTTCTGGGCGGACGTCATCGTCACCGCGCTTCGAGACGAGTCCGGGGCCCCGTACGCGTACGCGAAGGTCACGCGGGACGTCACCGAGCGGAAGGCCTCAGAGGAACGCCAGACTCAGCTGCTGGCCGAGCAGCGGGCCCGCGCCGCCGCCGAGGAGGCGCTCGTCGCCCGCGACCGGTTCCTGAGCATCGCATCGCACGAGCTGAAGACCCCGGTCGCCAGCCTGCGCCTGTCGGCCGAGGCGCTGCAACATGCGAAGGCGGCGGGGCGCCTGAACGAGGAGCGTCTCGATACCGGTCTCGATCGGATCCTGACGGCCTCGAAGCGCCTCGGCGACCTCCTGACCGAGCTGCTGGACATCTCGCGCCTTCGCGCCGGCGTCCTGCCGACCCATTTCGCGCCGACGGATCTCGTCGAGCTCGCCCGCGAGGTCATCGCCCGGTTCGCCGACGCGGGCATCGACGGCCGGGTGCGACTCGAGGCGCCGTCTCCCGTCATCGCCACCGTCGACGCGAGCCGCATCGACCAGGTGCTCACGAACCTCCTCGACAACGCGCTGAAGTACTCCGACTCGCCGGCCAACGTGCATGTCAGCGTCAGGGAGCTCGCTGACGCCGTCGAGCTGACGGTCTCCGATCGCGGGATCGGCCTGGACGACGGGGCATCACGGACGATCTTCGACGCGTTCGGTCGCGGTGAGGCCGTCGAGCACGTCCAGGGCCTTGGGCTCGGCCTGCACATCACGCAGCAGATCGTCGAGCGCCACAGGGGCACGATCACCGCCGAGCCCCGCGACGACGGTCCAGGGGCGTCGTTCACGGTTCGACTCCCGCGGATGGCGGCGGTCCCAGCGGAATGAGCGCCCGTCGGATCCTCGTCGTCGAAGACGATCCGAGCCTGCGGGACACGCTGGCCGACGTCCTGCGCGACGACGGCCATGACGTTCGCGTCGCCAGCGACGGCGAGGAGGCGCTGGCCGCCGTTGACGCGTGGGGCCCGGAGCTCATCGTGCTCGACCTGATGATGCCGCGCATGGACGGGTTCGCCTTCCGGCAGGCACAGCTGGGTCGGTCCGGCAGGCACATCCCGGCCAAGGTGCTGCTCCTGTCGGCCGCGCACGGCGTCGAGTCCGCCGCCGAGGCGCTGCGGGCCGATGCCTGGCTCGTCAAGCCCTTCGGCCTCAGCGACGTGCTGGGGTCGGTGGATCGGCTCCTCGCCAACGGTTCCTGACGCCGGCCGGCGCTATGAGGCGCGCAGCCTCGTCGGCCGGATGCGGATCGGCACCGAGTAGGCGCCGGAGAACTCCTCCGGGTTGGAGCCCAGCCGGGCGATCTCCTCGCGGTACTTCTCGATGTACTCCGGGTGCTCGAATGCCGCGGGGGCGGACTCGTCGACGGCGGCGTCGCCGGTGATCACCGTCAGGACGTCGCCACGCTCGTCGGTGCGGAGCGCGAGGGCGACGCGCGGATTCGAGGCAATATGGCGCAGCTTCGGCTTGCCGGGCTGCGAGTAGAGGAGCAGCGTCTCACCGTCCCACCACGACCAGACGGGCGTCGGGACGGGCGTGCCGTCCGGCCCGACCGTCACGAGCCAGGCAACGAGCTCGTCGCGCAGGCGCGCGCTGACCCTTGCGCCCACTTCGGTGGACGGATCGATCACCATCGGTGCTGCTCCTTCATCCGCATCGGTCGCTCCATGCGATCATGCACCCGATGTTCTACCTGCAGCGCGGCGAGGTGCCGCACAAGCGGCACACCCAGTTCCGCAAGCCCGATGGCGGCCTGTACGCGGAAGAGCTGTTCGGCATCGAGGGCTTCAGCGGGCGCGCGAGCCTCCTGTACCACCACACGCCGCCGACACAGACCCACGAGGTGACGAAGGTCCGCGACGTCGGCCTCGAGCAGTCCCCCGACGAGGCCGCGGGGGCGCACCGGCATCGGCTCGTGAACACGAAGGACCTGCAGCCGACCGGGGACGGGATCACCGGCCGCGTGCCGCTGTTCTACAACGGCGACGTCACGTTCGGGGTCGTGCTGCCGGCGGAGCCGATGGAGCGCTACTACCGCAATGGCGAGGCGGACGAGATGTACTTCGTCCACACCGGGTCGGGCACGCTCGAGACGATCTTCGGGCCGATCGACTACGGCCCCGGCGACTACCTTGTCCTGCCGATCGGCACGACGTATCGCCTGCGGCCGTCGTCCTCCGACCAGCGCATGCTGTGGGTCGAGTCGCCCTCCGCGATCGTCCCGCCGAAGCGATATCGCAACGACTTCGGCCAGCTGCTCGAGCATTCGCCGTACTGCGAGCGCGACATCCGCCCGCCGGGCGAGATGGAGGCGAACCTGGAGGGTGGCGACTTCGTCATCGAGGTCAAGACTCGCGGCCGGATCACGGCGTACCACTACCGGCATCACCCCTTCGACCTCGTCGGCTGGGACGGGCACCTGTGGCCGTTTGCCTTCAATATCGGCGACTTCGAGCCGATCACCGGCCGCGTCCACCAGCCGCCCCCAGTCCACCTGACCTTCCAGCCGCGGAACTACGTCATCTGCTCGTTCGTGCCGCGCAAGTTCGACTACCACCCGCTCGCGATCCCGGCGCCGTACAACCACTCGAACATCAAC
>CBFGTN010000067.1:0-10237 GCA_965652075.1 uncultured bacterium
GGCGAGGTCCGACGAACGGCGCAGTGGATCGTCGACGAGCTGACGCGCCTGGGCATCGAGCGGGCGACCGCCCACGAGACGAGCCACCACCCGATCGTCACCGGCGAGTGGATGAAGGCCGGCCCGGATGCGCCAACGGTCCTCGTGTACTGCCACTACGACGTCCAGCCGCCCGACCCGCTCGACGAGTGGATCCGCCCGCCGTTCGAGGCGCGCCACGAGGACGGGCGCATCTACGCGCGGGGCGCGGGCGACGACAAGGGGCAGCTGTTCATGCACCTCAAGGTGGTCGAGGCGTGGATGACCACCGCCGGCCGGCTGCCCATCAACCTCCGGTTCTTCTTCGAGGGCGACGAGGAGGTCGGGTCGGAGCCGGTCGAGGCCTTCATCGGCGAGCATGCCGACCTGCTGCGAGCGGACGTCTGCGTGGTCAGCGACGGCGACACGTTCGACGACGAGGGCACCCCCGCCATCGGCTACGGCCTGCGCGGGATCGCGTACTGGGAGCTCAAGGTCCAGGGCCCGCGCCAGGACGTGCACTCGGGCCAGTACGGCGGCGGCGTGGACAACCCGGTCAACGTGCTCGTTCGCATGCTCGCCTCGCTGACCGATGGCGACGGGCGCGTGGCGGTCCCCGGCTTCTACGACCGGGTGCGCGAGCTGACCGAGGAGGAACGGGCCGCGTACGCCGACCTTCCCTTCGACCCCGAGGGCTGGCGAGCTGAGACCGATGTTCCCGCGCCGATGGCCGGCGAGCCCGGGTACACGCTCAACGAGCGCCTCTCGGCGCGGCCGACGTTCGACATCAACGGCATCTGGGGCGGCTACAGCGGCGAGGGAGCGAAGACGATCATCCCGGCGTGGGCCGCCGCGAAGTTCTCGACGCGCCTGGTCCCCGACCAGGACCACCGGGAGATCGAGCGGCTCATGAAGGAGCATCTCGAGGGCATCGCGCCGCCGAGCGTGCGCGTCGAGGTCAAGATCATCCATGGCGGCGCGCCGGCGATCACGCCCCTCGACCATCCGGGCATCGCCCCGGCCGCGCGCGCGCTCGAGGCGGGCTTCGGCAAGGCGCCGCTCTTCCATCGGTCCGGCGGCTCGGTTCCGGTCGTCGCCGCGCTCGACTCGGCGCTCGGCCTGAAGACGCTGATGGTCGGGTTCGCGAACCCGACCGGGAACTTCCACGCCCCGAACGAGTGGATCAGCATCGACAACATCCGCAACGGCATGGCGTCGCTCGTCCACTTCTGGGCCGAGCTCGGCGCGATGCGCGCCGAGGATCTGCGCTGATCGTTTGACGCTCGTGCGAGGGCACGGCTAGCGTAGGTCGGGTGCCCCGCCCTCCGGCAAACGCTCCCGACGATCCCTGGCTGGCTCTTGGAGCCGCGTCGCGGCTCGTCGGTGTCGGTCCCGACACGCTTCGGCGCTGGGCCGATACCGGCAAGGTCCAGAGCTACCAGACGCCCGGCGGCCATCGCCGATTTCTGCGTTCCAGCCTCGAGTCGATGATCAACGCCCCCCGCCGCCCACGCTACGGCGTCGAGCGCCTGCCCGACTCCACCCAGACGATGGCCGGCGAGCTCCATCGTCGCGTCGCTCGCGCGGGGTACGCCGGGCAGCCGTGGCAGGCCAGGCTCACGACGGAGCAGCGCGCGGAGTTCCGCCGCTGGGGCCAACGGACCTTCTCACTCGTCGTCGAGTACGTCGCGGCGACGAAGAAGGCGGAGCGCGTGCTGCTGCTGGAGGACGCCGAGAAGATGGGGGCGCTCTACGGTGCGGAGGCGTCGCGCGCCGGCCTGAGCCTGGCCGAGACGGTGGAGGCCTTCCTCTTCTTCCGCTCGCCGGTCCTCGACGCGATCGTCGGCCAGCTGCGTCGCCGCTCCGCGGACGTCTCCGAGGTGACGGCGGCCTTCCACGAGGCGAACGCAGCGATCGACGGCGTCCTCTCCGCCCTCGTCAGCTCACATCGCGAGTCCGACCACCGTCAGTCGACGACGTAGATCTCCGTCGACGTCGTGTTGAGGCGCTCGCCGCCGTCATCGGTGCAGATGACGATGTCCTCGATGCGGGCGCCCCACGTGTCGCGCACGTAGATCCCCGGCTCGACGCTGAAGGCATTGCCGGAGACGAGCGGCTCCGCATTCGACGCGACGATGTACGGCTCCTCGTGGGTCTCCATCCCGATGCCGTGGCCGGTCCGATGGAGGAATGCCTCGCCGTATCCGGCGTCGGAGATGATGTCGCGCGCGACCTCGTCGATCTCTGATGCCGGGACGCCCGGACGGACGGCGGCGCAGGCCGCGGCCTGGGCGTCGCGGAGCACCGTGTAGAGGCTGACGAAGTCGGGGTGCGGCTCGCCGACGAATGCCGTCCGCGAGGTGTCGCTCGTGTAGCCGGCCTTCACGCCGCCGATGTCGATCACGATCGCGTCCCCGGCACCGATCATGCGGTCGCCCGCCTCGTGGTGCGGGCTGGCTGCGTTCGGACCGGAGGCGACGATCGCGAAGCCCGCATCGTCGTGGCCCTCGGCAATCAGCAGCTCGCGGATGTGGCGGCTCACCTCGACCTCGCTGCGGCCGGAGAGTCGCTCCCCGGTCACCGCCAGCATCGCCCGATCCGCCGCGGCCGCCGCCGCGCGGAGGCGCTCGATCTCCTCCGCGTCCTTCACGCGCCGCAGCTCGCCCATCGTGGGTCCGGCCGGGACGAGCTCGGCCGGATCGAGGGCGGCGCGCAGCCGCAGCGTGAATCGCGCCCACATCTGATCCTGCACGGCCACGCGGCGGACGGGTCCGACGAGCGCCTGGACGGCCCGGATCGGATCCTCCGTCTCGTCCCAGGCGATGAGCTCGACGTCGTCGACGAGCGGCCCCAGCCCGTGGCGGGCGAGCGGCTCCTCGAGCCGAGGCAGGACGATGGCCGGCGGTCCATCCACCGGAACGACCAGGCAGGTCAGCCGTTCGAGCGCGGGCGCGGCGTAGCCGAGCAGGTAGGCGTAGTCGGTTGACGGCGTGATGAGCAGCACGTCGACCCCGCGCTCCGAGGCGGCCGCGGCCGCTCGCTTCAGGCGTGCGCGATGCGTCGATGCGGCGAAAAGGCCCGCCGCGGGCGCCCCGGTGGTCACGAGCCAAGCCTACACCGATGGGTCATTGACCCGGCTCGGCAGGGTGCCAACATGGAGGGTGGGGCGCGTGTGACAATGTCATACATCCCATCCCGCGGAGGCCCCAGGTGGCAGTGAGGCGAGCTCAAGCGCGCGCGTGGGTGGCCGCGTCGGTCGCTGCCCTCGTCGCCGGTGCCAGCCTGCCGATACCGGTGGCCCGAGCCGCGGATCCACTGACCGATGCCAGACGCGACCTCAGCCGACGCGAGGGTGGCAGCCCCGACGACTATCGGCTCGTCGCGGAGATCGGCGTCGCGGCCGAGCACGGCATGCGCGCGGCAAAGTTCATCGACGCGCGAACGGGAGAGGTCCACAGCTCGTATCGGACGGCGGACGGCACGACCGGGTCGGTGGCGCTGCTCGAGCAAGCCCGACAGGCCGCGTGGGCGGCGCTTCCGGTCCTCGAGCGCAAGTCGGACGCGCCGCTCCTCGCCGCAGTCCGCTCGTCGGCGTCGACGGCCGCCCTTCGCGTGGCGGTCTGGCTCGACGTCGACGTCGGCGACGCCGAGGCCGCGGTGGTCGACGCCCATCCGGAGGTGGAGTGGCTTGCCGGCCGGCCACTGGCGGCGACCCTCGACCAGGCCCGGGCCATCCGCGCCGACATGTGGGAGGCGCGCCGGGCCGTGTACGCGCGGTCCGCGGCGGCCTTGCGCGAGGCCGTCGAGGCACTCGGTGGCGGGGTCGCGTACGCCAGCACGTCGGCGCCGCTCGTCTTCGTGGACCTGCCGAGCGCCGGCGTCCGCGCGCTCGCCGAGCGCCCCGAGGTGCAGAGCATGGGTCTCGAGCAGGGCTGGCGGACCTTCATGTCATCGGCGGGGGCAACGGTCGGCGCGAACTGGACCAGCGGAGCCGGCGACCAGGGCAACGGCGCCCGGGTCGCGGTCGTCGAGTACGCCAACGCAGCGACCAGCGGCGACCTCGCCGGACAGGTGGTGAAGCGCTACAGCACGAACGGCCGCATCGTGACCCACATCCACCCGACATGGGTCGCCGGAGCGATCGCGAGCCGGAGCGCGACCTGGCGCGGAGTGGCGCCCGGCGCCAGGATCGTGAGTGCCGGGACGGGCAACTCCGCGCCGAGCCTCTCGACCGACCGAGCCGTGATCCGGGCCGCCGACTGGGCGATCTCTCCCGGGGGTGGCGACGCGGACATCGTCAACACGAGCTTCGGCCAGGACACGTCGACCGGCGCGTCCGAGGCCCGCCGCTACTTCGACTCGGTCGGCTGGGAGGACAACCGGCTGGTCGTCGCCTCCAGCGGCAACTTCTCCACGTTCGGGAGCTGGAACGTCGTCTCGCCGGGGACGGGCTACAACGTGCTCACGGTCGGTGGCGTCAACGACCGCAACACCGCCGGGACGGGCGACGACATCCTCTGGTACGGGTCGAACGGCGCCAGCTATCGCGACCCCGACGGCACTCCCTGGAATCCCCATGGCGACTACAACAAGCCGAACCTGTCGGCGCCCGCGGTCAGCGTCCGGACCGCGAACGGGACGATCGGCGACGGGACGAGCATCTCGAGCCCGATCGTGGCGGGCATCGCCGCGCAGCTCATGGCCCGCTCACCGACGCTGGCGAGCTGGCCCGAAGCCACGCGCGCGATCCTCATGGCCGGTGCGAACCGGCGCACGCCGCTCCCGGGCGGCGGCACGAGTCGCGACCACGAAGGGGTCGGCACCGCATCGGCCCGATGGTCGAATCGGGCGCTCGACAACGGCCCGTACGGCGGCTGGACGTTCGGCGCAATGAGCGAGGGACAGGCGATCACGCGCGAGCTCCGGGTGGTGAAGGGGCAACGGGTGCGCGTGGCGCTCGCGTGGAGCAGCCATACGTCCGGCTCGTCGAACCTCGGCAAGTCCGACGTCCTGCGCGCGGACCTCGACCTCGTCGTGCGCCAGCCGAACGGCTCCACGACCGGCTCGTTCTCGTTCGACAATTCGTATGAGGCGGTCGACCTCACCGCGTCGAGCACGGGGACGATGCGCATCACCGTGCAGCACGATCGCTTCGAGGCCACGCAGGAGCCGTTCGGGCTGGCATGGGCGCTCACGAGCCCCTATTCGGACATCGTGGGCTCCAAGAACTACGGCACGATCCTGTGGGTCGCCCAGCGTTCGCTGATGGGCGGCTGCACCTCGACGAGGTTCTGCCCGAGCGGCTCACTCACCAGGGGCCAGCTGGCGAAGTCGCTGGCCGACGCGCTCGACCTGCCGCCGACGGGCACCGACTTCTATTCCGACGACGAGAACAGCCGGTTCGAGGGCGCGATCAACCGCCTCACGGCGGCGGGACTGACCGGCGGCTGCGGTGGCGGGAAGTACTGCCCGGGCCAGACGGTGCGTCGCGGCGGGTTGGCGACGGCCCTGGCCACCGCGCTGCGCCTGCCGGGGACCGGCTCCGACTTCTTCGACGACGACAACGCCAGCCCACACGAGGCCAACATCAACCGCATCGCGGCGGCCGGCATCACCAGCGGCTGCGGCCACCGCCGGTACTGTCCAGACGCGAGCGTGACCCGCGAGCTCGCGACCGTCTTCCTGCGCAGGGCCTTCGACTAGCCCAGGCTCACGGCGCCGATCCCCCGCCACCGGCTCCAGACAGGACGTCGGCCTCGTCGGGCCACCGCACGACCTCCCCGCTGACGGCGCCCTGCAGGACCTTGTAGCCGAGCAGCGCGCACTTCAGTCTGGCCGGGCCGATCGGGACGCCGAGCGCCTCGACGACCCCTCGCGGATCCATGCCACGCACCTCGTCGAGGCTCAGGCCGCGAAGGTCGTCGGTCATGATCGAGGCCGATGCCTGGCTGATCGCGCACCCCCGCCCGTCGAACGCCACGTCGGCGATCCGGTCGCCGGCCGGGTCCAGGCGGAGGGTCATGCTCAGCTCGTCGCCACACGTCGGGTTCGAGTCGGCGAAATGGAGGTCGTGAGGCTCGAGCACGCCGCGGTTGTGCGGCTCGCGGTAGTGCTCGAGGATGAAGTCGCGATACAGGTTGTCCATCTCAGGCGCTGCCGAAGATGCGCTGCGCGCCGCGGATGCCATCGGCCAGGCGCTCGACGTCGTCGAGGTCGTTGTAGACCGAGAAGCTGGCGCGCGTCGTGGCCGGCAGGTCGTACCGCTGCATCACCGGTTGCGCGCAGTGGTGGCCGGCGCGGACGGCGACGCCGTCGCGGTCCAGGATCTCGGCGAGATCGTGCGGGTGGATGCCGTCAACCACGAAGCTGATCACCCCCGCGTGCTCGTCGGCCGACTCCGGGCCGAGCCTCCGGACGCCGTCGATCTGGCCGAGCGAGCGCCACGCGGCCTCGAACAGCGCGCGTTCGTGCGCCCTGACGCTCGACATGCCGATGCCCTCGAGGTATTCGACCGCCGCCCCCAGCCCGATCGCCTCGGCGATGGCCGGGGTGCCGGCCTCGAACTTCCATGGCACCTCGTTCCACTCGGCGGTGTCGAGGGTGACGCGCGTGATCATGCTGCCGCCCGTGAGGAACGGCGGCATCGCGTCGAGCAGCTCGCGGCGACCCCACAGCGCGCCGATCCCGGACGGCCCGAGCATCTTGTGGCCGGAGAGGGCCGCGAAGTCGACGCCGAGCGCGGTGACGTCGACCGGCAGGTGCGGCACGCTCTGGGCCGCGTCCAGGACGACGACGGCGCCGGCGGCGTGTGCCCGGCCGGCGATCTCCGCGACCGGGTTGATCGTGCCCAGGGAGTTGCTGACGTGGGCCAGCGTCACGAGCCGCGGACCGCGGGCGAGAAGGCGGTCGAGGTCGTCCAGATCGAGACGGCCGTCGTCGGTGATCGCAACGTGTGCGAGCGTGGCGCCGGTCGACGCGGCGAGCTGCTGCCACGGGACGAGGTTGGCGTGGTGCTCCATGGCGGTCGACACGACCAGGTCGCCCTCGTGGACGTTGGCGCGGCCCCAGCTGAAGGCGACGAGGTTCAGCGCCTCGGTCGCATTCCGAACGAACACGATCTCGCGATCGCTGGGCGCGCCGATGAAGTCAGCGACGGCGCGACGCGATGCCTCGAATCGTGCGTCGGCATCCGCGCTCAGCTCGTAGATGCCGCGATGGACGTTGGCGTAGTGGTGTGCGTACGCGTCGGCGATGGCATCGATGACCGCCCGCGGCTTCTGTGACGAGGACGCCGAGTCGAGGTATGCGAGCGGCTGCCCGGAGCGTGTCGGGCGCTCGAAGATCGGGAAGTCCGCGCGCATCGACACCCCGTCCAGGATCCCGGTGCCGGCCCGCTCGACTGCCACGCGACCCGTGCCTAGTGCGACTCGACGGGCTCCGCGGCGGAGGCCTCGTCGCCCACGCCGGCGGGGAGGCCGACCTGCTCGCGGACCCAGTCATAGCCGTTGGCCTCGAGCTGGCGGCTCAGCTCCTCGCCGCCGCTCATGACCACCCGCCCGTCGAGCAGGACGTGCACGAACTGCGGCTTCACGTAGTTCAGCATCCGCTGGTAGTGGGTGATCATCAGCACGCCCATCTCCGCGGAGATCGTGGCGTTGATCCCCTCGGCGACGGTCCGCAGCGCGTCGATGTCGAGGCCCGAGTCGGTCTCGTCCAGGATCGCCATGGACGGGTTGAGGACCGCCATCTGGAGCATCTCCAGCCGCTTCTTCTCCCCACCCGAGAATCCCTCGTTGACGTAGCGCGTCGCGAAGGAGGGGTCCATGCGCAGGAGCGCCATCTTCTCCTCCATCAGCTTGCGGAACTTCGCGAGCGGGATCCCGGTGTACTTGATCGAGGACTCACCGGTCTCGTCGGCAGGCTTCGGGTGGTGGACCGCGTTGTAGACGTTGCGCAGGAAGCTCGCGACGGTCACCCCCGGGATCGCGCTCGGGTACTGGAACGCCAGGAACAGGCCGAGCCGGGCGCGCTTGTCGGGCGACATGCCGAGCGGGGTCGGTCCCGCCAGCAGGTCGTGGCCGGCCCAGGTCACGGACCCGGCGTCGACGGTGTAGTCGGGGTGCCCCATCAGGGCGTAGGCGAGGCTCGTCTTGCCGGAGCCGTTGGGTCCCATGAGCGCGTGGACCTCACCCTGGGCAACGGTGAGATCGACTCCCTTGAGGATCTTCCTGTCACCGATGCTCACCTCGAGCCCGGTGATGACGAGTTGGTCGGTCATGCGGTAGGCGCTTCCTGCGTGCTGTTGGCTGCGTTCATTGCGATGCGTCGGCGACGCACCTCGATCGGATAGGGCGGTCCCCCGGCGGTCTCGAGCACGTCGGCCAGGCTCGTCGCGCCGAGCGACAGCGACAGCGACTCGTAGACGCGCTGGAAGACCTCGTGGACGCTGCACGGCTGCGGCCGATCGCAGTGCTCGAGGTCGCCGACGCCCGCACAGGGCATCTCGAGGATGGGCCCTTCCAGTGCGCGGATCGCGTCCGCCATCGCGATCTCTGCGGCCGGGCGCGCCAGCCGGTATCCGCCCGACTGGCCGCGAGTCGCCGTCACCAGGCCCGCGCGGCGCAGGTCGCCGGCCAGCTGCTCGAGGTAGGCATGCGGGAGCTTCTCGCGCCGGGCGATCTCCGCCAGTGAGAGGCATCGGTCCTCGCCCTCGGCGCGCGCGAGCGTGACGAGGACGCGGATCCCGTACTCGGTGCGCGTGCTGATCTTCACGACTCGTCGAGCCTCACGCGGACCTCGTCATCGACGACCTCGGTCGGGTAGGCCCGCACGGGCCGCACGGGAGGCAGTGCCAGGACGCGGCCGCTGAACAGGTCGAACCGGCCTCCGTGGCGCGGACACTCGACGGCAGAGTCGTCGAGCTCGCCCTCGCCGAGCGTGCCGCCATCGTGGGTGCAGATGTTGTCGATCGCGCCCCACTCGCCGTCCTCGGTCAGCCCCAGGCAGAGCGACCGTCCGTCGACCTCGACGACCCGGACGGTGCCCGGCTCGACGTCGCTGACGCGTGCCACCGTCGTGAATCCGGATGCCTGCTCGAGCGCGGTCATGCGGCGTCGAGCTCCTCGATCCCGATGCGCGTCGCAAGCGCCGCGAGCACCCGTTCCCGGATCGTCTCGTCGCCGATCTGGCGGACGACCTGCTCGAAGAAGCCACGGACGATCATCCGCTCCGCGGCGAGCGGATCGAGCCCGCGGGACTGGGCGTAGAAGAGCTGCGTCGGATCGATCGCGCCCGCGGTCGCGCCGTGCCCGCATCGGAGGATGTCGTTCGCCTTGATCTCGAGCACCGGAATCGGCTCGGCGCCGGCCTCCGGGCTGAGCAGCAGGTTGCGGCACTCCTGGTACGAGCTCGTCTGCTTCGTCCCGTGCTCGACGCGCGTGACCCCGTAGAACGCGGCTCGCGATCGGTCGTAGAGGGCCGACAGGTACAGGAGGTCGCTCGTCGTGTAGTCCGCCGCGAGGGCCTGGTGCGCGTTGATGTCGATGTGCTGGTCGCCGCCAGCGGCCAGGAGACCGAGCAGCTTCGAGGTGCCGCCCTTGCCGGCCATGGCCACGTCGAGGCCGACCTTCGTCACGCGAGAGCCGATCTCCGCGTTCAGGGTCGTGACCTCCGCGTCCGGCCCGACCTCGACGCGCTGCGCCCCGATGTTCCATGCCGCGTTGCCGAGCTGCTGGAGGTTCGCGTAGCGCACCGTCGATGCGCGTCCGGCGACGACCTCGACCGCGCCGCCGTACCAGCCGGCATCTCCGTCTGGTGAGACGGTCCGCTCCAGCAGGGCGACGACGCTCTCGTCCTCGGCCACCAGGAGCGTCAGCGGCAGGTACGTGCCGCCGGCCTCGGTCAGCGTCGTGGTCGCGACGAGCGTGCCGTCGACGACGACGCCACGCGGGACGTAGCAGAACAGCCCGCCGGTCCAGGCGGCGTGCGCGAGGGCCCAGTAGTGGGCGTGCGACGCCGGACCATCGGCCTGGCCGAGGGCGCGCCGAACGAGGTCGGGATGATCCCGAACCGCGTCACGCAGGTCGGTGAGGATGACGCCGGCCTCGGCGGCGTCCGGCGGCAGGACGGCCTCGAGCCTGGGCGGGTCGGCGACGAGCCGGCCATCACGCGGCAGCCCGGCGAGGTCGGTTCGACGCCACTCCTCTTCCTGCCCGGTCGG
>CBFGTN010000068.1:0-10082 GCA_965652075.1 uncultured bacterium
GTGAGCTGGACGTCGCGGCCGACCATCAGCTCCGCGAGGTCCTCCTCGTTCGTCTCCCCCGGCACGCGAGTACCCACGACCTTCCCGCGGCGGATGACGGTGATGCGATCGGCGATCTCGAGCACCTCGTACAGCTTGTGGCTGATGAAGATCACCGAGGTATTGAGCTCGCGCGTGAGCTGGCGGAGGACCGCGAAGATCTCGCGGGTCTCCTGCGGCGTCAGCACCGCCGTCGGCTCGTCCAGGACGAGGATGTTCGCGTTGCGATACAGCGCCTTGAGGATCTCGACCCGTTGCTGCCAGCCGACCGACAGTGAGCCGACCTTCGCGTCGGGGTCCACCTCGAAGCCGAACTGCTCGCCGAGCTTGCGAATGCGCACGTGCGCGGCGCCACGGTCGAGGAAGACCGCGTTCGCCATCGGCTCGTCGCCCAGGAGGATGTTCTCGGCGACGGTGAGGACCGGGACGAGCATGAAGTGCTGGTGCACCATGCTGATGCCGCGGTCGATCGCGTCGGACGGGCTCTCGATGTTGACCGGCTCGCCGTCGAGGAGGATCTCCCCCTCGTCTGGGCTGGCGAGCCCGTACAGGATGTTCATGAGCGTCGACTTGCCCGCCCCGTTCTCGCCGAGCAGCGCGTGGATCTCGCCCGGGCGGACGTCAAGGTCGATGTGATCGTTGGCGAGCACGCCGGGATAGCGCTTCGTGACGCCCCGCATCTCGAGCGACGGAACGTGGCCGGGCTGACTCGCGCTCTCGGTCATCGCACTCCCGCGCGGTATTGATCTGAAGGGCGGGCCCGCCTGGACCCGCCCTTCGTGATTGCCTGCCTGCTCAGACCAGACTGAGCGCTAGTTGGCGTCCGGATCCGCGAAGTCCGGGCACGCTCCCTCGCCCGCGCACGGGTCGAGCGAGCCATCGGCCATCGCCGCGGTCGCCTCGTCGAGGGCGGCCTGCAGCTCCGGCGTCAGGAGGTCCGGATGGTTGTGGAACTCCGACACGGCGACCTTTGGCGGGTCGGAGGCCGCGTCGAGGACGACACTGCCACCAACGGCGGTGCCATCGGCCACGCGCTGGATCGCCTCGTCGATCGCGTCGACGAGCTTCTTCTCGGCACTGGTGACGATGCACGTCTCACTCGGCAGGCCGAGCGCCTGGTCGACGTCGACGCCGATGCCGTAGATGTCGGCATCGCACGCCGCCTCGAGGGCGCCCTGGCCCGACAGGCCGGCGACCTGGAAGATGACGTCGACATCCTGCCCGATCATCTGCTCGGCCAGCGCCGCGCCGGTGGTCGGGTCGTTGAAGGCGGTGGTGATGTCCTCGGACACGTACTGGATCAGCACCTCGACGTCCGGGTTCACCGATCGCGCACCGTTCTCGTAGCCGCCGATGTAGAGCTTGACCGCCGGGATCGACTCGATGCCGCCGATCGTTCCGATGACGTTCGTCTCGGTGATCGTGCCGGCCACGATGCCGGCCAGGTAGCCGGCCTGCGACTCGGTGAAGATCAGGCCCTGGTAGTTCGGCAGCAGCGCGGCCGCGTCACCTTCACAGGCGAAGGTTGGATCGGGGTCACCGTTCGCATCGACGCAGACCGGCTGGTCGAGGCCGATGAACCACACGTCCGGGTTCTCCTTGGCGGCGATCGCGGTCGCGTTCCCCAGCGCGAAGCCGTACGTGACGATGATCTGGTAGCCCTGGTCGATGAAGGTCTGCAGGTTCTGCGCGTAGTCCGCCGGGTCCTCGGTGACGATGACCTCGGCCGACCCGCCAACCGACGTGGCGCCGGCGATCGTGCCGCACCAGCCACCTTCGTTGAACGACTTGTCCTCGAGCTGGCCGACGTCGGTGACGCCGCCGATGAGCCACTCGTCGCCGCTCTCCGGGTCGCCGCATGCCGCGAGGCCGGTCGGCGCCTCGGACGCGCTCGGCGCCGTGGACTCGCCGCCGTCAGTGGCGGCGGGCTCGGACTCGGCGGCCTCCGACGGGCTTGAGCCGCCGTCGCTACACGCCGCCAGGATCAGCATCAGGATGGCCAGCACGGCCATCATCGAGCTGGGGTGCTTCCGCATCTGTTTCCTCCACACCATTACGTGGTGCGCTCGGCCGCGAGCGTTCGCGGCGCCTCCGGGTGCGCTCGGGGCCATGGGCACCTGGCGCAGAACCCGCGCATCATACTGTGTCTCCTTGCCCCCGCCAAGACTCGCGCGCGCCCGCTGGAGCGAGCTCGTCCGCCTATCATCGGGCGCCATGAGCGGGCTGCCCGACCGGGTTCGGCTGGTGATCTTCGACCTGGACGGCGTCGTCTACCGCGGCACCGAGCCCGTGCCGGGTGCGCCGGAGCTCGTCGACTTCCTCCACGGCAGCGGGGTCGCGGTCCGCTTCGCGACGAACAACTCGACGGCCACCCGCCGCGCCTACGCCGATCGCCTCGCGACCATGGGCATTCGCGCGGCGGCGGACGAGATCGTCACTTCGACGTCGGCGACCGTCGAGCACCTGCGCCGCCACGCGCCGGAGGTGCGGACGGTCCTCGCGATCGGAGCCGATGGGATGCAGGCCGAGCTCGCGGAGGCGGGCCTCGACGTCACGATGGCCGCGGCCGTCCCGGGGGGAGACGGCGGTCCGCTCGGACGCCGATTCGACGCGGTGGTGGTCGGCCTCGACCCCGCCATCGACTATGCCCGTCTCGCGACGGCGATGGCCGCGGTGGCCGGCGGCGCGCGATTGATCGCCACGAACGCCGACGCTCGATACCCGACGCCGGCGGGCTTCCTGCCGGGTGCCGGCGCGATCGTGGCCGCGGTCTCGGCGGCGACGGGCGTCTCGCCGGAGGTCATCGGCAAGCCGGCCCCCGCGATGTTCCGGGACACGCTCGAGGCGGCCGGCGTGCCTCCGGCCGAGTGCGTCGTCGTTGGCGACAACCCGGACGCGGACGTCGTGGGCGCCCATCGTGCCGGTTGCGCGTCGATCCTCGTCCTCACCGGCGTGGCGGACGCGGCGTCGGTGGGCCGGCTCGACGGCGACCGCGTCCCGGATGCCGTCGCGGCGGATCCGGGCGAGGTCCGGGCGCTGCTCGCGCCACGGCTCAGCTGATCGTGACGCGGCTCCACGCGTGCCAGGCCTCGCGTGCCTCGGCGGCGAGCGGCGCCAGGACGGCTGCCGGCGCGAAGGCCCGGTCGAAGGCGTTCAGCGCGATCGTCGACAGCTCCTCCGGCGAGAGCGCCAGGGCATCCGAGGCGCGCGCCAGCTCCTCGCTGAGCGTGATCCCGGTCACCGTGCGGTCGTCGGTCGAGATCGTGACGCTCACGCCCGCCCGATGCAGGGCCGCGACCGGATGCTCGGCCAGCGACGCGACGACGCCTGCCTGCACGTTCGAGGTCGGGCACAGGTCGAGGGTGACGTCACGGTCTCGGAGCAGGTCGAGCAGCGTCGGGTCGTCGATGGCGGTCACGCCGTGCGCAACGCGGCGGACGCCGAAGTCGAGCACCTCACGAACGCGCTCGGCGCCCGCGACCTCCCCCGCGTGCGCCGTCAGCGCGAGGCCCGCCTCGCGCGCGGTGACGAAGGCGATGGCGTGCGGTGCGGCGGGCCACGCGGCCTCCGGCCCGGCGAGGTCGAACCCGACGACCTGGCCGTCGGTCGCGCCTGCCGAGCGTGCCAGCTCCGCGTTGGCGGCCGGCGGATGCGAGCGCATGGCCGTGACGATCAGCGAGACGGCCGGGGCGCCCGGTGCGGCTGACGCGCGGCGCACGCCGGCGGCCACTGCCTCGATGACCTCCGCCACCGACAGGCCGCGATCGAGGTGGAGTCGCGGCGCCCAGCGAACCTCCGCATACCTGACGCCGTCCGCCGCGAGGTCCTCGACGAGCTCGGCGGCAACCCGCTCGAGCGCCTCGCGGGTCTGGAGGAGGGCGATCGGCAGGTCGAAGAAGGTGAGCAGCTCGGCCTGGTCGGCGCATCGCTGCGGCCCGACCATGCGGCTCGTCGCCTCCTCGATCGTGAGTGGCAGCTCGATGGCCTGGGCCAGCTCGACCGCGGTCGCGGGACGCACCGAGCCGTCGAGGTGCTGGTGGAGTTCTGCCTTTGGCAGCCGCCGGATCGCATCGCGGTCCATGACGGCATGATAGGCAGCCGTGTCCTCGCGGCCGCCACCCTCCTGGCGCTCCTGTTCGCCCTCGACGGTGGCGGGCCGCGACCGGAGGTCACCGCCGCGGCGCACGCGGCCGTCGTCAGTGCCGGCGAACGGACCGCAGCCGCGATCGATCAGCTGGAGTCGGAGCTCGGGTCGGCGATCGATGCGGGTCGAGCGGGCTCGGCTCGCGTCGTGGCCGGCGATGCGGACCCGGCCGAGCGTCTCTCCACGGCGGCGGAGCGTACGCTCGCGGCGGCCACGGCGGCCAATCGCCTCGAGGCCGCCCTCGTCGAGCTGCAGCGCGCTCGGCTCGCGCTCCGTCCCGACGCGGACGCCCTGTCACCCGCGCCAAGTGACGGCACGCTGCTGTCGATCTCCGGCCAGCTCAGCGAGTCGGCCGAGGCCGGTGCCGCATTCGCTGACATGCGGCGGCGGGCCGAGGGGCTGTCTCAGGCGCTTGTCGATGCGCTCGATGCCGCGGCGGCGGGGCGGTTTGGCGAGGCCGATCAGCTGCTCGACGCGGCGCTCGGGGTCGTCGCCGAAGTGAGCGAGTGGGAAGACGACGCCCCCGTGCTCGCCACGTGGATCGACACGACCGATGCGATGATCCGCGCCATGCGACGCCTCGTCGATGCCGTTCGAGCCGACGATCCGGGTCGGGCGGCCGATGCACGAGCGGCCTTTGACACCGCCGCGCGCGACTCCGCGGAGGCGGACCGCTCGCTTCGCATCGGGCTCGGTGAGGCAGGCAGCGCGCAGACGTCGGTGCCGCTCGGCCGCCTGGCGCGCGCG
Organism: uncultured bacterium; assembly: GCA_965652075.1. Taxonomy (GTDB): domain Bacteria; phylum Chloroflexota; class Limnocylindria; order QHBO01; family QHBO01; genus JACDBZ01. The sequence goes on from CBFGTN010000068.1 coordinate 4,931, forward strand.
CTGGCCGAGCTCCAGGAGCTGTCCCTGGACGTGGGCGCCGTGCTCGAGGCGTCAAGCCGATGAACGAGCGGGCCGCGCGCATCGGCCAGACGCTGGCGGATCGCTACCGGATCGAGCGCGAGATCGCCCGCGGGGGCATGGCGACCGTCTACCGCGCTCGCGACCTCCGGCTGGACCGGGACGTCGCCGTCAAGGTGCTCGCCCTGCCGTATGCGGACGACGCGGGGTTCACCGCTCGCTTCCTCGACGAGGCACGTGCGGCCGCCTCGCTGTCCCACCCGAGCCTCGTGCACGTCTATGACTCCGGAAGCGACGGTCCGTCGCACTACATCGTCATGGAGCTGCTCGACGGCCATCGCACGCTCAATGATCGGCTCGATCGCGACGGGCCACTGACGGTCGACGAGACGATCCGCCTCGGCAGCGACCTGCTTGCGGGGCTTCGCGTGGTTCACGAGCACGGGCTCGTCCACTGCGACGTGAAGCCGGCGAACGTCATGCTCGGGCCAGGCCCTGCCAAGCTCATCGACTTCGGCATCGCGACGCAGCCGCACGAGGCGACCGATGGTGACACGAGCATCGGATCCCTGCGCTTCATGTCGCCGGAGCAGCTTCACGGCGAGGCGCTGACACCGGCGAGCGACCTCTTCAGCCTCGGCGCGGTCCTGTACGAGGCGCTCACCGGCCGTCCGCCGTACGCGGGCGAAACGCCGGAGGAGATCAGCGCCGCCCACGCGGCCGGGCGCGTTCGTCCGCCCTCGACGATCGTCGGCCGCGTGCCGGGCCGGCTCGACGAGACCATCCTCCAGGCGTTGCGCCGCGATCCGGCCGAGCGGTTCGACAGCGCCGATGCGATGGCGGCCGCGCTCGACGCATCCGCCGGCGAGTCCGAGGCCGCCGGCGACGACACGACGCAGGTGATCCGCGTGCCGGCCTCGCCCCCTGCCCGACCGGGCGACGTCCCACCGTTGGCTCCGTCGCCTCCACCGTCTCGCGCCGCTCCGGCGCGGCCTCCGCAGCGGGCGGGCGGCCCATGGGCGCTCGTCGGGACGCTGCTCCTGCTCGGCGCCGCGGCGCTGGTCGTGGCGCTCGTCGTCGTCCCGCTGCTCGAGCTCGGGCGCGAGGGCGGCGGATCGGGCACGACCACGCCGCCCGCGGCCCCGAGCGGCGATCCCGGCTCGAACGCGGTCGTCGTCCCGGACCTCGTGGGCGTCCCCACGGCGGATGCGCTCGAGTCGGCACGGGCCTCCGGGCTCGACTGGACGCTGTACTGCAACCAGGACCCGGAGCAGCCGAAGGGGATCGTCGACCAGGAGCCGCCGGCGGGCACGCAGGTCGCGGTCGGAAGCACGTTCAGCCTCTGGTCGGCGCGGATCGCCGACTGCCGCTGACGCCTATACTCGGGTCCCGTCGTCCGCCCCCCTTAAGGAGCTTTCAGCATGCGCGTGCGCGCCGTTCCCTCCACTCCCGCCGCGATCGACGTCGACGTCCTGGCAGTGCCGATCTATCGCGACGAGGGCGACCTCGCCGGTGACCTCGGTGAGCTCGACACGGCATCCGGCGGCGCGATTCGCCGGGCGTTCGAGTGGGGCGAATTCAACCCGCTCGAGCACGCCTCGGCGCTCGTGGACGGCGGCTCGCTCGCTGCCGGCCGGCTGCTCCTCCTCAATGCCGGCGCACGGGGCCGCGGCGCGTGGCGCGCGCGTCGGCTCGGGGCGGTCGCCACGCGGCAGCTGAACGGTCGCGGCGCGCGGACCGTGGGACTCTGGCTGCGCGACGCGGAGGGCCACGACGAATGGAGCGCGGCCGCGGCGGGCGCCGTGGCCGGCACGTATCGGCCGACCGCGATCTACGGCAGGGTGCGCGACACGGACGCGATGAAGCGCTCCGTCGAGGAGGTCCACGTCCTCGGCGCGGAGCAGGATGCCCTCGACGAGGGCCTCGTCATCGGTGAGGGGCTCGCATTCGGACGGGACCTGGCCAACCGCGCCGCCAACGACCTGACGCCGGAGCGGATGGCGGAGGTCGCTCGCGAGCTCGAGGCTGATGGCTGCACGGTCGAGGTGCTCGACCCGGGCGACATGGAGCGACTCGGCATGGGCTGCCTGCTCGGCGTCGGACAGGGCGGCGGCCACCCGCCGCGTCTCATCGGCATCAAGCTGCCGGGGTGGAGCGACGGCGACGCCGGCCGCCTCGCGATCGTCGGCAAGGGCGTCTGCTTCGACTCCGGCGGCATCAGCATCAAGCCCGCCGAGGGCATGGGGGACATGAAGCACGACAAGTCCGGCGCCGCGGCCGTCATCGCCGCGGCTCGCACGGTCGCGCGCCTCGCCCCCGACACGCCGCTGATGGCGGTCGCGCCGATGGTCGAGAACATGCCGGGCAGCACGGCACAGCGGCCGGGCGACGTCGTCAAGGCGATGAACGGGCTGACGGTCGAGGTCACGAACACCGACGCCGAGGGCCGCCTGATCCTCGCTGACGCGATGACCTGGGCGGAGCGCGAGGGCGCGACGCACCTCGTCGACGTCGCCACCCTCACCGGCGCGCAGTCGGTCGCGTTCGGCGACCAGGTCAGCGCCTACTTCGCGCGACCGCGCGAGTGGGGCGAGCGCATCGGCGCGGCCGCGGAGGCGGCGGGGGAGTGGTTCTGGGAGATGCCGCTCGTGACGGAGTACCGGGTCACGTACGACTCGCCGCATGCGGACATCGTCAACTCGGGCACGCGCGACGGATCGCTCATCAAGTCCGCCGTCTTTCTCTCGGAGTTCGCGACGGTGCCGTGGGTCCACGTCGACATCGCCGGGCCCGCGTACCTCGGGGCGGACAAGCCCTACGGCCCGAAGGGCGCAACCGGTGCGGCGGTCGGCGCGCTCGTGAAGCTGGCGCTCGGCTTCGGGGCGAACGGCCCGGAGCCCGCCTGAGGGACAGTGGCGAGCCCCGCCCGACGAATCGGACGGGGCTCACCGCGACGCAGGGCAGCTAGTCGTCGTCGTCGACGATGTCGCGCGCGGCGTCCTTCACCTCGCCCCACTCGTTCTGGAGCTTGCCCTCGGCCTGATCCGCCTGGCCCTCGGCCTCGGTCGACGGATCGTCGGTGAGGTCGCCGTACTCTTCCTTGACCTTGCCCCCGGCCTCCTTGACCGGGCCTTCCACGCGATCGCGGTCCACGGTGGGAGTCCTCCATCTCAGTGCCGGCGCCAATCGCCGGCGTGACGGCCTCAGAACGCATCCTCCGTGCCAACCCCGCCGGCGTCCGGCTGACGATCGGCCTATGGCCGGCATCGGGCCGCCGCGTACGATGCCGGTGCCGCGGCGCACCGGCCGGGGCACGAACGGCGCGACCGCCGCAGGAGGCACCAGTTGACCCTCGTCACGCTCGCGGTGGGCGGGATCTTCGCCGTCCTCGGGGCCGCGGCAGAGCGCCTCGCCAGCGTCTGGCCACCCGACGAGGCGAGCCGCCGGCCGGCCGGCGTCCGCACGATCGTGCTTGCCGTCCTCAGCGCCCTCGCGGCCGCGGCGATCCACGCGCGCTCCGAGCTGCCATGGTGGGCGACGACGGTCTATCTCGTGCTGCTCGCGCTCATGGTCGTGCTGGCCGCGACCGATCTCGACCAGCGTCGTCTGCCGCACATCGTGCTCGACCCGCTCATCCTGCTGGCGGCCGTGTTCGTCCCGCTCAACCCGGCCGTCCAGCCGGTCGACGCGCTCATCGGTGCCGTGGCTGCCGTCGCGTTCCTGGGCGCGCTCGCGCTCGTCGTGCGAGGCGGGCTCGCTGTGGGGGACCTCTACCTCGTCGCCCCGATCGGCCTGATGCTCGGCTGGCCCGCGATCTTCACCGCGCTGTTCGTCGCCGCCTTCCTCGCGGCCGGGACGAGCATCGTGCTGCTGGCCGCGCGCCGCGTGGGCATGCGGAGCTACATCCCGTTCGGCCCGTTCCTGATCGGCGGTGCCACGCTCGCCCTCGTCTTTGGCCAGGGCGCGTTGACCGTCGTGCGCTGACGGAACCGATTCGACCGAGCAATCGAGGGCTGCTACCCTTCCGCGAGATGCACCCGGCCCTCCAACGCCGGCGACGTCACCTGATGATGACGCGCCGCACCGTGCGCCGCGGCTCCCAGCGGCGGGGCCTGGCCACGTTCCTCCTCGTTGCCCTCGGCGTCTTCGGCCTGACCTTCTTCGGGTCGGTCATGGGCACCGCCGGTGGCATGTTCGCGGCGTACACCTATTACGCCTCCGGGCTGCCCGATCCGCGGTTCCTCGACGACCCCCGCCTCGAGCCGGCCCAGTCGACGTACGTCTACGACCGCACGGGCCAGCAGCTCCTCGCCCGATTCGAGTGCCAGAACCGCGAGGCCGTCGAGTTCGACGAGCTGCCGGACGTCATCTGGCAGGCGACGGTCGCGAGCGAGGATCGCACGTACTGGGACAACAACGGCGTCGACATCCAGGCGACCGTCCGCGCCGCCCTCGCCAACCTCGAGGCCGGCGAGATCGTGCAGGGCGCCTCGACGATCACCCAGCAGGTGATCGACTACGCGCGCGTCCTCACCGCCGAGGGCGAGTCGACGCAGGTCGAGGAGGGCGCCAGCCCGGCCGCGAGCGTCGAGGCCGCGGATCCGGACGATCCAGCCACCGAGGGCAACGATCCCGACGAGCAGACGGACGTCTGCAAGCCGCCGGAGCCGAACCAGTCGACCGACTTCGAGGAGAAGATCCGCGAGAACATCCTCGCCATGCAGATGACCTCCGCCTATCCGGGCCGGGAGGGCAAGGAGCGGATCCTCGAGACGTACCTGAACCTCATCTACTACGGCAACGGCTCGTACGGCATCAAGGCGGCGGCGGCGAACTACTTCGGGATCACCGACCTCGCCGACCTCACGGTCTCGCAGGCCGCGTTCCTCTCCGCGCTGCCGCAGGCGCCGTCGTTCCTCGACCCGTACCAGAACCCGAACTTCGATCAGAACGACCCCGAGGCGGGCGCGGCCGATGCCCTCCGGGAGCGCGACCTCGTCCTCGGCGCGATGGAGGAGGAGGGCTACATCACCGCGCAGGAGGCTCGCGTCGCCCGCAACACGACGTTCGAGGAGATGGAGCCGCGCCGCCTGACGAGCATCCTGCGCGAGCCGCACTTCAGCTTCCGCGTCCG
>CBFGTN010000069.1:0-9993 GCA_965652075.1 uncultured bacterium
GTCGAGCACATCCTGGCCAAGCTGGGTGTCGGCCGCCGGGCCGAGGTTGCGGCGTGGGTCGCCGGCATCCGGCCAGCCGAACCACCTCAACCCGCGTCGGTCGCCGGATCGCACTGAGGCGCCCGCTGCCGTTGGCGACCTCCGCGGAGTAAGGTTGTTGCCCACGAGTGAGGCGACGGAATGACCCAGGCAACCGAGACACGTCCGACGGACGCCCCGAGCGCGCAGGACCGGGTCAACCACTGGATCAGCGGTGCCCGCGTGGCGGGGACGAGCGGGCGCACCGGCCCGGTCTACAACCCGGCCACGGGCAAGGTCGCGCGCGAGGTCGACTTCGCGTCCGTTGAGGAGGTCGACGCGGCGGTCGCCGCCGCCCATGAGGCCTTCCCCGCGTGGCGCGCGACGAGCATCAGCCGGCGCACCGAGATCATGTTCCGCATCCGGAACCTCGTCGAGCAGCATCGCGAGGAGATCGCGGCGCACCTGACGCGCGAGCACGGGAAGGTCCGCACCGATGCGCTCGGCGAGGTCGCCCGCGGCCTCGAGAACCTCGAGTTCGCGACCGGGATCCCGCACCTGCTCAAGGGCGCCTTCAGCGAGCAGGTGTCGAGCGGCATCGACGTCTACCAGATCCGCCAGCCCCTCGGCGTCGCTGCCGGCATCACGCCGTTCAACTTCCCGGCCATGGTGCCGATGTGGATGTTCGCCAACGCGATCGCCTGCGGGAACACGTTCGTGCTGAAGCCGTCCGAGAAGGACCCATCCGCATCGGTCTACCTCGCCGAGCTGTTGCAGGAGGCCGGGCTTCCCGACGGGGTCTTCAACGTCGTCCACGGCGACAAGGTCGCCGTCGACCGCATCCTCGAGCATCCGGATGTCGCGGCGGTGAGCTTCGTCGGCTCCACCCCGATCGCGCGCCACATCTACGAGACCGGGACGAAGAACGGGAAGCGCGTGCAGGCCCTCGGTGGCGCGAAGAACCACATGATCGTCCTGCCCGACGCCGACATCGACATGGCGGCCGATGCAGCCGTCTCCGCGGCCTACGGCTCCGCCGGCGAGCGGTGCATGGCGATCAGCGTCGTCGTGGCTGTCGGTGACGTGGCGGACCCGCTCGTCGGGGCCATCGAGGAGCGTCTGCCGAGGATCAAGGTCGGGCCGGGGAATGAGGAGGGCTCCGAGATGGGCCCGCTCATCACGAAGGAGCATCGTGACAAGGTCGCCTCGTACCTCGACAGCGGCGTCAGCCAGGGCGCGACGCTTCGGGCCGATGGCCGGCAGCACGTCCTGTACAACGAGTCCGAGGGCTTCTTCCTGGGCGTGAGCCTGCTCGACAACGTCACGCCCGAGATGGAGTGCTACCGAAACGAGATCTTTGGACCCGTGCTGGAGGTCGTCCGAGCCGACGACTATCCGGAGGCGCTGAGGATCGTCAACGACAACCAGTACGCGAACGGGACGGCGATCTTCACCCGCGACGGCGGCGCCGCGCGGCAGTACCAGTTCGACGTCAACGTCGGCATGGTCGGCATCAACGTGCCGATCCCGGTGCCGGTGGCGTACTACAGCTTCGGTGGATGGAAGGCGTCGCTCTTCGGCGACCTGCACATGTACGGGCCTGAGGGCATCGCCTTCTACACCCGGGGCAAGGTCGTCACCTCGCGCTGGCCGGATCCGGGCACCTCGAAGGTCGACCTCGGCTTCCCCCGGACGCGCTAGCTCACCCAGATCCGCCCGCCGCCAGGGCTTCCGCGGGCGGCGCGGCGGGCGCAGAATGGGGGCGAGCTGCCGGATCGGTCTCGTCGTACGGAGGGTCCACGTTGGCCAGACGCATCGCTCGTCCCGTTCACGTCGTCGTTGCCTGGCTGCTGGTGGCCGGCCTGCTCGTCCAGGTCTTCCTGGCCGGGATGGGCGTCTTCGACAGCACGAGCGCGTTCGCAACGCACCGCGACTTCGGCTACACGCTGACGCTGCTGCCGGTCGTCCTGGTGGTGACGTCGCTCGTCGGCGGGTTCAGCCGCATGGAGACGATCGCGGCGGCGGTCATGTTCGGCCAGTTCATCCTGCAGTCGGTCTTCGTCCTGCAACGCGACTCGAACCCCGCCATCGCCGCGCTGCACCCGGTGAACGGCTTCCTCATCCTCCTCATCGCCGTGTGGCTCGCGCGCGATGCGTGGCGCGAGTTCCGCGCCGCCAATGAGGTCGAGCCGGAGGTCGAGCCGGCGCCCGCCGAGTCTCCGACGGGCTGACCTGCCGCCCTGACGGGGCGGCTGCCGCGAGCGGAGCCGACGGTGCCGGGTGGCACGCCGAATTCGCGGTGATCGCGCCGGCAGTCGTGTGCCGGTGCGCGGGCTCCACGGTGGTTCGGTCGTCCCCGGCCGATCTCCTGCCATCGCCGCGACGTGACAGAATTGGGCCGCCCATGACCGACCGATTCGAGACGCTGGCGGTGCACGCCGGCGCGGAACCCGACGAGCGGACCGGCGCCGTCGTGCCGGCCATCCAGATGAGCACGACCTTCAAGCAGGATGGAGTCGGCGGCCTTCGCGACGGTTACGAGTACGGCCGCTCGGGCAATCCGACGCGCCGGGCGCTGGAGGCGGCGATCGCCGAGCTCGAGAACGCCGGCCACGGCGTCGCGTTCGCATCCGGCCTGGCGGCGACGCAGGGCATCGGCTACCTGCTCGAGCCGGGCGAACGGCTGCTGATGAGCGACGACGTCTACGGCGGCACGTGGCGCCTGGCCGACAAGGTCTGGCGTCGCTACGGGATCGAGACCGATGCGATCGACCTGCGCGACCTCGACGCGGTGGCAGCCGCGTTCGCGACCGATCGGCCGCCGCGCATGGTGTGGATCGAGACCCCCTCGAACCCGATGATGAAGGTCATCGACATCAGTGCCGTCGCCCGACTCGGCGCCGTGGCGGGCGCGATCACGGTCGTCGACAACACCTTCGCGACGCCGTTCCTGCAGCGTCCGCTGGAGCTCGGCGCGGACGTCGTGCTGCACTCGGCCACGAAGTACCTCGGCGGTCACTCCGACGTCGTCGGCGGCCTCGTCGCCACCCGCTCCGACGAGCTTGCGGAGAAGCTGCACTTCCACCAGAACGCGGCCGGCGCCGTGCCGAGCCCGTTCGATTGCTTCCTCGTCATGCGCGGCCTGCGGACGCTCGCGCTGCGCATGGAGCGCGCCTCGGCGAACGCGCTCGTCCTCGCGCTGTGGCTCGGCGAGCACCCGGACGTCGAGACCGTCCACTACCCGGGGCTGCCGGACCACCCGGCCGCCGACCTGGTGGCGCGCCAGATGCGGCTGCCGGGCGCGATGCTGAGCTTCGAGCTGGGCGGCGGCGAGCCGCGCGCTCTCCGGCTTGCCGCCTCGACGCGCCTCTTCACGCTGGCCGAGTCGCTCGGGGCGGTCGAGTCGCTCATCGAGCTGCCGGCACCCATGACGCACGCCTCGGTTGCCGAGTCGCCGCTCGCCGTCTCGCCGGGCCTCGTGCGGCTGTCGGTCGGGATCGAGAGCGTCGACGACCTGCGCGCGGATCTCGAGGCCGCCTTCGCCGCATCGGCGTCATGACCGACGAGCAACCCCGCGACGACGGCCCGACCGAGGTCGTCGAGACCGAGGAGGGGGACCTGATCGAGCGGCTCTCGAGTGGGACCGCCACCCTGCTGCTGGTGTGGCTCATCGGCGTCGGGGCCCTGTCGACGCTCCTGGCCGCATGGCTGTTCGTGTGGTTCGTCAGCGGACAGCGCCTGGACACGGGCGCCCTGTTCGGGGGCTTCGGGATCTACACGGCGCTGGTCGGTGCAGCCGGCCCGTGCATCCTGTGGCTGGCGGGCCGCGCCCAGGGCCACTCGCTGGCGTGGTTCTCCCTGACCGCGGCGAAGATCGCGCTCGTGATGCTCGGCCTGGTGCTCGTCTTCATCTTCGGCACCGCGCTGGTGATGGGGAGTGCGCTCCCGGGCCCGGGCGCGCTGCTGGCGACGGTGGTGATGGCGGTGGGCGCGGTCGTTCTGGCCCAGGTGTGGGCGGTCGCGACGTGGGCCGCGGACCAGTGGATCGCCCGAGCGCGGCTGGAGCCCTAGACCTCGTACGTCGCCGACGGCTCCGCGATCTCGATCTCTGAGCCGAACGCCTCCGACGCCGTCGTCCGGGCCCACGATCCGTCGCCGTTGACCGGCAGGTGGGTGAGCACCAGTCGTCTGGATCCACCGGCGCGGGCGGCCTCGCCCGCCTCCGCTGGCGTGACGTGGCCGCGGGGCTCGGGCGGGGCGGCGTCCTCGTCCAGCGACCGGAGGGTGGCCTCGCTGAGCAGCAGGTCGGCGTCGTTGGCGAGGTCGGTGAGGCCGTCGCACGGCGCGGTGTCGGCGGTGTACGCGAGGCGGCGGCCGTCGCCCTCGAAGCGGAAGCCCCAGCACGGGATGTAGTGCTGGGTTCGCACCGGCGTCGCGGAGAGGCCGCCGAACTCGAGCGCCGACGTCCCGTCGTGCTCGGCCAGGCGGAAGCAGGCCTCGAAGTGCTTCGCGTTGCCGACACCCTTGGCAAGGTCGAGCGTCTGGTCGGCCGAGCCGGGGGGCAGGTAAACGCGGAGCCGCTGGTCCTTCGGCAGCGCGCGCCACGGGTACACGTAGCGGAGGGTCACCAGGTCGAGCATGTGGTCGGCGTGCATGTGGCTGACGATCACCGCGTCGAGCTCGTCGGGGTGGTGCCGGCGCACGAGCTGCGCAACGACGCCCGGGCCGATGTCGACGAGGACCCGAGCCCCTCCGCCCTCGACCAGGTAGCCGGCGCAGGCCTCGCCGGGATTCGGCGAGGCGGGGGAGCGGCCCAGGATCGTGAGGCGCATCGGCGTCAGTCGGCGTGACCGCCCGCGTGCGGCGGGCGGTGGTACATCGCGACGTGGCCGTGCGACTCGGCGAGGAAGCCCATGGCCGCGAAGAATGGCACGGCGTCGGGGGTGCTGACCAGCGCGACGAGCCTTCGATCGCTGCAGGCGCGCAACGCGGCGTCCACGAGGGCGGTGCCGATCCCCTGGCGGCGACGGTCCGACCGGACGATGACGTCCCACAGGCTGGCGTGCAGACCGCCGTCGTCGAGGACGCGCGCGATCCCGACCAGCGCGCCGTCAGAGTCGCGCGCCGCGAGCCAGGTGCAGCGTGCCGCGATCGCGTCCAGCCGCCACGGCTCGCGCGCCGGCCACTCGGCCCAGGCGTACGCGGCGTTCACCTCGTCGGGGGCGAGGGAGGCATCGGTGTCGACGTGGACCCCGGTCGCGCTCCTCAAGCTGCCACTCGCGTGGCCGGTGGTCGTCTCATCGCGCGTCGATCGGCACGTAGTCGCGTGCAGGAAGGCCGACGTAGACCTGGCGTGGACGGCCGATCTTCGTCTCCTTGGCGGACATCATCTCGCGCCACTGGGCGATCCACCCGGGGAGCCGCCCGATCGCGAAGCAGTTCGTGAACATGTTCTTCGGGAAGCCGATGGCGCGGTAGATGAGGCCGGAGTAGAAGTCGACGTTCGGGTACAGCTTGCGGCTGACGAAGTACTCGTCGCTGAGGGCGACCTCCTCGAGCCGCTGCGCGACCTCGAACAGGGCGTCGTCGGCGCCGGTCGCGCTCAGCACGCGGTCGGCGGCGGCCTTGATGATCGTCGCGCGCGGGTCGAAGCTCTTGTACACGCGGTGGCCGAAGCCGGCGAGCCTGAACGAGTCATTCGGGTCCTTGGCGCGGTCGACCCACTTCTGGACGTCGCCGCCGTCGGCAACGATGCGTTGGAGCGTGTTGATCACCGCCTCGTTGGCGCCGCCATGGAGCGGCCCCCACAGCGCGCCGATGCCGGCGCTGATCGATGCGTACAGGTTCGCGTGGGTGCTGCCGACCAGGCGGACCGTCGAGGTCGACGCGTTCTGCTCGTGATCCGCGTGGAGGATGAGCAGCAGGTCTAGCGCCTCGGCGACCTTCGGGTCGACCTCGTACTCCTCGGTCGGCACCGCGAACATCATGTGCAGCAGGTTCGCCGAGTAGCCCAGGTCGTTGCGCGGGTAGACGTACGGCTGGCCGATCGCCTTCTTGAACGACCACGCGGCCAGCGTCGGCAGCTTGGCGATGAGCCGGTTGATCGTGATCTCGACCGCATCGGCATCGAAGATGTTCTGGCTGTCCGGATAGAAGGTGCTCATGCCGACGACGCCGGAGGCGAGCACCGCCATCGGGTGCGCGTCGGTCGGGAACGAGTCGAAGAAGTGGCGCATCTCCTCGCGGATCAGGGTGTGGTGCGTCACCTCGGAGACGAACCGATCGAGCTGCTCCTGCGTCGGCAGCTCGCCCCAGATCAGGAGATACGCCACCTCGAGGAAGGTCGATTGCTCCGCGAGCTGCTCGATCGGGTAGCCGCGGTAGCGGAGGATGCCCTCCTCACCGTCCAGGAACGTGATCGCGCTCGCGCACGCGCCGGTGTTGCCGTAGCCGGGGTCGTAGGTGATGAGCCCCGTCTCGCCGCGCAGCCGGGCGATGTCGATCGCGTCGTCGCCCTCCGAGCCGCGGACGATCGGCAGCTCCAGCTCATCCGTGCCGATGCGCAGGCTGGCCGCGTCGGCGCGGGCCGGCGAATCGGCCGTCACGTCAGCAGCTCCTCGACGGCGGCGCGCTCCTCGAGCAGCTCGGCGGTCGTGGCCTCGATCTTCGAGCGTGCGAAGTCGCCGTGCTCGATGCCCTGCACGATCTCGACCGAGCCGGGTGCCGTTGCGCGCAGTGGATAGCCGAAGACGAGGCCCTCGGGCACGTCGTAGCCTCCGCTCGCCGGCGCCGGGATCGCGGCGCTGAACTGGTCGCCACTCGGGCGCGCGACCTCGCGGACGGTGTCGACGACCGCGTTGGCGGCGCTCGCCGCGGAGCTCTGGCCGCGGGCCTTGATGATCGCGGCGCCGCGCTGCTGGACGCCGGCGATGAAGTCGCCGCGCAGCCAGTCCTCGTCACCGATCACGTCGGGTGCCGGACGGCCGCCGATCCGAGCGTGCCAGGCGTCGGGGAACTGGGTCGACGAGTGGTTGCCCCAGATCGCGAGCTCGGTGACGTCGCGGACGGGGACGCCGGCCTTGGCCGCCAGCTGCGACCGGCCGCGGCTCTGGTCGAGCATCGTCATCGCGAACCATCGGCCGCCAGGCATGCCCTCACGGGCTGCGGCGGTCGACCCGATCAGCGCGTTCGTGTTGCACGGGTTGCCGACGACGAGCACCCGGCAGTCGGCCGCGGCGTTGCGAGCGATCGCGGCGCCCTGGCCGGTGAAGATGCCGCCGTTGATGCTCAGCAGGTCCTTGCGCTCCATGCCCTCCTTGCGAGGAACCGCGCCGACGAGGAGGGCCCAGTTCGCGTCGCGGAATGCGGTGTCGGTGTCGGACGTGGTCACGATCTCGTCGAGGAGCGGAAGCGCGCAGTCCTCGAGCTCCATCCGCACCCCCTCCAACGCCGGCAGCGCGGCCTCCAACTCGAGCAGCTGGAGCGCCACCTTCGTCTCGGGTCCGAACGCCGCGCCGGACGCGATCCTGAAGAGGAGCGCGTAGCCGATCTGGCCAGCGGCACCGGTCACGGCGACACGAACGGTGGAGTCGGGCATCGGTCGGGAGTGTAGCGCAGCCCCGTGCTCAGTCCGTTCGATCGGCCCAGTCGGCGAGCGCGCTCGCCATGGAGCCGAACGCCATCCGCGGCAGCCAGGCGTGGACCTCGGAGCGCGCCACCCAGGCGTGGTCGCTGGACTCGGCATCGGTCTGGACGGGGGCCGAGCCGTCGGCGGCTCGCGCGCGAAAGACGGCCGTCACGGCGTTCGCCGGCGGCGAGTGATAGACGCCGGTCAGGTCCAGGAGCTCGACGTCGATCCCCGATTCCTCGCGCGTCTCTCGCCGCGCGGCCATCTCGAACGACTCGCCGGGGTCGAGGTACCCGGCCGGAAGGTCCCACTCGCCGAACCCCGGCTCGACCGCGCGCTTGAGGAGCAGGATCGACGGCTCCGCCTCGCCCTCGGCTCGGCGCTCGAGGAGCACGGCGGCCGCGGGCTTCGGATTCGAGTACCAGCGCCAGCCGCATCGCTCGCAGGTCAGCGGCTGCTCCGCCTCGGTCGCGCAGCGCGGGCAGGCGGGAACGGGTCGGGTCACCCGGCGAGCGTAGCAGCGCGCGGCCTAGCCGCCGATGCGAGTCGGCTCGGGACTGGGGAGGTCGGGGCGGCCTGCGGCCAGGAGAAAGATGTGGACGCGGTCGCGAAGCGTGTCTCGGGCGACTCGGAACGCCTCGAGGCGCTCGTCGTCGGTGCCCTCGACCTCGGACGGGTCGTCGATGCTCCAGTGCGCCAGCTGCTTCGCACCCGGGATCGTCGGGCACGCCTCCTTGGCCGCGTCGCACACGGTGATGACCCAGCCGAACGACTCACCGATGAAGGGCAGGATCGTCTTGCTCCGGTGCCCGCCGATGTCGATGCCGATCTCGCGCATGACCTCGATGGCCTCCGGCCGCACGCTCGTGGCCTCCGTGCCGGCGCTGAAGGCCTCGAAGCGCTCGCCGCCCCACGCCCGAACCATGCCCTCGGCCATCTGGCTGCGCGCGGAGTTGTGCGTGCACACGAAGAGGACCCGCGTCCGCTCGCCCGCTGTCGCATTCATGAGCGGATCGTACGCCGCGGACGTCAAGGCAGCATCAACTCGGGTCAATGTCCACCGTTGGGGATAACCTGTGGATAACTCCCATGGTCACGCTCGAGGTCGTGGACAAGGGGGATTGCAGGTGCGTCCGCGCGCCACCTATCCTTTGGTCGTCCCGAAGGGGCAGCCAACGGCACCGGAGATTGCATCAACGGTCCGGCGGCGGTTCCTTCGGGACATTTCGTTGCCCGCCGCCCAGGTCAGCGCTCCAGCTCCTTCTGCAGGCGCCTGACCACCTCCGCCGTCTCGTCCGACGGCCCGTGTCCGGGTTCGGATGAGGGACCGGCGAAGGTGCCGAACTGGCGATCTCCCGCGTCGCCCAGCCCGGGGACGATGTACCCGCGCTCGTTCAGATGGGTGTCGAGTGCCGCGAGGTGGATGTCGACGTCCGGGTGGGCGCCGGACAGCGTGGCGACGCCCTCCGGGGCGCCGATCAGCGACACCTGCTTGACCTTTGCCGCGCCCCATGCCTTCAGGATGTCGACCGTCGCCGCGGCGGAGCCGCCGGTGGCGAGCATCGGATCGAGGATCAGGCAGAGCTGGACGGTCGCGGCGTCGGGCAGCTTGTTGTAGTACTCGACCGGCTTCAGCGTCCGCTCGTCGCGGTAGAGGCCGATGTGCCAGACCTCCGCGCTCGGGATGAGCTCGAGCATCGCCTCGACCATGCCGAGCCCGGCGCGGAGGACCGGCACCAGTCCGACGCGCGGCTCGACCTCGGCGCCCTTCGTCGGCTCGAGCGGCGTCTCCACCGTGATCTCGCGCGTCGCCAGGTCGGCCATCGCCTCATAACCGAGGAGCCATGTCAGCTCGCGAACGAGCTCGCGGAAGCGCTTCGGCTCCGTGGTTCGGTCGCGCAGGATCGCGAGCTTGTGCGCAACCAGCGGGTGCTGGCTCACGTTCACCGGCATCGGCGGCGATTCTAGTTGGTACGCGCCATGCGAGCCCAAGGCGCCAACTACCTCCACTGGCGACATGCTGGTAGGCTATCCGTCCCTGCACGTAGTTCTCGCGCACGGACCGTGCCCTGCCCGTCGCCTGATTCGTACCTGAGGAGGTTCGAAACGCATGGTCTTCGGATCAAAACGAGAAACCAAGCCGGACAGCCTCTCGCGCGAGGACGTCGTCGGAAACCTGTATCCGGATAGCCTGACGAGTGAGGTGGACGTGGCACAGCCAGCGAGCGAATTCCCGCGCGGCGGAGACCGCGGCAACGAGTCGGTCATCGATCCCCACGCGCGATTCAACGGAAAGTACGTCAGTGACCGCGACCTGCGGATCGAGGGCGAGGCGCAGGGCGAGATCG
>CBFGTN010000070.1:0-9538 GCA_965652075.1 uncultured bacterium
GGGCTCGACCTGCTGACCTGGCTGGACCGATACATCTTCCCGCTCGAGCGCGCGTACGGAGAGCGGACCGCGGCTCGGACCGCCCCGGCGGCCTTTCGCGCGTTCGCGGCGGCCGGGACGACGACGGTCGTCGCATATGCCGCGATCTGGCCCGAGTCCACGGATGTCGCGTTCGCCGCCGCCGAGGCCCACGGCATCCGCGCCGTGATGGGCAAGGTGATGATGGACCGCCTGACGTACGACACCGACATCGATCCCGGCGAGATCCTGGAGACGACCCTTCGGCAGTCGGACGAGCTCGCGGAGCGGTGGCACGGTCGCGACGACGGCCGGATCCAGTACGCGTTCACGCCGCGTTTCGCGGTGAGCTGCACCGCCGAGCTGCTGCGCGAGTCGGCGGCCCTCGCCGCCCACCACGGGGCGTACTGGCAGACGCATCTGTCCGAGGACGCGGGCGAGATCGACGAGGTCAAGCGGCTCTTCCCCGAGGCGGGGGACTACCTCGACGTCTACGACCGGGCGGGTGGGGTCGGGGAGCGCACGATCCTCGCGCACGCCATCCACCTCAGCGACCGTGAGGTCTCACGGCTCGTCGAGAGCCGCGCTGGCGTGGCCCACTGCCCGGCGTCGAACCTGTTCCTGTCGAGCGGGATGATGCCGCTCGGCGCCTACCTCCGCGCCGGCGTGAAGGTTGGGCTCGGGAGCGACGTTGCCGCCGGCCCGGAGGTCTCGATGTTCAGCGTCATGCGGGCCGGGACGGTGACGCAGCGCGTGCTCGAGGTGACCGGGAAGGCCGACAAGTCCCTGGCGGTGTGGCCGATCGACTGGCTTCGCCTCGGCACCCTCGGCGGAGCCGCGGTCCTCGGCCTCGAGGACCGGATCGGGTCGATCGAGGCCGGCAAGGACGCGGACCTCGTTGCCGTCGATCCGCGCATGACGACGCCGCTGCTCGGCGACCAGCCGCGGACCGCGTCCGCGGATGACGTCATCAGCAGGCTGATCTTCCGGCCGCACCCGAACATGGTCCGCGCGGCGTGGGTCCGCGGACGCTTGCTCGACGGGCCGCCGGGCGTCCACGGGATCGGCTAGGCTACGCCCGTGGATCGCGTCATCCAGGTCCTGATCAACGCAGCGGCGCTGTATGTCGCCCAGCTGCTGGTCACCGGGATCGAGTTCGACTTCAATCAGGAGGGCGCCTGGTGGCAGTTCCTGCTGGTGGCGCTGATCTTCGGCCTGGTGAACACGTTCGTGAAGCCGATCCTGCGCATCCTGACGCTGCCGATCACGATGGTCACGCTGGGCCTGTTCCTGATCGTCATCAACGCCCTGCTGCTCCTGCTCGTCTCGTGGATCACGACCGAGCTCGCCCTCGGCTTCACGGTTGACGGCTTCATCCCGGCCATTCTCGGATCGATCGTCATCAGCATCGTGAGCCTGCTGCTGTCGATGGTCATCGGCGCGGGACGCCGCGCCGTCTGACTCCCGGCCCGGCGCCGATGGAGCGCGCCCCCTGGTTCGTCGCGGCCGCGCTCGGGATCGCTCTGGCGGTCGTCATCGTCTTCGCCGGGCCGCTCCTGCTCTTCAACCCGGCGTTCACATCGGTCCTCCAGCAGCGCCACGCGGTCGCCAACGCGTTCGGCGTCGCGCCGGCGGAGGTCGATCGCGTCACGACCGAGATCCTCGTCGACCTCCTGACCGATGGCGACTTCGACGCCGCCTTCGACGGCCAGGCCCCGCTCCTGAACGAGCGCGAGCGCTCGCACATGCACGACGTCGCCCGCCTCGTTCGGATCCTCGCCATCTCGGTCGTCGCGGCGGCGATCGTCGCGGTCCTGTGCGCACGGCGGATGCGCGGCGAGCCGCGGCGGGCGGGCGCGGTCATGCTGCGGACGGCGGCGGTCATCGGCGGCGCGGCGCTCGCGCTCGCGCTCACGTTCGCGGTCGCCTTCGAGCCGGCGTTCCTCGCCTTCCACGCGGTCTTCTTCCCGCCCGGCACGTACTTGTTCGAGCCCGGCTCGAACCTCATCACGCTGTTCCCCGAGGGCTTCTGGTTCGACGCCTCGCTCACCGCGGGCGCGACGATCTTCCTCTCCGCGATCCTCTGCGCCCTCGCCGGGTATCGGCTCTGGCGAGGCGGCCCGCAGACCCCGCGCGCGGCCTGATCTAGACTCGGCGCACCATGGGTTCCGGCTGGAAGGTCGGCCGCGTGGCCGGCATCGACATCTCGATCCACCCGTCGTGGCTGATCATCGCGTTCCTGATCACGTACTCGCTCGCCGCGTCCCAGTTCCCGCGCCAGTTCCGCGGCTGGACCGAGGGGCAGTACTGGGTCGTGGCGGCGGCGACCGCGGTCCTGTTCTTCGCATCGGTCCTGGCCCACGAGCTGTCGCACGCGATCCTGGCGCGCCGGTTCGGCCTGAAGGTCGAGGGCATCACCCTGTTCATCTTCGGTGGCGCGACGACGATCGACGCGGACTCGCGGACACCGCGCGAGGAGGCGCTCATCGCGATTGCCGGGCCGGCGACCAGCCTGATCATCGGGTTGGGGCTCGTCGGCATCGGCGTGTTCGTCGACCAGCCACAGCTGGGCGCGCTCGTCGAGTGGCTCGGCTTCGTGAACGTCGCCCTCGGGATCTTCAACCTCATCCCCGGCTTCCCGATGGACGGGGGGCGGGTGCTCCGCGCCTTCATCTGGCGCCTGCGCGGGGATCGGCTCGTCGCGACGCGCAACGCGGCCGTCGTGGGCCGGCTGTTCGCCTACCTGCTCGTCGGGCTCGGGGTGTTCATCGCCCTCCAGCCGGGCGGGATCTTCAGCGGCCTGTGGCTCGCGGTCATCGGCTGGTTCCTCTCGAACGCCGCCGAGTCGACGCTCATGCAGGCGGGCATCGAGCAGAGCCTCCGCGGCCTCCGCGTCCGCGACGCCATGGACCCGAATCCGCCCGCCGTCTCACCGAACGAGCCGGTCGCCAGGCTCGTCAACGAGCGGATGCTCGCCGGCGACGAGCTCTCGTACCTCGTGCGTCACGATGACGGCGGCCTTGCGGGCGTCGTCACCCTGCAGGACGTTCGCCGGCTGCCACGCGACGATTGGCCGATGGCCCGCGTGACGGACGTCATGACTCGCTTCGCCGACCTCGCGACGATCGGTCCGGACGCCCCGATGGCGGAGGCGCTGCGCGTCATCCAGGAGCGCGTCGTGTCGCTGCTCCCGGTCGTCGAGCCGAACACGCGCATGCCGCTCGGCGTCGTGACCAGGCGGGGGATCCTGCGGCTCATCGACGCGCGGATGAAGCTCGGGCGCTGACCGAAGGCCGATGCTGCCGCTCGACGAGGCCCAGGCCCGCCTGCTCGCGCGCGCGCGCCACCTCGCCTCCGAGCGCGCGGCCCTGGCGGACGCCGCAGGGCGCGTCCTTGCGGATCCGCGCATCGTCGCCACGGTCGACGTGCCGCCCTTCGCGAACGCATCGATGGACGGCTTCGCCGTTCGTGCCGCCGATGCCCCCGGCGTCCTGCGCGTGACCGGCGAGGTTGCCGCCGGGTCGGCGGACCTGCCGTCCGTCGGCCCAGGCAGCGCGGTGCGGATCATGACCGGCGCGCCGATGCCCCCCGGCGCGGACGCGGTCGTGCCGATCGAGGACGCGGCGGAGACCGATGGCGTCGTCTCCGTGCCGGGCTCCGTGGCGATCGGCGCGTTCGTGCGAGCCGCCGCCCACGACACGCGCGCCGGCGACGAGGTTCGGCTGATCGGTCCGCTCTCGCCAGGGAAGCTCGCCGTCCTTGCGTCGCTCGGGATCGGCTCCGTCGACGTCGTGCGCCGACCGGTCGTCGCGATCCTCTCGACCGGCGACGAGCTCGTCGCAGCCGGCGAGGCGCTGCGGCCGGGGCAGATCCACGATGCCAACGGGCCTGCGCTGGCGGCAGCCGTCGCCGACGCCGGGGGTGAGCCGCTGCGTCTGCCGCGGGTCGGAGACGATCCCGAGTCGATCGAGCGCGCCCTCCGTGAAGGCGCGGCGTCGGCCGACCTGATCGTCGTCTCCGGCGGCGTGAGCGTCGGGCGTCACGACCACGTGCGCCCGGTGATCGAGCGTGGCGGCCGGCTCGACTTCTGGCGGATCGCGGTGCAGCCGGGAAAGCCGCTGGCCGTCGGCGAGCTCGACGGCAAGACCGTCATCGGCCTGCCCGGCAACCCGGTCAGCGCCCTCGTCACGTTCGAGCTCTTCGCGCGACCGCTCGTCCGCGCGATGCTCGGCCTCGCCGGCGACGGACGGCTGCGGGTCCGGGCCATCGCCGCCGAGCGGATGGCGAAGGACGCCGGCCGTCGCGCGTTCCTGCGCGTCGTCATCGCCGCGACCGATGACGGATATGTCGCGCGGCCCGCCGGCGGGCAGCAGTCGTCCCAGCTTCGACCGATGGCCGACGCGAACGCGCTCCTCGTGGTGCCGGAGGGCGCGGCCGCGGCCGAGCCGGGCAGTCCCTACGAGGCGATCGTGTTGGAGGCATTGACGTGAAGCCGAGCCACCTCTCCGACGACGGCGAGCCGCGGATGGTCGACGTCGGCGAGAAGCCGGTGACCGCGCGCATGGCCGTCGCGGCGGCGACCGTCCGTATGCGCCCCGACGTCCTGGCTTCGCTCGTCGACGCGGGCGGGCCGAAGGGGGATGCGTTCGTGACCGCGCGCCTCGCCGGGATCGGCGCGGCCAAGCGAACGGCGGAGCTCATCCCGCTCTGTCACCCGCTTCCCATCGACCGCGTGGCC
This sequence comes from uncultured bacterium, assembly GCA_965652075.1. Taxonomy (GTDB): domain Bacteria; phylum Chloroflexota; class Limnocylindria; order QHBO01; family QHBO01; genus JACDBZ01. The sequence goes on from CBFGTN010000070.1 coordinate 4,757, forward strand.
GTCGACCTCACCCCGGACGTCGCGGCGGGGAGCGTCGAGATCCGCGCCGAGGTGGCCGCGACCGCCCGCACCGGCGTCGAGATGGAGGCGCTCACCGCCGCCACGGTCGCGGCGCTCACGCTCTACGACATGGCGAAGGCACTGCAGCGCGACATCGTCGTCGAGTCGGTCCGGCTGCTCGAGAAGTCCGGGGGCCGGTCGGGGGACTTCAGGTCCGATGACGTCGTCGAAGGCGCCGTGCACGAGGCGATCGTCGTCACCTGCTCGAACCGCTCGGCCGCAGGGGAGCGCGAGGATGCCTCCGGCCCGGCGCTGGTCGCGGCGCTTCGCGCGGCCAACTTCGACGTCGAGGACGAGGCGCTGGTCGTTCCAGACGACGAGCCCCAAATCGCGGCGGAGCTCGCGCGACTGGCCGATGCCGGCCATCGGCTCATCCTCACCACCGGCGGCACCGGACTGACCCCGACGGACGTGACACCGGCGGCGACGCGGCGGGTCATCGACCGCGAGGCGCCGGGCCTCGCCGAGCTCATGCGCGCGGCCGGCCTCGCGTCGACGCCGATGGCGGCGCTCTCCCGCGGCGTCGTCGGGACACGTGGGTCGACGCTGATCGCGAACCTGCCCGGCTCGCCGCGGGGCGCCACGGAGTCACTCGAGGCGCTGCTGCCGGTCATTCGGCACGCGCTCGACCAGCTAGCGGGCGGCGACCACTGACCAATGCCCGCGCAGCATCCGCGCCGGTCGGTCGACACGTAATCCCAGCGCAGAGACAACGCATCGGAGATCGAACGCGTGACGGCCGACGCTCAGCGGCAGAGGACGCTCTCGGTCCGGCAGGCCGCGTTCATCGGCGTCGCCTCCATGGTCGGTGCCGGGATCTTCTCGCTCCTCGGCGCCGCCGGCGAAGTCGCTGGCTCGGCGGTCTGGATCTCGTTCCTCGTCGCCGGTGGGGTGGCGCTCCTGCAGGGCTACTCCTTCGCCAAGATCGGGGCTCGCTATCCGTCCGCCGGCGGCCTGCTCGAGTACGTCGTCCGCGGCTACGGCAATGGCAGCATCACCGGCATCGTCGCGTGGCTGGTGCTGGCGGTGAACGCGGTGATCACCGCGATGGTCGCGGTCTCGTTCGGCAGCTATGCCGCGTCCGCGGTCGGCGCACAGGACCCCGCATGGGCGACGAAGGCATTCGCGGCGGGCCTGATCCTCGCGATGACCCTTCTCAACGCCCTTGGCTCCCAGGCGGTCGCCCGCGTCCAGTCGATCGTCGTCGTCGTCGTGATCGGGATCCTGTCCGTGTTCGCCGTCACGACGCTGGCCAGCGCGGACTTCGCCCTGCTGGCGCCGAGCACGTACCCGCCCGCGCGCGACATCGTCGGGAGCGTTGCGCTGACGTTCTTCGCCTTCCTCGGCTTCGGCGTCATCACCTTCACCGCCGGCGAGCTCGCCGATCCGGTGCGCGGGCTGCCGCGGGCGGTGTACGTCGCCATCGGGATCGCGACCGTCATCTATGTCGCCGTTGCGCTCGGCGTGTTCGGCACCCTGACCGTCGACGAGGTCATCGACTCCGGCGGCACGGCGTTGGCGGTTGCGGCCGAGCCGGTGCTCGGTCAGGCGGGCTTCTGGCTGATGACCGTCACCGCGCTGTTCGCCACGTCGGGCGCGACGAACGCGGGGCTCTTCCCGGCCACCGGGTTATCCGAGCATCTCGTGTCGATCGGGCAGTTTCCACCGCTCATGGCGCGCCGGGTGGGCGGCCGACTCTCCGGGGGCCTGCTGATCACGGCAGTGGTGTCGGCGGTCCTGGCCGTCGGCTTCGATCTGAACGCGATCGCCTCCATCGGCAGCGTCGTGGCGCTCGTGATCTTCGCCTTCATCGGGTTCGGCCACTACCGGATCCGCGCCGAAACGGGCGCCCGGGGATGGGTGCTCCTGCTCGGGATGCTTGCGGCGATCGTCGTCCTGCTCCTCTTCGCGCCGACGCTCGCCGAGGAGCCCTTGACGGTGGTCGCGCTCGTCGTCGTGCTCCTGCAGAGCGTCGTGCTCGACTTCCTCTGGAAGCGCCGTCGCGGCCAGCAGCCACCCGAACCGAGCCCGTCCACGCCGGCGTAGCGACCTTCGGCCGCGTCCGCGCGAGGCCCACGGCTACCATGGCGCCGACCCATGGACGCGAGCATCCCGTTCTATCCGCTCGTCATCGTGCCCGTCGCCATTGCCCTGTTCCTGTTCTGGCGTCGGGGCCGATGGCACCTGGCCGTCCTGCGTGCCGGCCGGCCGCTCGTGCGAAGCGATCGGTTCTGGCGTCGCGTCCAGGCGCTCGGCGTGTTCGTGTTCGGCCAGCGCCGCCTGCTTCAGGATCCCGGGCCGGGATTGGCCCACGCGTTCGTGTTCTGGGGCTTCGTCGTCCTGCTGGCGACGACGGGCAACTACATCACCAACGGGCTCGTCGAGACGATCCTCGGCTGGCCGCTGGGCGGCTTCTTCTGGAGCGTTGTCGTCGTCTTCGCGAACGTCTTCGTCGGTCTCGTGCTCGCCTCGGTCATCTACTACGTGGTTCGTCGGACGCTCGTGCGGCCCGCACGCCTGGCACTGACCCGCGACGCGTTCGTCATCCTCGGCCTGATCTTCTTCATCGTCCTCACCGAGCTGTTCGGCGACGCGTTCGCGTACGTCGTCGAGCCCGACCATCCGTCACGTATGTGGGCCCTGCTCGCGGGCCCGCTGAGCCTGGCGCTCGAGGGCATCGGTCCGCGGGTCGCGCTGGCCGGCTATGGCGCCATGGCCTGGGCCCACATCCTCCTGGTGCTCGCGTTCCTGGCGTACCTGCCGTTCAGCAAGCACCTGCACATCATCAGCAGCGAGCCGAACGTCTACGCCCGCAACCTCGAGCCGCGCGGCGCGCTGCGCCTGATGGATCTGGAGGCCGAGCCGGCCGATGGCGAGCCCGAGCCGGTGTTCGGGGCGAAGGGGCTGAAGGACCTCACGTGGCGCCACCTGCTGGACCCGCTCGCGTGCACCGAATGCGGCCGGTGCATGGAGTTCTGCCCCGCGTCGGTGACCGGCAAGACGCTGAGCCCGAAGCACCTGATGGAGGGGATGCGCGATCAGATCCTCGTGGCCGAGACGGCGTTGGCGGCCGCGGCATCGGCGCAGCGCGCGTGGAAGGGGGGAGCGAACGGCGGGGCGGCCGCCTCGGAGGCGGCGCTGTCGCTTGCGCACGAGCGGGCGGAGGAGGCCCTGAGCCTGCCGCTCATCGACAACGCGATCCCCGAGGAGGCCGTCTGGCAATGCACGACGTGCGGCTGGTGTGTCGAGGGCTGCCCGGTGCTCATCGAGCACGTCGACACGATCGTGGAGATTCGCCGCAACGCGGTCCTCGAGGACAGCCGCTTCCCGAAGGAGCTGAACACGGCGTTCCGCAACATGGAGAACGCCGGCAACCCGTGGGGCCAGCCGCGGTCGGCACGCCTCGACTGGGCCAAGGGTCTGGAGGTGCCGGTCCTCGGCGAGAGTGATCGTCCCGACCCGACGACGAATGGCGACGGCGCCGGCGCGGGACCGTGGCGAACGATCCACGCGTCCTCGCCGGTGGCCGACCCGCTCGAGGGACGCGTGCTGCTGTGGATCGGCTGCGCGGGCGCGTTCGACGACCGCAACCGCAAGGTCGTGCGCGCGATGGCGCAGCTCCTGCGCCAGGCCACGGTGCCGTTCGTCGTGCTCGGGCCACGCGAGACCTGCAGCGGCGACCCGGCCCGCCGTGCGGGCAACGAGTACCTGTACCAGATGCTCGCCGAGGAGAACGTCGCGACGCTGTCGGCGGTCCATGCCGAGCACGGCATCAGCACGATCGTCGCGACCTGCCCGCACTGCTTCAACACGATCCGCAACGAGTACCCGCAGATGGGCCTGAGCGGCGTCCAGGTCATCCACCACACGCAGCTGCTCGACCGCCTGGTGGCCGAGGGCCGGCTCGTGCCGACCGAGCACCATGACGCGGTCGTCGCGTACCACGACGCCTGCTACCTCGGCCGCTACAACCAGGTCTACGACGAGGGCCGCCGCGTCGTCGAGTCCGTGCCGGGCCAGTCGATCGTGGAGATGGACCTCCACCATCGGCGCGGGATGTGCTGCGGCGCCGGCGGCGCGCGCATGTGGATGGAGGAGCGTGAGGGCACACGCATCAATCACAAGCGCGTCGAGCAGGCGCTGGAGAAGGAGCCGGACGAGATCGCGACGTCGTGCCCGTTCTGCCTGATCATGCTGCGCGACGGAACGACCGACCTCCAGCGCACGGACGTGGCGGTTCGAGACGTCGCCGAACTCTTGGCGGACGCGACCGGTGCGTGGACGCGGGATGTCGGCGCCGAACCTCCGGGGGTCAGCGCTTCGGAACCATGATCCCGCCGCGCCCGCGGAGGATGTCCGGGAGCCAGACCCAGATCTCGGCGCGGGTGACGTCGGCTCGTGCGTCCAGGCCGAAGATGACGCCCGCATCGCTGGAGGTGACCAACGCCGGAACCGATGCGGGACCGCCGGGGATCTCCAGATCGATGGGGCAGATCACGCCGTCGTCGCAGTAGCGTGCCTCGAGCACCGTGAACGCGAAGCGCGACCAATCGGCTTCGCCGGCTGCCTCGACCCAGGCGGCCTCATCGCCCCAATCCTCCTGGGAGTACGGATGGAGCAGGGACCACCCGCGGTCGGGCTGCCCGCCGCCGACCGCGTGGAGAAATGCGTCGGCGAGCTCCCTGGCATCCGCCCGTCTCGCGGGGTTGTCCGGCGGCCCTG
>CBFGTN010000071.1:0-9504 GCA_965652075.1 uncultured bacterium
TCGAAGTCGATCGACTGGTTGACGGTCGCGAAGATCCCGTTGCGGATCAGGACGTTGATGACCTCGGCATGGCTGACGCCGAGCGCCTCGGCGAAGTCCTTGACCACGACCGGGTTCGGCAGCTCGACAGGACCCGTCGGTCGGGGTGGAGCTGTCTCGGTCAGGACGCCGCCGGGACGCTGGCCCGTGCGCTTGCGCAGTGGGCGTGGCGGGCGCCGCTGTCGGTATCTATTTGGCGGCATCGTTCACCTCGAATGCGAGCGCTGATGGCGCGGGCTCCGCGCCGAGCGCCCGTTTGACGGCCGCCGCGGCCATGACGGCGTCGCGGCAGGCCGGATCGTGACAAATGTAGGTCCCACGACCGGGTTGACGTCCCGTGTCGTCGCGCACGACCGACCCATCGGCCGTACGGACCAGCCGGGTCATCTCGCGCTTCGGGCGCGAGGTCCGGCAGACCGCGCAGCTGCGCGTCGGAACGTGATCAGGTCGTCGCTTCGGCATCGGCCGTGTCCGACTCCGAGGCCTCCGCGTTCGGCTCACGCCCGTCGAGGCCGGCTTCCTCACCGTCGTCACCGTGCTCGACGTGCCCGCCCGCAGCGGCGGTGGCGACGCCGGCCTCCGAGCGGATGTCGATCCGCCAGCCGGTCAGCTTGGCGGCCAACCGGGCGTTCTGGCCCTCCTTGCCGATGGCCAGGCTCAGCTGGCGCTCGGGCACGATGACGTTGGCGATCTTGTGCTCCTCGTCGATCCGCACGCTCAGGACCTCGGCCGGGCTGAGCGCCTCGGCGACGAAGCGGCCCGGATCCTCGTCCCACAGGACGATGTCGACCTTCTCGCCGTTGAGCTCGGCGACGATCGACTGGATCCGCGCTCCGCGCTGGCCGACCGCCGCGCCCTTGGCGTCGACGCCCTGCTGGCGACTCTCGACGGCGACCTTCGAGCGGCTCCCCGCCTCACGCGCGATCCCGCGGATGACGACAGTGCCGTTGTAGATCTCCGGGATCTCCATCTCCATCAGGCGACGGAGGAAGCCCCGATGGGTCCGGCTGGCGACGATGACCGGCCCTCGCGTCGTGCGCCGCACCTCCATGACGTAGACCTTCAGATGCTGGCCGATGCGGTACGTCTCGTTCGGCAGCTGCTCGGTCACGGCGAGGACCGCCTCGACGTCCTTGCCCATGTCCAGCACGACGGCCGAGTCGGTCGTGCGCTGCACATTGCCGGTCATGATCTCGCCCTCGCGGGCGGCGTACTGCTGGAACACGACGTCGCGCTGGGCCTCGCGGAGGCGCTGGCGATACACCTGGCCCGCGGTCTGCGCCGCGATGCGGCCGAGCTGGGCCTGCGTGACGTTCTCCGGGATGCGGACCTTGCCGCCGACCCCGGTCGTGGGGTCGATCTTCTGGGCGGCGGCCGCGGTCATCTGCAGCTCGGGATCCTCGATCTCCTGCTCCCCGGCGACGACCTCGTACTCGCGCGCCACGCTGATCTCGCCGCTCTCGGGGTCGACGGTGACGACGACGTTCTCGGGGGCATCGGCATTGCGTCGGTAGGCCGATTCGATCGCCTGCTCCAGCGTTCGGATCAGGATCTCCTGGGGCACACCCTTCTCGGCATTCAGCTGGAGCAGCGCTCCAATGAAGTCTCGATTCATGCCCCGCTCCTCGTACCCGCAGACAAGCAAAGACGTGGGAGGCGAACCGACCCACGTCTCAGGCGCTCAGTTCAGTATTCAGTGGTTCGCAATGGCCGGTCGAACCGTGCGGAAGTATACCCGAACCCCCCTCTCGGCGCCACCGGGGCCAGGTCCCGGCGATCGGTCACGCGGTCGGTCGAGCGTCGCCCGTTCATGGCCGGACCCCGGCGGATCGCCGCCGGGGTCCGAATGCCTCGATCGTGGGTGGCTTGGCGCGACTAGGCGTTCCCGCAGAGGACGTAGGCGGTCACGGTGACCCCGTCGCTCTTGTCCTTGCTGCCGGAGTCGCTGTCCGACACCACTTCCGCCTTGAACGTCCAGACGGTGTCCGACGACGGGAACGACGAGACGGCGACGATGACGGCATCCGAGCTGTTCTCGACGATGCTCCCGCCTCCACCGAAGACCACCTTGCCCGCTGGGCATGTGGCGGTGACGGTCCAGGACTCGCCGTTGTCGGCGTCGGTGTCGCTGGCCGCGGTGCCGACGACACGCGCCTGGGCGACGGTTCCCGCGCCTGCGGGACCTGCGGGACCTGCCGGACCTGCGGGGCCTGCCGGACCCGCGGGTCCTTCGGGGCCCGCCGGACCTGCGGGGCCTTCGGGACCTGCCGGGCCTTCAGGGCCGGGCGGGCCGCCCGGCGTTCCGGGCTCACCCTGCGGACCCTGCGGGCCCTCGGGGCCGGGCTCCGGTGGGAAGGCATCGTGGAAGCGGTGCATGAAGGCCGCCATCTGCTGGCGGGTCACGACGTCGAAGGGGCCGAAGTTGCCGTTGTGATACCCCTGCGTGATGCCGTTCTCGTACATCCACGCGATGTCGTCGTGGAACTTGTTCGTATCCGGCACATCGGGGAACTGGTGAGACGCGAACACGAGTCCGGTCCCCAGGACCATGATGCCCAGGGCACCGATTGGCGCCGCAAGACGACGCTTGAGCATTGTCAGTCACTCCTGTCGGACGGACGGTCCACCGACTCCGGGTCAGCGGTCCGACGGTCTGGTTGAATCCCCCTGATCCCTCCGCCAACCCCCGCGTGCGAGATGCGCGGATCGGGCACTCGAGCGTTCGGCGTCCCGACAGAGCGATGTGCGCTGGGACCATAATTGGGGCCGACGCAGCCGAGCGATGGCTCGGTGGTACCCCCGGGTCCTGTCGGCGGCTCAGTCGTCGAGTGGGGCGTGCGAGCGGCGACGCGACACCAGTACTTCTGGGTCAAGGCTCGCGTGGGCCGGCGAAAACAACCCATGCGGGAACCCGCCCTCGTGCGTGGGATCCGGCCCCATCCTCCGCCACGAGTACCGGCCGGGTACGGGGCGCGGTCCCGCTCGGTGGAGTCTCTAGCCGCCGGTGATCAGGCGCTGGATGTCCTGGATGCTGATGAGGATCACGAGCGCGATGAGCAGCGCGAACCCCGTGAGGTAGATCAGCGCCTCCCGCTCGGCGGGGAGCCGGCGCTGCCGAGCCGCCTCGAGAAGCACGACGGCGATCCGGCCACCATCCAGCGGCGGGAAGGGCAGCACGTTGAGGATCGCGAGGTTGATCGAGAGGATGCCGATGAACTGGACGACGGCGAGCAGGCCGGCATCGATCACCTCACCGGTGATCTGTGCGATTCCGATCGGCCCGCGCGCGTCTCCGGCCCCATCCGGGTTGAGGCCGAGCAGTCCGCCGATCGCGCCGGCGAGGCCGCCCGGGATCTCGACCGCCGCCTGCACGGCCGTCGCGTAGCCGACGCCGAGCGCCGCGACCGGGTTGGCGGCGAGCGGCGGTCCCTCCCCCACCTCGTCGGCCTGCCAGCTGAAGCCGATCGCGCCGACTCCCTGGCGGATCTGGTCATCGGTCAGCTCGCGAGGCGTGACGGTGAGCGTCAGGGTCTCGCCGTCCCGCACGATCGTGAGCGTGACCGGCTCCCCAGCGCGCGTGGAGACGTAGCTCGTGAGGTCGCGCGACTGCTCGAAGGTGCGCCCGTCGGCAGCGGTGATGATGTCGCCGACCTCGAGCACGCCCTCGGCCGGGCTGTCCGCCTGGACCTCGAGGATGTGGAGCGGGCCGAGGCTCACCGGCTGCGGCATCGCGGCGGCCCACGCGAACGCGGCGCCCGCGAGGACGAAGTTCATGGCGACCCCGGCGAGGAGCACGCCGATCCGCATCCAGATCGGCTTGCGGTTGAACGCGCCCTCCATGGCGTGATCGATCTCGGCGTCGTTCAGGCCGCCCTCGCGGAGCCGCCGGATCTCGACGTCGCCATCCTCGCCGAGCATCCGGACGAAGCCGCCGAGCGGGATCCAGTTCAGGCTGTATCGCGTGCCGTGCCACGTCACCGATGCGATCCGCGGCGGGAACCCGATCCCGAACTCCTCGACCGTGATACCGGCGGCCTTGGCCGTGACGTAGTGCCCGATCTCGTGGACGAGCACGAGGACGACGAGGATCGCGACGAAGGCGGCGACGGTGCCCAGGACGTCCATCAGGCGAGCGCTCCGGCGAGCGAGCCACGGACCTCGGCGTCGAGGGCGATGACCTCGGCGAGATCGGGCTCATCGGGCGACCCCCATCGGTCGACGGCGGATGCGATCGTGTCGGCGATTGCCGTGAAGGCGATCCGTCCCTCCAGGAACGCGCTGACTGCCACCTCGTCGGCGGCGTTGAGGATCACTCCGCGGTTGCCGCCCGCGTCGGCGGCGGCGCGCACGGCGGCGTAGGCGGGATAGTCGGTATCGGCCAGCGACGAGAACTCCAGGGCTCCCCAGTCCGCAGGCGCTGACGAGGCAGCCGGCGAAGGGAGGCGGTCCGGGTGGGTCAGCGCGTACTGGATGGGAAGCCTCATGTCGGGAAGGCCGAGCTGGGCCTTGAACGAGCCATCGGCGAACTCGACGAGCGAGTGCACGACGCTCTGGGGGTGGATCACTGCGTCGATCTTAGAGTACGGGAGCCGGTACAACCATCGAGCCTCCATGACCTCGAACGCCTTGTTCACGAGGGTTGCCGAGTCGATCGTGATCTTCGGCCCCATCCGCCAGGTCGGGTGGGCGAGGGCCTCCTCCGCCGTGACCGACGCGAGCTGCACAGCGTCACGTCCGCGAAAGGGTCCTCCGCTGGCTGTCAGCACCAGACGCGCGACGTCGCCGATCCGTTCCCCGAGCAGGCACTGCCAGATCGCGGAGTGCTCGCTGTCGACCGGGCGCAGCCGGTCCAGCGGATCCCCGCCCAGCTCGTCCAGGAGCGCGGCGACCAGGTGGCCGCCGGTCACGAGCGTCTCCTTGTTCGCCAGCGCGACGCGCTTTCCCGCCCGCAGCGCGGCGAGCACGGCCGGGAGGGCGGTCATGCCGGTCGTCGCGACGAGGACGATCTCGACGCCGTCGGCGGTCGCCAGCTCGTCGAGGCCGCCAGTTGCCCAACGTTCACCGTCGATCTCCGACGGCCGGCTCCCTGGCGCCCACGCGCGCGCGGACGACCAGGCGGCGAGCTGTGCGACGAACCGGTCGTCGGCATGACCCGCCGCGAGGCCGAGGACGCTGAAGCGGTCACCGAGTGCCGCGACGACCTCGAGCGCCTGCGTGCCGATCGACCCGGTCGATCCGAGGACCGCGAGGCCGGTCACACCACCCGTCCGGCGACGAGGAGCGCGTAGCCGGCCAGGACCGGCGCCGCGAACAGGAACGAGTCGATCCGGTCGAGGATGCCGCCGTGGCCGGGCACGAGGAAGCCCGAGTCCTTTCGGCCGGCCGCGCGCTTCAGCATCGACTCCGCGATGTCGCCCATCTGCGCGATCAGGCCGACGACCGGGCCGATGATCAACGGGTGCCACGGCTCGAGGCCGACAAGCAGCGCGCCGACGCCGGCCGCGATCGTCGCGAGCACCAGGCCGCCCAGGAGTCCCTCGACGGTCTTCGAGGGACTGATGTGGTCGAGCAGGTGTCGTCGCCCCACCAGGCGCCCGGTGAAGTAGGCGCCAGTGTCGTAGCCCCAGACGACGAGGATGAGGGTGAGCGCCCAGGCGGCCCCGGAGCCGAGGCCGAACGCACCGACCGGCGTCGTCCACGAGCCGCCAGGCGGCGCGAGGTGCGCGACGAGCACGAGGGATGGCAGCAGGAGGCCGATGTAGGCAATGCCGAACGTCGAGGTCGCCCACGTCTGGAAGCCGGCGCGCGGGTCGGCGCGGGTGAACGCCACGATCGCCAGCAGGAGCATTGCGGCCACCAGCGTCGCCGCGACGAGGCCCGGCGGATCGAGCGCGTTCAGCAGCGCGGTCACGACGCCGCCGACGCTGTCCTGGTTGGCGGCGACGAGCCCGGCCGCGGTGAGCGCCATCCCCGCCACGATCGTCAGCACCTGCGGCGGCTCGTAGCCGGCCGCATCAAGCAGCGCGACGACCTCGACGAGGGCGAGGAAGGCGACGATCCCGATGAGAAGCGACAGCCACGGCTCGCCGAGGAAGATGATCGCGAGGACCAGCGGCGCGAGCAGGAGTGCGGTCACCAGCCGCGTTCGCAGCATCGGTCAGCTCCCGAAGCGCCGCTCGCGGCGCTCGTACTCCGCGAGGGCGGCGTCGAAGTCCTCGGCGCTGAAGTCGGGCCAGTACTTCGCGCAGAAGATGAGCTCGGCGTACGCGGCCTGCCAGAGGAGGAAGTTGCTCGTCCGCTGGTCGCCGCCGGTGCGGATGAGGAGGTCGACGTCGGGTTGGCCGGCCGTGTAGAGGTGGTCGGCGAAGTGCGCCTCGTCGATGGCGTTCGGGTCGGCCCGCGCCGCGAGCATCGCCCGCGCCGCGTCGACGATCTCGGCACGCCCCGAGTAGTTGAAGCAGATGTTGAGCGTCAGGCCGCGCCCGCCGCTCGTCCGCTCCTCCGCCGCGCGGATCGAGCGCTGGACGTCCGACGGTGCCTCGTGGAGGCGACCAATGACTCGGACGCGGACGCCCTCGGTGATGAGCTCGTCGGTGTACTGGCGGACCGCGCCGTCGATGAGCCCGAAGAGCCCGGACACCTCGTCGTCCGGGCGGGCCCAGTTCTCAGTGCTGAACGTGTAGACGCTCAGCGTCTCGACTCCGCGGTCACGCGCCCTCCTGACGATCGGTCGCATCGCCTCGATGCCCTGGACGTGCCCGGCGAGGACCGGAAGGCCCCGCTCACGCGCCCAGCGCCGGTTGCCGTCGGCGATGATCGCCACGTGCCGGGGTCGGACCTCGTCCGCCACCGGTCAGACCTCCAGGATCTCGCCTTCCTTGCGGTCGGCGCGCGCGTCGATGGCCTCGATGTGCCGGTCGGTCAGCCTCTGGAGGTTCTCGAGCTCGCGGCGCTCCTCGTCCTCGCTCAGGTCGCCGTCTCGAAGCGCCCGTTTGAGAACGTCGGCCGCCTCGCGCCGATGGTTGCGGACCTCGACGCGGGCCTCCTCCGTGCGACGGTGCACCTGCTTCACCATCTCCTTGCGGCGCTCCTCGGTGAGCGGCGGCACCGACAATCGAACGACGGTCCCGTCGACGTTGGGAACGAGGCCGATGTCGCTCTTCGTGATCGCCTTCTCGATGGCCGACAGGACCGATCGGTCCCAGGGCTGGATGACGATGAGGTGCGGGTCCGGCGTGCTGATGCCGGCCACCTGGTTCAGCGGTGTCTGGGTTCCGTAATAGTCGACGGTGATGCGCTCGACCATTCCGGTCGATGCCCGACCGGTCCGAATGCCGGCGAAGTCGCGCTCCATCGCCTCGATGGCACGCTGCATCTTCGGCTCGATCGCGGTCAGCGCCTCGTGCGTCATCGGGACTCCTCTCCTGCGATCAGCGTACCGATGCGCTCGCCGCGCACCGCCCTGGCGATGTTCCCGCGGACGGTCATGTCGAAGACGACGATCGGCATCTCGTTGTCCATCGCCAGGCTGACGGCGGTCGCATCGAGCGCCTGGAGCCGGTTGCTCAGCAGCTCGGTGTAGCCGATCCGGCTGTAGCGCTGCGCTTCCGGGTGCTTCTCGGGGTCGGCATCGTACACCCCGTCCACGCGCGTCGCCTTCAGGATCACCTGGGCGTGGACCTCCACGGCGCGGAGCGTCGCGGCGGTGTCGGTCGTGAAGTACGGGTTCCCGGTACCGGCGACCATGACCACCACGCGGCCCTTCTCGAGGTGCCGAACGGCGCGACGCCGGATATACGGCTCGCAGATCTCGTTCATCGCGATCGCGCTCATCACGCGCGTCGGCTGCCCGATCTGCTCGAGCGCGTCCTGCAACGCGAGGCCGTTCATGACCGTCGCCAGCATGCCCATGTAGTCGCCCGTCGCGCGGTCCATGCCCTCCGCGCTCGCCGCCAGCCCCCGGAAGATGTTCCCGCCACCGACGACGATCGCGGCCTGGATCCCCTCCGACGCCGCGTCGGCGACTTCCTTGGCGATCTCCCGGACGGTGCTCGGGTCGATCCCGTACTCGTGCTCACCGAGCAGCGCCTCGCCGGACAGCTTCAGCAGCACCCGGCGCGGGGGCGTCGTCGCCAGGGCGCCGGCCCCGTCAGTCATGCGCTCAGGCCGGCTCGCCGCCGTCGGCCTCCGCCGACGCGGACTCACCGACGGCCATCCGCGCGAACCTCGCGACGCGGATGTTCTCCCCGAGCAGCGCGACCTTCTCGGTGATCAGGTCGGCGACGGTCTGGTCCGTGTCGCGGTACGGCTGGTCGAGGAGGACGGTTCCGGGCGACTCGAACCACTTGTTCAGGCGCCCCTCGACGATCATCGGCACGCGGTCGGCCGGGCGACCCTCGCGCTCGGCGTCGACGGTGAAGAGCCGCTTCTGCTCGTCGACGAGCTCGGCGGGCACGTCGTCGCGACTGATCCAGCGGGGCTCGAGCGCGGCAATGTGCATGGCGATCGACTGGGCCAGCTTCTGAAAGTCGTCGGTGCGCGCGACGAAGTCCGTCTCGCAGTTCAGCTCGACGAGGACGCCGAGCCGCGATCCATGGTGGATGTAGCTCGCGATCACGCCCTCGCGCGCCTCGCGTCCGGCCTTCTTCGCGGCCGTCGAGAGGCCCTTCTCGCGCAGCCACAGCACGGCGGCGTCGAAGTCGCCGGAGCTCTCCTCCAGCGCGCGCTTGCAGTCCATGATGCCGGCCCCGGTCTTCTCCCGGAGCTGCTTCACGTCCTCTGGCTTGATCATCACGGTGTTGGTCATGGTCCTTTCGCGGCCCGCCTAGTGGCGGGTCTCCCTGGTGTGCTCGTCGATCTTGCGCTCGTGCTCGCGGTCGGGGTCGTGCTCGGGCTCACCCTCGTCGAGATGTGCTGCGCGGCGGGCTCGCGCCTTGCGCTCCTCCTCCTCGTCGTCCTCGGGCTCCGGCTCGAAGACGAGCGCCTCGCCGGAGGCCAGCGCCGCGGAGTAGTCGGCATCGGAGGTCAGCGTCGACTCGTCGACCGGGGGCATCGCCTCCGCCTGCTCGAACTCCTCGTCGAGGCGCGCCTGCCGCTCCTGGCCGGCGGCGGTCGCCGCGTCGGCGACGAGGCCGCAGATGAGCCGGACCGAGCGGATCGCGTCGTCGTTGGCCGGGATGACCCAGTCGACGAGGTCCGGGTCGCAGTTCGTGTCGGTCATGGCGACGATCGGGATCTCGAGCCTGCGAGCCTCGGCCACGGCGATCGACTCGCGGTGCGGGTCGACGATGAAGACGGCGCCCGGCAGCCGGCGCATCTTGCGGATGCCGCCGAGCGCTGCGTCGAGCTTGTTGATCTCCTCGGTGAGCTTCGAGGCCTCCTTCTTCGTGAGGCGCTCGAACTCCCCCGCCTCGCGTCGCGCCTCGAGCGCCTCGAGGCGCTGGATGCGGCGCTTGATCGTCGTGA